>NZ_BAAANS010000057.1:0-49080 GCF_039529925.1 Kitasatospora saccharophila | reverse complement strand
CCTCTCCCCCTCCTTCTCTCCACCCCTCCCCCGCTCTCCCTCCTCGCCCCGTCAGGGGCGCGGGGAACTGCGCGCCCGGCCACCCACCCAGCCGCACCCTCCCCACCCCGAATCAACCGCCCCCGAAAAACCCTTTGCGCCGCGTTCACCCCCACGCCTAAGGTGGCAACCGTCCCGCCGCGCCGCCGTGCGCCCGCGGGCCCGACGAGAGGAGGTGCAGACCGATGGTTGCCGCCGTGACGCGGTGCGCCTTCGTGTGCGCGCCATACGCCTCCCCCCGTCTTCGCCCCACCGGCTGACAGCGCGTCACTCCGCGCCCCGGTGGGCCACTCCCCAGGAGCCACCGCAGTGCGCGAGCGCTTTGCCGACAACGATTCCTTCTCCCGCATCCGCCCCAAGGGTGCTTCCCGTCGCGGCCGCCGGGCCGACCGCTTCGACGACTCCCAGCCCGAGTACGACTACTTCGCCGACACCGCCCTCGGCACCGACGCCGACACCGACGCCGACGCCGACGAGCAGCAGTACCCCGCCCCCGTGACCGACGGCCCCGCCACCGGCGACCGCTGGTCGACGTGGGACCAGTCCACCCCGACCGAGAAGGGCCCCGAGCCGCGCCCCGACTGGGTCGTCACCGAACTCGCGGCGGTCGACACCGAGTTGGGCATCGTGAAGACCGGCAAGGAGGCGGACGTCTTCCTGCTGGAGCGCTCCGTCCCCGGCACCACCCGCCGCACCCTGATGGCCGCCAAGCGGTACCGGGACGCCCAGCACCGGATGTTCCACCGGGACTCCGGCTACCTGGAGGGCCGCCAGCACAAGGAGTCCCGGGTCACCCGGGCGATGGCCAAGCGCACCGCCTTCGGCAAGGAGGCGATCGCCGGCCAGTGGGCGGCGGCCGAGTTCGGCGCGCTGTGCCGGCTCTGGTCGGCGGGCGTCGCCGTGCCGTACCCGGTGCAGATCACCGGCACCGAGATCCTGATGGAGTTCGTCGGCGACGAGAACGGCGCGGCCGCACCCCGGCTGGCCCAACTCCGCGCCGAGGAGGCCGACATCGACGACCTGTGGGCGCAGCTGGGCCGCAGCCTCGCCCTGCTGGCCTACGACGGCTACGCGCACGGAGACCTCTCGGCCTACAACATCCTGGTGCACCGCGGCCGCCTGGTGATCATCGACGTGCCGCAGATCGTCGACGTGGTGGCCAACCCGCGCGGCCTCTCCTTCCTGGAGCGCGACGTGCGCAACGTCGGCGCCTGGTTCGTCTCCCGCGGCCTCCCGCCCACCAGCGTCGAGGCCCTGGTCGACTCGCTGGCCACCGACGCCCGCCTGCGCCGCTGACCGGAACCGGCCCGCCCCTGACCCTGCCTCATCTCCGTTCCTCCACAAGCCAGTTGCACCAGGCAACGGGTGTAGAGTCTCGGCGGTCGGGCAGGGCGGGGGGCGGCACCGGCTTCCCCCTGCGCGTTCGAACGGCCAGAATCACTGCGGAGAAGTCGTACGACATGCTCGGGGGATGCGGGACATGTGGGGTCGGGGGACGGTCCTCGGGGGCCGGTACGCGCTCTCCGAGCGGCTCGGCAGCGGCGCGATGGGCGAGGTCTGGCGGGCCGAGGACCAGGTGCTGGGCCGCCAGGTCGCGGTGAAGATCGTCCTTCCGGCGCTGATGGAGGACGAGGTCTTCGCCGCCCGGTTCCGCCGCGAGGCGACGGTGCTGGCGGCGATGAACCACCGCGGTGTGGTGCACATCCACGACTACGGCGAGGACGGCACCGATCCGGACGCCAGGACCGCGTACATCGTGATGGAGCTGCTCTCCGGCAAGCCCCTCGACCGGGCCCGCGGCCGCGACCCCCTGCCGACCGACCGCGCGCTGGACGTCGCCGCCCAGGTGCTGGACGCGCTGCACGCCGCGCACCGGCAGGGCATCGTGCACCGGGACATCAAGCCGTCCAACCTGATGATCGACGCGGACGGGCGGGTCACCGTCACCGACTTCGGCATCGCCCGCTCGCTGGCCGACAGCCGGATCACCACCTCCCACGCGGTGATCGGCACCGCCCTGTACATGGCCCCCGAACGCGCCGAGGGCAAGGACGCCTCGGCCGCCTCCGACCTCTACTCGGTCGGCGTGGTGCTGTACGAACTGCTGGCCGGCGCGGTGCCGTTCACCGGCGGGACGCCGCTCGAAGTGGTGCTCAAGCACGTCCGCGAGCCGGTCCCCGACCTGCCGGAGGGCGTGCCCGGCCCGGTGCGGGCGGTGGTCGCCAGAGCGCTCGCCAAGGAGCCCGCGGAGCGCTACCCGGACGCGGCGGCGATGGCCGTCGCCGCCCGGCAGGCGATGTCCACCCCGGCCGGGCTCGGCACGGTGCTCAGCGGACCCGAGGCCGTCGAGGAGCCCCCGGCCGTCCCCGCCCCCGCGCCCGCCCCCGTCCCCGCCCCCGCGCCCGAACCCGCCGCGGCCCCGGCCCCGGCCGCGGCCACGAAGAAGCGTTCCGGGCGCCGCCGCCTGGCCACCCTGGTCCTGCCCGTGGTGCTGGTCACCGGCGGCGGGGTGACCGCCCAGCAGTTCGATCTGCTGCCCTGGCAGGAGCGGGAGTCCCACCGCACGGCCGACGGCACCCGGTCCCCCGGCGGCTCCGCCCCGGCCACCGGCCCGTCCGCCTCCTCCGCCGGCACCGCGCAGCCCGCTCCCGCCCCGTCGCCGTCCCCCTCCCCCGGCACCGACCCGTCCGGCGATCCCGCCCCGCCGAACACCGACCCCCCGCAGGGCTCCGGCACCGACGACGGCGGCGGCCGGGGCGGCGGGAGCGCCCCCGGCACCTCCGCCGGTTCCTCCGGCAACGGCAGCGGAACGGGCAGCGGCTCCTCGACCGCCTCGGGCGGCGGCTCAGGCGGCTCCGGCGGTTCGGGCGGCTCCGGTGGCTCGGGCGGCGGCTCCGGCAGCGGTGCGAACGGCGGCAGCACCCCCAAGCCGCCCCAGCAGACCACCACCGCCCCCAGCACCCCCACCACCCCGTCCGGCCCGGCCCCGGGCTGCGGCGGCGCCGGCTGGGGGAAGCTGGTCAACACCGGCAGCGGCCGCGCCCTCGGCCTCGGCTCCGACGCCGTCAGCGCGGGCGTCCCCGTGGTCTCCGGCGGCCACACCTCCTACGGCTGGGTCAAGTCCGTCACCAACGGCGCGACCACCTTCACCGCCTGCAAGGCCGACAGCGGCATCAACCTGGGCGCCCGCTACGCGACCAGCCCCAGCATCGCCGAACTCGCGGACAGCGGTTCCTTCGGCGACATGATCAGCTGGTACCTGGCCGACGCCGGTTCCGGCAACTTCCAGCTCAAGTTCGGCTACGGCCCGCAGGGCTGCCTGACCGACAACGGCAGCGGCAGCACCCTCACCGTCAACACCTGCAACCCGGGCGACAAGTCCCAGCTCTTCCGCTTCTCCTGACGCCCCGCCCCGACGCCCCACCCGCCAACGGCCACCCCCCGGCCACCCCCCAAGGGTCCCTACGGTCCCGCACGGTCCCGCACGGTCAATTCCCTTCCCGAATCCTCCTCCCGCGTAGGGGCGTTGTCCCCCTTCCGGGGCAGAATGCGGGCATGGCCGAACAGTACTTCTCCGCCTTCGCGGTGGACGCCGCCGCCCTGCTGCGCCTGCCCGGCTCGGGCGACCGCGCCCTCCCCGGCGTGCCGCCCTCCGCCGCGCTCGCCGAGCTGCTCTCCGGCCGGCTGCGCCCCGACCAGGACTCCCGCTACACCGCCCTGCTCCCGGCCCTGGCCGGGGCCTTCGGCACCCCGCTGGGCGCGGTCTCCGTCCCCGGCCGGCACTGGGACGAGCTGACGGAGGTCTTCACCGCCCTCGAACTCCCGGCCCTCACCGCGCTGTGGTCGCGCCCCTGGCCGTTCCCGGCCGGTGCCACCGACGACTGGCCGTGGCCGTACCCGACCCTCGCCGCCCGCGCCGACACCGGCGACCTGCTGGTCGAGCTGGCCGCGCTGGCCTCCGAGTCGGTGCACGAGCAGGGCGTCGAGGCGCTGGACGAGGACGACCTGGAGGAGGCGTCCTGGTTCCTCACCGAGCACCTGCCGGTCTGGACGTCCCGGGCGCACGCCCTGGACCTCGACCTGCTGCTGGTCCGCGACGGCGCCCGCTGAGCCCCGGAGCGGACCGGCCCCTCAGGACACCACGTCCTTCGCCGCGAAGCCGCGGAACGCCAGCGCCAGCAGCACCACCGCGTACGACAGCGACAGCACCACGCCCTGCACCATGCCGCCCCACTCCAGCCGTGGTTGGAGCGCGTCCGCCCAGGCGTACTGCCAGTGCGCGGGCAGCCACTCGCGCAGCGAGCCGAGCGCGGTGACGGCGTCCAGCACGCCCGTGATGATGGAGGCGAAGACCGCGCCGCCGACCGCGCCGAGCGGGGCGTCGGTGGCCGTGGAGAGCCAGAACGCCAGCGCGCCGATCACGATCTCGGCGAGGAACACGTACAGCACGGCGATCCCCAGCCGGGGCAGCGCCTCGGTGGCGGTCAGGCTCGCCCCGGTGGGCAGCTTCAGGTCGCCCCAGCCGTACGCGGCGGTGCCGACCACCAGTCCGACCGCGGGCAGCAGCACCACCGCGGCGGCCGAGAAGGCCATCGCCACGGTGAACTTGCGCACCAGCAGCCGGGCCCGGGGCACCGGCGCGGCCAGCAGGTAGCGCAGCGAGGACCAGCTCGCCTCGGAGGCGACCGTGTCGCCGGAGAACAGCGCGACCGGGATGACCAGCAGGAAGCCGGTGCCGACGAACAGCATCGTGGTGGCGAAGTTGACCCCGGAGGAGGTCGCCAGCTCGATGAACGTGGTGCGGTTCTCCCGCCCGGGCGTGCCGCCCAGCTGGAACGCGGCCAGCAGGACGAACGGCAGCGCGGCCAGCACCCCGCCGACCACCAGGGTGCGGCGGCGGCGCAGTTGGCGCATCGCCTCGACCCGCAGCGGCAGCGTCCGGCCGGGCCGGTAGCCGGGTGCGGCGCTCTCGCCCGCCGGGCCGATCGCGGTCCCGCTCGTGCCGCTCGTGCCGCTCATGCCGCTCCTCGGATCAGGGACAGGAAGGCGTCCTCCAGTCGGCGCTGCGGGCCGATGCCGGTCACCGGCACGCCCAGGCGCACCAGTTCGGCGGTCAGCCGGCTCGCGGGCAGGCCGTCCAGGCGCACCAGCAGTCCGGCGTCCACCGCCTCGGCGGAGGCGATGCCGGCCAGTCCGGCCAGTTTCCCGGCGACCGCGTCGGCGCCCTCGAAGCCGTCCTCGACGGAGACCAGCAGCTGTTCGCCCGCGCCGGTGATCTCCGTGGTGGGCCCGGCGACCACCAGCTGTCCGCGTTCCATCACCACCAGGTGGGTGCAGGACTGCTCGACCTCGGCGAGCAGGTGGCTGGAGACGATGACGGTGCGCCCGGCGGCGGCGTACCGGACCATCACCTCCCGCATCTCGCGGATCTGCGGCGGGTCGAGCCCGTTGGTGGGTTCGTCCAGGATCAGCAGGTCGGGCAGGCCGAGCATGGCCTGGGCGATGGCCAGGCGCTGCCGCATGCCCTGCGAGTAGGTGCGGACGGCGCGTTCGAGGGCCTCGCCGAGGCCGGCGATCTCCAGTGCCTCGGCGAAGTGCGCGTCCTCGACGGGGCGCCCGGTGGCGGCCCAGTACGACTCCAGGTTGGCCCGGCCGGACAGGTGCGGCAGGAAGCCCGCGCCCTCGACGAACGCGCCGACCCGGGAGAGCACCGGCGCGCCCGGCCGGATCGCCTGGCCGAAGACCCGGATCCCGCCCGCGTCGGGGCGGATCAGGCCCATCAGCATCCGCAGCGTGGTGGTCTTGCCGGCGCCGTTGGGGCCGAGCAGCCCGAGCACCTGCCCGCGCTCGACCCGGAACGACAGCTCGCGCACCGCGTACCGGTCGGTCGAGCCCTTGTACTTCTTCGACAGTCCGGTGATCACCAGCGGCACGTCCGCCAGCTCCGGGTCCGGCGCGGGGGCGGCGTCCCGCCGCCGCCGGGCGAACACCAGCAGTGCGGCGGCGGCCAGCGCGACCAGCGGCAGCACCCAGGTCCGGTCCGGCACCGGCGCGGACTCGGTGCGCAGTCCGGGCACCGTGGGCACGGTCAGCGGCCCGTCGGCGGCGACGGTGTACGTGGCGGGCTGCGCGGGCGAGGCGTACGCCAGGTCGGTGCTGGCGAGCACCAGGCGCAGCCGGTGCCCGGCCGGGAACTGGTGCTCCACGGCGGGCAGCGCGATCCGCACCGTCCGGCCGCCGGGCGCGTCCGCGCCGGTCACCCGCAGCGGCGCGACGAGCTGCTGCGGCAGGGTCTGCTTGCCGTCGGGGGCGACGTCGTACAGCTTGGCGAACAGCACGGCCTCGGGGGTGTCCGCGGCGACCCGCACCGACACGGCGGAGGCGCCGGTCAGGTCCAGGGAGGCGGTCAGCGGCGCCGAGTCGAAGGAGGCGTACTGGCCGGGGAAGTCGATGGACAGGCCGGCGCCGAGCGTGGACAGCTGGGAGAGCGCGCCAATGCCGGGCAGCGTCGAGATGTTCGGCGGCGACCCGCCGGGCGGGTTGGCGATCCGCTGCTCGCGGCCGGTCAGGGCGACCTCGCGCCGCGCCGTGCCGTCCAGGCCGGGGTAGGCGTCGGCGTCCGCGCCGCGCAGCACCGCCTGGAAGCCGGTGGAGTCGACGCCGCCGGTGCGGGTGACCCGGAACGCGGGGCCGGTGCCGGTGCCGTCGCCCTTGAGGTAGTGGTCGAACCAGGCGGTGATCCGGGCGTCCGCGCGGGTGCTGGTCTCCTGGCCGCCGTCGTGGCCGGCGCCGAACCAGTCGACCGCGACGGGCGCGCCGTTCGCGGCGACGGCCGCGGCGATCCGGTCGCCCTGGTCGAGCGGGAACAGCGAGTCCTGCTGGCCCTGGACGACGAGCGTCGGCACCTTGATCCGGTCCGCGACGGCGGAGGGGCTGGAGTGCTCCAGCAGTTTCACCGCGTCCGCGTCCGGCCGCCCGGCCGCCGCGACCCGGTCGTACATCTCGCACAGCTCCGCCCGGAACCGCCCGCAGCCCACCGGGCCGTCCCCGGAGTCCGCGCCCGCACCCGTGGAGGAGCCGGCGGCCAGCCCCGCGGACAGGCCGGAGGAGGAGCCGGTGGTGAAGAAGATCCCGGCCCACAGCTTCTTGAACACCCCGTCGGCGGCCGAACTCCCCCGCACGGCCTGCGGGAACAGCGCGTCCGCCAGGTCGAACCAGGTGATCTGCGGGGCGATCGCGTCGATCCGGCCGTCGTACCCGGCGGCCAGCAGCGACACCGCCCCGCCGTACGAGGCGCCGGTGACGCCGACCTTCGGGTCGCCGGGGGCGTCGAGCTGCACCTCGGGGCGCTGCGCCAGCCAGTCCAGCAGCCGGGAGACGTCCGCGACCTCGCGCTCGGGCTGGTTCAGGCCGATCTGCCCGGTGGACTTCCCGAAGCCGCGCGCCGACCAGGTCAGCACCGCGTACCCCTGCCGGGCCAACTCCTCGGCGCGCGGGCGCAGTTCGTCCTTCGACCCGCCGAAGCCGTGGGCCAGCAGCACCGCCGGGCGGCGCCCGGAGCCGCCCGCGGTGAAGAACGAGGTGTCGATCCGGACGCTGTCGGCGCTGCCCGCGACCTCGGGCATCTCCAGGAAGCGGTCCTCGCGGTGCACCGCCTCCGGCTGCCCGGCCAGCGCGACCGATCCGCCGCCGACCAGCAGCGCGGCCGCCACCGCGCCGGCCAGCACCGCCCTGCGCCTGGTCCACCACCCGCGCCACGCCCCACCGAAGCCCATGGCAGGTGATCCTAACCGGGCGGCCGGTAAGGAAGCCGTCAGGCCGCCCCGGACCGCACCCGCGCAACGCCCCGCCCCCCGCGCGGGTTCCCGAACCGGTGCGATCCCCCACGGTAGGGTGCGAATCCCCCACCACCGGACGCCACCGAGGTGACCCGTGTTCTGGCCGCTCGCCAGCCTGCTCACCGCCGTCTTCGCCACCCTGTTCGCCGGCTGGCTGGTCGACCAGGTCCTCCAGCGCCTCGCCGACCGCCACCCCGACGCCCCGGTCTGGGCGCAGCTGCGCCGCTGCCGCGTCCCGCTCCAACTGGTGCTGCTGTCCGCGCTGCTGCTGGCCGCCCAGCCGGTGCGCCGGATCTTCCACAGCGACGACGACGCGGTCCGGCACGGCGTGCTGCTGGTGCTGATCGGCTCGCTCGGCTGGCTGACCGTCCGGGTGCTGGCCGCCGTCATCGAGGCCGCCTTCAGCCGCTACGAGACGGTCACCGAGGACGCCTCCCGGGTGCGGCGGGTGCGCACCCAGCTCGGCCTGGTCCGCCGGGTCGGCTCCGCCGTGGTCTGGGTGGTCACCGGCGGCGCGCTGCTGCTGACCTTCGACGCGATGCGCACCGTCGGCGCCAGCCTGCTCGCCTCCGCGGGCATCATCGGCATCGTCGCGGGCATCGCCGCCCAGTCCGCCCTGGGCAACTTCTTCGCCGGGCTGCAGATCGCCTTCAGCGACACCGTGCGGATCGGCGACACCGTCGTGCTGGACGGCCAGCAGGGCACCGTCGAGGAGATCACCCTCTCCTACCTGGTGCTGCGCCTGTGGGACGAGCGCCGGCTGGTCGTCCCGGTCTCCTACTTCGTCTCCAAGCCGTACGAGAACTGGACCCGCCGCGACCCCGGCCTGCTCGGCTGGCTGCTGCTGCACCTCGACCACCGCACCCCGGTCGACGCGCTCCGCGCCGAGCTGGGGCGCTACCTCGCCGGCAGCGGCCTCTGGGACGGCCGGGACTGGTCCCTCACCGTCTCCGACACCACCCCGTCCACCGTGGTGGTCCGCGCCGCGATGACCGCCCGCGACCCGGACGCCACCGCCGCCCTCAAACTCGCCGCCCGCGAGCACCTGTTGGCGTACCTGCGCGACCACCACCCGGAGTCCCTGCCGCGCGTGCGCACCGACTGAGCGCGCGGCAGGGCCGTCCTGCCGCTACAGCACCCGCGTCATCGTCCGGTGCGGGATCCCGGCGTCGTCGTACACCGGCCCCTCGGCCGCGTACCCGAGCCGCTCGTAGAAGCCGAGCGCCTGCACCTGCGCGTGCAGCTCCACCTCGCGGGCGCCCCGCTCGCGGCCCAACTCCTCGACGGCGCGCACCAGTCGCGCGCCGAGACCGGTCCCGCGGGCGGCGGCGACCACGGCGAGCCGGCCGAGCAGCACCCGGCCCTCGGTGCCGCCGGTCATCGCCAGCGCCTCGGCGCCGGAGATCAGCCGGGCGGTGCCCAGCGCCGCCCCGTCCGGCCCGACGGCCAGCAGGTGCGCGGAGGTCTCGTCGTACTCGTCGTACTCCAGCTCCGGCGGCACGTGCTGCTCGACCACGAACACCTCGTGCCGGACGCCGCGCGCCAGCGCCATGTCCGCGTCCCCTTCGACCACCCGGATCGAAGCCCCCATCTCAGCTCTCCTTCGCGATGACGTCCAGTGCGTGCTGCAGGTCCTCGGGGTAGGCGGAGGTGAACTCCACCCAGCGCCCGTCCTCCGGGTGCTCGAAGCCGAGCGAGACGGCGTGCAGCCACTGCCGGGTCAGGCCCAGCCGCTTGGCCAGCGTCGGGTCGGCGCCGTAGGTGAGGTCGCCGACGCAGGGGTGCCGCAGCGCGGACATGTGCACCCGGATCTGGTGGGTGCGGCCGGTCTCCAGCTTGATGTCGAGCAGGGACGCGGCCCGGTACGCCTCGATCAGGTCGTAGTGCGTGACGGAGGGCTTGCCGTCGCGGGTGACGGCCCACTTCCAGTCGCTGCTGGGGTGGCGGCCGATCGGCGCGTCCACGGTGCCGGACAGCGGGTCGGGGTGGCCCTGGACCAGCGCGTTGTACTTCTTCTCGGTGACCCGGTCGTGGAACTGCCGCTTCAGGTCGGTGTAGGCCCGCTCGGACTTGGCGACCACCATGATCCCGGAGGTGCCGACGTCCAGCCGGTGCACGACGCCCTGGCGCTCGGCCGCGCCGGAGGTGGAGATCCGGTACCCGGCGGCGGCCAGACCGCCGATCACGGTCGGGCCGGTCCAGCCGGGGCTGGGGTGCGCGGCCACGCCGACCGGCTTGTCGATGACGACGACGTGGTCGTCGTCGTGGATGATCCGCATGCCCTCGACCGCCTCGGCGACGACCTGCACCGGCGCCGCGGGGGCCGGGATCTCGACCTCCAGCCAGGAGCCGGCGGTGACCCGGTCCGACTTCCCGGCGACCGCGCCGTCCAGGGAGACCTTGCCCTCGGCGGCGAGTTCGGCGGCCTTGGTGCGGGAGAACCCGAACATCCGGGCCAGGGCGGCGTCCAGCCGCTCGCCCTCCAGGCCGTCGGGTACGGGGAGGCTACGGGTCTGCGCTGCGATACTCACCCACCCGAGTATGCCCGACCCGCACCGGCCCCCCGCCCCACCGGGGCCCGCCCCGGCCACCGTCCGCACCCCGTCCGGAAGCCCGCGCGCCCCGCCCCGGGGCCCGCCCGCACCCCGTCCCCGGGCCGCCGCGGGCACCGCCTAGCATCGGAGCCGCACCACCACAGACGGCCCGGTCGACGGCGACGGGGCCGCAGCGAGGGGGGACGGACCCATGAAGGCCCGCACGATAGGCACCGCCGCCGCGGCCGCGGTGGCCGCGCTCGCGGCCCGCGACCTGCTGCAGAAGCGGCACGCGCTGCTGCGCAACTTCCCGGTGGCCGGGCACGCCCGCTACCTGCTGGAGCGGATCGGCCCGGAGCTGCGGCAGTACATCGTGACCTCCAACGAGGAGGAGCGCCCGTTCAGCCGGGACCAGCGCAGCTGGATCTACGCCTCCGCCAAGGAGGAGAACAACTACTTCGGCTTCGGCACCGAGGTCGACGTCGCGCACGTCCAGGGCCACGCCTACCTGAAGCAGCGCACCTTCGCCGGCCCGCTGCCCGACCTGCACGACCCGGCCGCCCCGCTGCCCTCGGCGAAGGTGCTGGGCGGCCCGCGCGGGCGCGCGCGGGCGTTCCGGCCGGGCAGCGTGGTCAACGTCTCCGCGATGAGCTTCGGCTCGCTCTCCGGCGCCGCGATCGCCGCCCTGAACGAGGGCGCCGCGCAGGCCGGGGCGCTGCACAACACCGGCGAGGGCGGCCTGTCCCCGTACCACCGCGAGGGCGGCGGCGACCTGGTGCTGCAGCTGGGCACCTCCTACTTCGGGTGCCGCGACGAGCACGGGAACTTCGACCTGGCCAGGCTCCGGGAGGTGGTGGCCTCCGCCCCGGTCCGGGCGATCGAGATCAAGCTCTCCCAGGGCGCCAAGCCGGGCCTGGGCGGCATGCTGCCGGGCGCGAAGGTCACCCCGGAGATCGCGGAGATCCGCGGTATCCCGGCCGGGAAGGACTGCGCCTCGCCGTCCCGGCACAGCGCCTTCGGCGACACCGACTCGATGCTGGACTTCGTCGAGCTGCTGGCCGCCGAGACCGGCCTGCCGGTCGGGATCAAGAGCGCGGTGGGCGAACTGGGCTTCTGGCGGGAGCTCGCCTCGATGATGGCCCGCGGCGACCGCGGCGTGGACTTCGTGACCGTCGACGGCGGCGAGGGCGGCACCGGCGCGGCGCCGCGGATGTTCGCCGACTCGGTGTCGCTGCCGTTCCGGATGGGCTTCTCCCGGGTCTACGGCACCTTCGCCGAGGTGGGCCTGACCGACCGGCTGACCTTCATCGGCTCCGGCAAGCTCGGCCTGCCCGAGAACGCCGCGGTGGCCTTCGCGCTGGGCGCCGACATGGTCAACGTGGCCCGCGAGGCGATGCTGTCGATCGGCTGCATCCAGGCCCAGAAGTGCCACACCGACCGCTGCCCGACCGGCATCGCCACCCAGAACCCGTGGCTGGCCCGCGGCGTCGACCCGGCCTCGAAGGCCACCCGGGCCGCGCACTACCTGCGCACCCTGCGCCGGGAGCTGCTCAAGGTCTCCTCGGCCGTCGGCGTCGCCCACCCCGCGCTGATCACCCCGGACGACATCGAGGTGCTGAACGGCGACTACGAGGCCCGCACACTGGCCGCGGTCTACGGCTACAAGGACGGCTGGGGCCGACTCGGCCCGGAGCTGGCCGAGGAGGCCACCCGGCTGCTCACCGCCTGAGCATCACCCCAGCAGCGCCACGCCGACCACCGCCGTCGCCGCCAGCACCAGCACGGCGGCGGCGTGCACCGCGACGTCCCACCCCCAGGAGCGGCGGTCCGCCGCCGGGTCCAGGGTGAACTCGGCCGGGTCCGCCGGCGTGTGGTGCACCGTCACCTCGCGCCCGCGCGCCCGGCCCGGGTCGGCGAGGTGCGCGGTGCAGTGCGCGGTGACGGCGGTCCCGTCGCGGGTGGTGAACGCGACGACGGGGGTGAGGGTGGTGATCGTCGAGCCGTCGTCCTCGTCGACCCGGACGTCCCGGAACACGGCGACGATCCGCCCCGGCACCGCGTCCATCGCGGCCAGCCGCGCCCGCTTGCCCCGCCGGTCCCGGACGGTCCCCGGCAGGTACAGCAGCCCGGACAGCGCCCACGGGCCCGCGCCGCCGACCAGCGCCCACGGCCAGGCCCAGCGGATCGCGGCCAGCGCCACCAGGCCCGCGTACCCGGCGAACAGCGCGCCGGCCGGGCCCGCCAGCCCGCGCGAGGGCGGCTCGGGGGCGTTGGCGAACCGGTGCTCGTCGGGCCGGCCCCCGGGGTGGCTGACCCCGATCTCCCGGCCCGCCCAGGCCGCGGTGAGCGTCTCGCCGCGCCCGTCGTCCCCCTGGACGACGACCTCCCGGCCGGTGTCCGGGTCCCGCCAGGCGACGGTCACCGGGATGCCGCCGATCCGCGAGGCGCCGTGCCGCACCTCCCCGACCCGCTCGATCCGCCCGGCCAGCCGCACCGTCCGCTGCGCCTTCGTCACCCCGGCCAGCGAGCGCGCGGCGCCGACCAGCGCCACCGCGCCCCACGCCCCGCTCCACAGCAGCAGGAACCCGTCCCACCCCACGCGCCCTCCCCGGCCCGCCGTCCCGTCCTTGTCGGCACTGTGCCCGCCGGGGCGCCCCTGACACGCGGGTGCCCGCCGGACCTGGAGTCCGGCGGGCACCCGTACGACTGCGGGAGGCGGAGCGCTCAGCCCTCGCCGCTCTCCCCGGTCTCCGCCGCGGCCTTCTGCTCCGCCTTGGGGGCCGGCCCGCCGTGCGTGGTGCCGTCCGGGTTGGAGCCGCGGAAGGAGAGCAGGACGACCAGGATGCCGCCGCAGACGATCGCCGAGTCGGCGAGGTTGAAGACCGCGAAGTGCTGGACCGAGATGAAGTCGACCACGTGCCCGCGCAGCACCGAGGGGGCGCGGAACAGCCGGTCGGTGAGGTTGCCGAGCGCGCCGCCGAGCAGCAGGCCCAGCGCGATCGCCCAGGGGAGGCTGTACAGGCGGCGGGCGATCCGCCAGATCACCACGATGACGCCGGCCGCGATCGCGGTGAACAGCAGCGTCATGGCCTGTCCCATGCCGAACGCGGCACCGGCGTTGCGGATCACCTGGAAGGTCATCCAGTCGCCGATCACCTCGATCGGCTCGCTGCGGCCCTCCAGCTTGGCGACCACCAGCAGCTTGGAGCCGAGGTCGATCAGGTAGGCGAGCACCGCGACGGCCAGCAGCAGGCTGATCCGGCGGCGGCGCACCACCACGCGGGCGCCCTCGGCTGCGGTCGCGCCGGCGCCCTCCGGCTGCTCCGGCTGCTCCGGCTGCTCCGGCGCGGACTCCGACCGGCTCACCGGCTCGTCCTCCCCGGTGGGCCGGGCGGTGGGGACGGCGTCGTCCTGGGTCTGGTGGGAACCTGGCGTGCTGATGATCCGCTCCGCTGCCGTGTGGAATGCGCCGGGTGGAATGCCGGTCGACGTGCTTGGGGACGAGGGTACGGCACCGCCCGCCCCGTTGGCCGCCGCGGCCGGGAGATTGCCCGGGCCGCGGGCGCCGGCCGACCGGCATCCGTTCTCAGCGGCGTTCCTGCTTGGCCTTGCAGCTGACGCAGAGGGTGGCGCGCGGGAACGCCTGGAGGCGGGCCTTGCCCACGGGCTGGCCGCAGGACTCGCACAGGCCGAAGCCGGTGCCCTCCAGCCGGGCCAGCGCGCGCTCGGTCTGGGCGAGGCTGTCGCGGGCGTTGTTGGCGAGCGAGAGCTCGCTCTCCCGGTTGATGTTCTTGGTGCCGGCGTCGACCTGGTCGTCGCCCGCGCCGTCGTTGGAGTCCCGCATCAGGCCGGCGATGGCGGCCTCGGAGGCTTCGATCTCGGCGCGCAGCCGAACGATGTCGGCGGCCAGTTCGTCGTGCAGTTCGGCGACCTCCTCGGCCGTCCACGGGTCCTCCCCGGGGCGGACCGGCAGCTCGGCCGGGTCCACCGCCTCGGCGCCGCCGCGGGCTCCGCTGCCCGCCGGCACGTGGTTGCGGCTGCTCGCCGCGGTGTGTCCGGTGGTGCCGGTCTTTCGCCGCGCAGTACTCACGGTCCCCTCCCCTGGGTCGCCGGCCACGGCCTCGCGCGACCTCTTGGTCACGGTTCCTGTCGCCTTCTCAGCCATGGCTTTCGACCTCATTCACGAATGATCAGAAGCGTCGGTTCCCGACGATCTTGCCGGTCCCGGAACGATAAACCTCATCGAATCGGCCCACAACGGGACATACCGAAGCACCTTCCCGATTCCCACCCGCGCAGCCGCCGCCGGGTCGGCGCTGCACAGGTTGTGCCCAGATCGCCCCCGGCTAACCACCCGGCCCCCGGCTCGCGGGTGCGCGAAACGGCTTGCGGGGGCCGATACACTGGGCCCTGCAAGGCGCAGATGGGACGAGTACCGACGTACGCAGCCAGCAGCGACCCGGGGGCGGTGTGAGCCCGGGGGTGTGCGCGGCGGGAAGATCACCCCGGAGCCGCCGGAAGAACGGCCCCCTCCGGGGCCCAGTAGAACCGGCCGCAAACCCAAAGAGAGGGCCGCAGCGCGCGCGGTCAAGGAGGGTGGTACCGCGGGGCGGCTCGCCGTCTCGTCCCTCCGTCGGAGCCAGTCCACGCATCCGCCGGAGGTAGACGCCCCATGTCGCCCACGTACAACGCCGTTCCCCCGCAGGTGAGCCTGCCCGCGCTCGAACACCGGATCCTGTCGTTCTGGCAGGAGGAGCGGGTCTTCCAGCGCAGCCTGGAGCAGTCCGAGGGCCGCCCCGAGTGGGTGTTCTACGAGGGTCCGCCCACCGCGAACGGCATGCCGGGCGCGCACCACATCGAGGCCCGGGTCTTCAAGGACGTCTTCCCGCGCTACCGCACGATGAAGGGCTACCACGTGGCCCGCAAGGCCGGCTGGGACTGCCACGGCCTGCCGGTCGAGCTCGCGGTGGAGAAGGAGCTGGGCTTCTCCGGCAAGCCGGACATCGAGAAGTACGGCATCGCCGAGTTCAACGCCAAGTGCCGCGACTCGGTGACCCGGCACACCGACGCCTTCGCCGAGCTGACCGAGCGGATGGGCTACTGGGTCGACCTCGACCAGGCGTACCGCACCATGGACCCGTCCTACATCGAGTCGGTCTGGTGGTCGCTGCAGCAGATCTTCGACAAGGGCCTGCTGGTCCAGGACCACCGGGTCGCCCCCTGGTGCCCGCGCTGCGGCACCGGCCTCTCCGACCACGAGCTGGCCCAGGGCTACGAGACCGTGGTCGACCCCTCGGTGTTCGTCCGCTTCCCGCTGACCTCCGGCCCGCTGGCCGGCACCGCCGCGCTGCTGGTGTGGACCACCACCCCGTGGACGCTGGTCTCCAACACCGCCGCCGCCGTCCACCCCGGGGTGACCTACGTGGTCGCCACCGACGGCGACGAGCGCCTGGTGGTCGCCGAGCCGCTGCTGGCCAAGGCCCTCGGCGAGGGCTGGGAGGCCACCGGCGAGTCCTTCACCGGCGCCGAGATGGAGCGCTGGGCCTACCGGCGGCCGTTCGACCTGGTAGAGATCCCGGACGCGCACTACGTGCTGACCGCCGACTACGTCACCACCGAGGACGGCACCGGCATCGTCCACCAGTCGCCCGCGTTCGGCGCCGACGACCTCGCGACCTGCCGCCGCTACGGCCTGCCGGTGGTCAACCCGGTGGAGACCGACGGCACCTTCGCGCCCGACGTGCCGCTGGTCGGCGGGGTGTTCTTCAAGAAGGCCGACGAGACCCTGGTCGCCGACCTGCAGGCCCGCGGCCTGCTGTTCCGCCACCTCCCGTACGAGCACAGCTACCCGCACTGCTGGCGCTGCCACACCGCGCTGCTCTACTACGCGCAGCCGTCCTGGTACATCCGGACCACCGCCGTCAAGGACGCGATGATCCGCGAGAACGAGGCCACCAACTGGTACCCGGAGACGGTCAAGCACGGCCGCTTCGGCGACTGGCTGAACAACAACATCGACTGGGCGCTGTCCCGCAACCGCTACTGGGGCACCCCGCTGCCGATCTGGCGCTGCGCGGACGACCACCTGACCTGCGTCGGCTCGCTCGCCCAGCTCTCCGAGCTGACCGGCACCGACCAGTCCGGCCTGGACCCGCACCGCCCGTACATCGACGAGGTCACCTTCCCCTGCCCGCAGTGCTCCACCACCGCGGTCCGGGTGCCCGAGGTGATCGACGCCTGGTACGACTCGGGCTCGATGCCGTTCGCGCAGTACGGCTACCCGTACCGCAACAAGGAGCTGTTCGAGCGGCGCTACCCGGCGCAGTTCATCTCCGAGGCGATCGACCAGACCCGCGGCTGGTTCTACACGCTGATGGCGGTCGGCACCCTGGTGTTCGACAAGAACTCGTACGAGAACGTCGTCTGCCTGGGCCACATCCTGGCCGAGGACGGCCGCAAGATGTCCAAGCACCTGGGCAACATCCTGCAGCCGATCCCGCTGATGGACGAGCACGGCGCCGACGCGGTGCGCTGGTTCATGGCCGCCGGCGGCTCGCCCTGGTCGGCCCGCCGGGTCGGCCACGGCACCATCCAGGAGGTGGTCCGCAAGACCCTCCTCACCTACTGGAGCACCGTCTCCTTCCAGGCCGTGTACGCCCGGATCGCCGAGTGGGCCCCCTCCGCGAACGACCCGGCCCCGGCCGACCGCCCGGTGCTCGACCGCTGGGTGCTGTCCGAACTGCACACCCTGGTGCGCGAGGTGGACGCCGCCTACGAGGCGTACGACACCCAGCGGGCCGGCAAGCTGCTGTCCGGCTTCGTCGACGACCTGTCCAACTGGTACGTCCGCCGCGGCCGCCGCCGCTTCTGGCGGGGCGACGCCGCCGCGCTGGCCACCCTGCACGAGGCGCTGGAGACCGTCACCCGGCTGATGGCCCCGCTCACCCCGTTCATCACCGAGCGGGTCTGGCAGGACCTGGTCGTCCCGGTCACCCCGGACGCCCCGGTCTCCGTCCACCTGAGCAGCTGGCCGGTCGCCGACGAGAGCCTGGTCGACCCCGAACTGGCCAAGCAGGTGGCGCTGGTGCGCCGCCTGGTCGAGCTCGGCCGCGCCACCCGGGCCGGCAGCGGCGTCAAGAACCGCCAGCCGCTGCTGCGCGCGCTGATCGCCGCCCAGGGCTGGGAGGAGCTCCCCGCCGACCTGCGGGCGCAGATCTCCGAGGAGCTCAACGTCCTGGAGCTGGAGTCCCTCGCCGGGGTGGGCGGCTCGCTGGTCGACACCTCCGCCAAGGCCAACTTCCGGGCGCTGGGCAAGCGTTTCGGCAAGGGCGTCCAGGACGTCGCCAAGGCGGTGGCCGCCGCCGACGCCGCGAAGCTCTCCGCCGAGCTGCGCGCCACCGGCACCACCTCGGTCGAGCTGAACGGCGAGACGGTCGCCCTCTCCCCCGAGGAGGTGGTCATCACCGAGACCCCGCGCGAGGGCTGGGCCGTCGCCAACGAGTCAGGTGCCACCGTCGCCCTCGACCTGACGATCACCCCGGAGCTGAAGCGCCTCGGCGTGGCCCGCGACGCGGTCCGGCAGGTCCAGGAGGCCCGGAAGAACTCCGGTCTGGAGATCACCGACCGGATCCACCTCCAGCTCGCCAGCACCGACCAGGACACCCTGGAGGGCCTCACCGAGCACCAGTCGCTGATCGCCGCCGAGGTGCTGGCCGAGACGATCGGCCTGACCATCACCGACCCCGACGCCCCGCGCTTCAGCGCCGAGGACCTCGCCCTGGAGTTCACCCTCCGCAAGGCGTGACGGCCGGGGGCCGGAAACGGGGGGACCGCGCGACCGGCACAGCGGTCGCGCGGTCCCCCCGTCCCTCCGTCAGCGGCCGGCCACCCGGTCGACGAAGGCCAGCACGCGGTTCCACGAGTCCACCGAGGCGTCGAGGAAGTCGCCCTGCTTCACGTCGAAGAAGCTGTGCGGCGCGCCTTCGTAGGTGACCACCTCGTGGTCGACCCCCGCCGCCGCGAGGGCCTCCTCGAACTCCTTCACGTGCTGCGGCGGGATCCCCGGGTCGTCGCCCGCCATCAGGGCGAGCACCGGGGCCCCGAGCTCCGCGGCGCGGCCGGTGGGGCCGGGGGCGCCGTCGGGGCCGGGAGCGGGCCAGCAGTAGTAGCCGATGGTGCCGGCCAGCTCGCGGTCCCGGATGGAGGCGAGGACCGCGAGGCGGCCGCCGATGCAGAAGCCGATCGTGAACACGGCCCGGCAGTTGCCGCCCTCCGGCGAGCGGAGGTGGGCGATCGCGGCGCTGAGGTCCTCGTGGAGCTGGCGCGGCGTGAGCCGCCGCATGTGCTCCTGGTACGGGAAGTCCTCCGCGCGCTGGTCGACCCCGGCGGTCCGACCGTAGTAGTCGACCACCAGCGCGGTGTGCCCGTGCTCGGCGAACCGCAGGCCGAGCTCGCGGTAGAAGCCGTACAGTCCGCGGACGTCGGGGAGGACCACCACGCCGACGCCGGTCGGGGCCTCGCCCACCGCGCGGAAGGCGGCGAACTCGGTGCCGTCGGCGGAACGCAGGGCGAGCAGCTCGGCCGAGGCGACCTCGCCGGGACCGTGCTCCACGGGCGGGGCGGAGTCGGGGTCGAAACACATGTCGGGCTCCAGGGTCGTTGCAGCAGGTTTCAGTCGATCCGGTGCACGACGCTCACCGGGACGGGGAACGGCGGCCGACCGACGCCCTCGATCCGGTAGCGCTGCCAGAGGTCCGGGTCGCCGAGCGTGCCGGTGGCCTGCCCGTGCGGGGTCCGCAGGACGGCGTCCGCGCGGCCCGAGCCGACCAGCTCGGCCAGCTCGGCGTCGGCCTGGAGCCGCCCGTACCAGTGGTAGCGGCCGTCCAGCGGCTGGAAGTAGCCCGCCAGCCTGCCCCGGACCGGCAGGCTGCGCCCGTCGATCTCCAGGACCGCTGCCCCCATGTACCCGTCCTCGTCGTGCGCGTCCCCGTCGTGGGCGTCCTCGTCGTACGCGTCGTCATCGTCCCCGTACGCGTCGTGACCGTCACGACTACTGTGCACCGTCAGCGCCGTCATGTCAGGAGATCCACCCCGCCTCGCGCCAGACCTTCTCGGAGGAGCCGCCGATCAGGCCGATCTTCTTGTAGTACGCGGCGATCCGCTCGGCGCCGTACGCGGCGTTCTCCTTGGCGTACGGGCTGGCCTTGGCCTGGGCGATGGCGACCTTCGGGTCCAGGCCGGCCCGCTGGTAGATCAGCGGGTTGTAGCGGCCCTCGCGCATGCTCTTGACCACGTTCGCCAGGAACTTGCGCAGCAGGTCCAGCTTGAAGCTGGACAGGGTCGGCACGAAGCGCTCCAGCTCGGTGCGGGCGAAGCTGATGTGCCGGGCCTCCTCGACGACGTGGATCCGGGCGACGCTGCGCACCACCGGCTGGAGGGTCTCGTCGTTGGCCTGCTCGCGCTGGAAGCGGTCGAAGAACTCCTCGGTGAGCAGGATCAGCGCCCACAGCGCGGGCACCGGCGCGAAGGTCTTGAGGACCAGGCCGCTCTTGAGGGTCTTCTCCGGCGTCGGGTAGATCTCGCTGCCGATCTTCTCGACCAGCTTGGCGAACATGATCATGTGCCGGACCTCGTCGGCCACCTCGGTCAGCGCGAACTGGACCTGCGGGGTGGAGACGTCGCGCTTGTAGACGTAGCGGGAGACCAGGTGCAGCAGGATGTGCTCGGTCCACACGCCCATGGCCACCGAGGAGGCCAGCTCCTCACGGCTGACCAGGATCTTCTGCTCCAGGCTGAGGGTGTCCCACAGCTCGGTGCCGTACAGCGAGCAGCGCTTCTCGGCCAGGAACCACTTGCCCTCCTCCAGGGGGGCCTCCCAGTCGATGTCGACCATCGGGTCGTAGGAGTGCCGGGCCGAGGCGACGAGCAGCTGGGCGGCCTTCTTCGTCTGCCGGGCCAGCGGGTCGGTCTTCTCCATCAGGTCGGTCATCGTTCCTCCTCCTTGGGGGCCGTTCCGGTCGCGACGAGCCCGTGGACGTCGACGGTGACTTCGGCGGCCACCGGCCAGCCGGCCAGCACCGCCACCGTGTACCGGGCCGCCAGGACGCCGAACAGGTGTGAGGTGTAGACGAGTTGCGGGATGCTGTACTCGGTGTCGGCGCCGTTGGCCCGGATGTCCTGGACCAGGTCCTCGGGGACCAGCTCGCGGGGGATGATCCGCAGCAGCAGGTCCCAGACCCGCTCGGCGCCGAGGTGCTCCTCGGTGACCCGGCCGGCCAGCGGCGCGGGGTCGACCCGGTAGTCGTAGTACCGGACGAACTGGGTGCCCGACATGTCGTAGCCGGAGACCACCGGGACGCCCCGGCGGGCGGCCTCCCGGTGCAGCAGGAACTTGGCGCGCCAGCCGGCCAGCGTGGTGACGTCGACGCCGTCGATGACCACGTCCACGCCGTCCAGCAGCTCCCGCACGTTGTCGTCCTGGACGCCGGTGCCGTACACCCGGGCCCGGGCGTGCGGGTTGACCTCGCGGATCGTCCCGGCGGCCCGGTCGGCCTTGTTCCGGCCGAGGTCGTCCAGCCGGGCGTGCTGGCGGTTGAGGTTGTTGAGCTCGTACTCGCCGGGCTCGGCGAGCACGAAGTCCTGCACCCCGAGCCGGACCAGCGGTTCGACCGCGGCGCCGCCGGTGGAGCCGCAGCCGGCGATCAGCACCCGGGCCTTGCCGAGCGCGAGTTGCGCCGACTCGGGGATCAACCCCCGGTTGCGGACCGTGAGTTCGGCGTAGTAGTCGTCGGCGGTGAGGGCGCGGGCGCCAGCTGCCGTCTCGGTCATATCGCGACCCTTCTGAGTTGTCCGCCGACCGAGCCGACCATCGACCGGAAGCCGTGCAGCAGGTCCTCGTGGGCCAGTGCCTCGGTCAACCGGTCGGTGAGCCGGTCGAGTTCGGCTCCCTGTGGGGCGCGGGCGGCGAACGCCTTGACCACCTCGCGCGCGGTGTAGAGCGGGAACATCAGGTCGTCGTCGGGCAGCGAGGGGGTGGTGCCCTCCAGCACGGTGATCTCGCGCAGGCTGCGCAGGGTGCGCTGGATGGCCACGCCCTCCTCGCCGTCCCCGACCAGGACCTTGACGGCCGGACGGATGCGGCCGAGTGCGGTGTAGAAGCCGAGCATCAGTTCCAGGGTGACCCGCAGCCTGGTGGCGCCGTCGTCGCCGGCCTGCGGGGTGCGGTGGACCAGCCGCTTGACCTCCCAGATCTCCCTGGTGGCGACCGGCTCGTCGAACTCGACGTGGTCGAACAGGTTGACCCGGTGGGCCTGCTCGCACGGGAACGGCGGACGGGCCGCGTCCCGCGGGTCCTGCGGGGCGCCGTCGGGGGCGCCGACGAGCGAGACGTAGCGCAGGATCGCACCGCTGCGCTCGTCCATGGCGAGGACGTGCACCTCGTTGGCGGCCGTCCCGCCGTGCGGCTCCGTGAACAGCGCCCGCCGGTAGGCGAGTTCCTCGCTGGCGAAGCCCAGCCGCAGGTACTGGGCGAGCCGGAACCCGTAGATGCCCAGCAGGTAGCGGTGCGGGATGCCCTGGTGGCGGGCCGCCAGGACGACCAGGCCGTCCTGGCGGCGGGCCAGGTAGAGCAGGTCGTCGGGACGGACTGCGGCGGCGAGGCCGCGCAGGTTCATCCGGTCGTGGACAGCCCGCACGTCGGCGACGAACCGGTCTTGAACCGCGGTCTGCGTCCCGTTCATCGTCACTCCTCGGAGGTCAGGCCCGGTGGCCGTAGAGCGCGTTGGTGACGGCCAGGGCGAGCACCTCGGGGGTGCCCTCGTAGATCCGCGCGCCGAAGGACTCGCGGACGAACTTCTCGACGTCGTAGTCCCGGCAGTAGCCGCGGGCGCCGAGGATGGACATCGACTCCTCGGCGACCTCGATGGCGATCCGGTCGGCGAACAGCTTCGCGACGGCGGGGCCGTAGGTCGGGGCGGGGAGCATGTTGTCGGCCTGGTAGGCGGCCTGCAGGTAGAGCAGCCGGGCCGCGTCGATCTTGGCGGTCATCTCGGCCAGCTTCCGGGCCGTGAACTGGTGCTGGTAGAGCGGCAGCCCGCCCTGGACGCGCTCGCCGGCGTAGCGGTGGGCGATCTCGAAGGCGCCGCGGGCGACGCCGACCGAGATGGCGGCGACGGTGGAGCGGGCCTGGTTGGACTGCATGGTGAGGAAGCCCCAGCCGCCGCCCTCGCCGAAGGCGATGTTCTCGACCGGCACCCGGACGTCCTCGAAGAGCAGCGTGGTGCCGAGGCAGGCGCGGTAGCCCATCTTGTCGGCGACCGGGCCGCGGGTGACGCCGGGGGTGTCCAGCGGCACGATGAAGGCGGTCAGGCCGTCGGCGCCCGGGTGGCCCTCCAGGTTGGCGAAGACGGTGGCCCACTCGGCGACCTTGCCGTTGGTGATGAACCGCTTGATGCCGTTGAGGACGTACTCGTCGCCGTCCCGGCGGGCGGTCATCACCTCCTGGGCGACCGGGGAGTTGTCCGGGATGAGCAGGTCGCAGCCGGCCACCTCCTCGGTGATCGCGTTGCAGGCCAGCACCGGCTCGTCACCGAGGAACTGGGGCAGGAAGCGGGCCTGCAGGTGCGGGTCGCCGGAGGTCAGCACGCTGGTCTGGCCGAGCAGCGAGGCGCCGAAGATCAGCGCGGTGGAGGCGCAGACCGCGGCCAGCTCCTCCAGCACGACGGCGACGCCGAGCGTGCCGACGCCGCGGCCGCCGAGCTCCTTCGGGATGGTGAGCCGCAGCAGGCCCAGCTCGTGGCCCTTGCGGACGATCTCCCAGTCGAATTCGTCGTGCGGGGCGAGGTCATTGGCCAGGCGCCGCGGCTTGACCACGGTCTCGGCGAACTCGCGTGCCTCGTCGCGCAGTTGCTCGACGTCGGGCGGGAGCTGGAAGAACGAGGGCATCGCGGCGGCGCTGAGGGCGCCGAGATCGGAAAGGGTTGCCGGGTTCTTGAGCTCGAAGGCGGTGGTCACGGAAAGCACTCGCAATCGTCAGTGTTCGAAGAAGGGGGTCGGTCAGGCCGCCTGGCGGGCGACTGCGGCGTACGCGGCGCCGACCCGGGGCAGCACGTCGCCGAGCTGGCGGAGTCGGGTGACCGGGCCCTTGACGGTCAGCAGTCGGGCGGCGGCGGCGCGCGGCAGGCTCAGCTGCCCGGTGAGCAGCTTGTGGAGGGTGTCGCCGCTGAGCTCGAAGCGCAGGGTGGCGCCGTCCTGCGGGAACTCGTCGAAGGTGACACCGTCGCCGGAGAGCAGCGCGACGGTCTCCGGGTCGCGCTGGACGAACAGCAGGGACAGGCCGCGCTCCTTGAGGATGGCGGTCAGCTCGGCGTCGTCCAGCAGCGCGGTGAGGGTCTGCTGGAGCAGGGTGGCGTTGGCGGTCATGGCCTTCCTTCGGTCTGGGAGTGGGTGGTCAGGCGCGACCGGCCAGGGCGCGGCCCCGAACGGCCGGCGGCTCGGGCAGGCCGCGGATCAGGTCGGCGGCCCGCTCGGCGAGCATCACGGTGGGCGCGTGGGTGTGGCCGCGTGGTACCACCGGCATGACGGAGGCATCGACGACCCGGAGGCCGGTGGTACCACGCACCCGGAGTTCCGGGTCGACCACGGACGTTTCGTCCGCACCCATCCGGCAGCTGCCCACCGGGTGGTAGAGGGTTTCGGCGTGCCGGCGGACCAGCTCGGCCAGGCCCCGGTCATCGGCCTCGTGCAGGCCCGCCAGCAGCGGCTGGCCGACCACGTGGTCGAGTTCGGGCCGGGCGAGCAGCTGCCGGGCGGCCTTGACGCCGGCGATGGTGGTGGCGAGGTCGCGGCCGTCGGCGTCGGCGAGGAAGCCCGGGTCGATCAGCGGCGCGACGGCCGGGTCCGCGGACTGCAGCCGGACGCTGCCGCGGCCCTCCGGCTGCAGCAGCACGACGCCGAGGGTGACGCCGTTCTGCGCCTCGCCGCGGCCGCTGTCGAGGAACGGCACCAGCATCCAGACGAGTTCGACGTCCGGTCCGGGCAGCCCTTCCTCGGTGGCGAGGAAGACCAGGGCCTCGGCGAGGTTGGAGCTCAGCGGGCCGCGGCGGTGCCGGAAGTACTCCAGGGCCTGTTCGGCGTGCTGGTCCAGCCCCGGCGAGATCTCCTGGCGGGCGCTCATGGCGAGCGGCACGTACAGGTGGTCGCTGAGGTTCTTCCCGACGGCGGGCAGCGCGACCTCGACCGGGATGCCGAGCCGGTCGAGCTCGGCCGGGTCGCCGATGCCGGACAGCTGCAGCAGCTGGGGGCTGCCGACGGCGCCGGCGCTGAGCACCACCTCGCGGCGGGCGGTGATCTGCTGGACGCCGTCGGGGCCGCTGACCTCGACGCCGACCGCCCGGCGGCCCTCCAGCAGCACCCGGCGCACCAGGGCGCCGGTGACCACGGTGAGCTGCGGGCGCTGCTGCGCGGGGCGCAGGTAGGCGTCGGCGGCGCTCCAGCGGCGGCCGTTGCGCTGGGTGACCCGGACCGGTCCGACGCCCGGGCGGGCGCTGGTCTCGCCGTCGCCGACCGCCGGGTACCCGGCCCCGGCGCAGGCGGCGAGGAAGGCGGCGGTGGCCGGGCTGGGGTCGCGCAGGTCGTCGACGGGGATCGGCCCCTCGGTGCCGTAGCCGTCCCGGCCGCTCTCGCCGACCCGGCCCTCGGCCCGCTGGTAGTAGGGCAGGACGCGGTCCCAGCCCCAGCCGGTGGCCCCCGCGGCGGCCCAGCCGTCGAAGTCGGCGCGGTGGCCGCGGGTCCAGATCTGGGCGTTCAGCGAGGAGGACCCGCCGAGGGTGCGGCCGCGCGGGAAGAAGATCCGGCGGCCGTCGAGGCCGGGCTGTTCGGTGGTGCTGTACGCCCAGTCGAAGGCGCTGCCGAACAGCTTGGGGAACGCGGCCGGGATGCTGATCTCGGCGGCCCGGTCGGGCCCGCCGGCCTCGATCAGCACCACGGTGGACCCGTCGGCGCTGAGCCGGTCGGCCAGCACGCAGCCGGCCGAACCGGCGCCGACGACCACGTAGTCGGCGGTGGTCATGCCGGCCTCCCCGCGGTGACGGGCTGCCGGGACTCGGCCAGGGCGCGGATGATCTCGCCGGCCAGCACGGCGTGGCCCTCCATGGAGAAGTGCATGCCGTCGGCGCTCATCAGGGTGGGCGAGGTGCGCACCGGGTGGTCCCACATCTCGACCAGGGTGGCGCCGTGCCGGGCGGCCACGGCGCGGATCCGGTCGTTGAGCCGGGACACCAGGAGCCGGAGCTCGGCGAACTCGGGGAACGCCTCGAAGACGTCGCACACCGTGAAGGCGAAGACGTGCGCGCCCTGCCCGGTGAGGGCGGCGTAGACGGCCTCCAGGTTCTCCTCGGCCGCGTCCAGGTCGGGGGACGGGGAGAACAGGTCGTTGCCGCCGGCGGCGACGTTGACCAGGTCGGGGCGGAACTCCAGGACCCGTTCCAGCTGGGTCTCGCGGACCTCGCGGGTGCGCAGCCCGACCACGCCGGTGTTGAGGTAGGCGAGGTCGGGCGCGCCGCCGCGCAGCGCGGTGGCGACCCGCTCGGGCCAGGAGACGTCCGCGTAGCCGGCGCAGGGGCCGCCGACGCCCGCCGCGAAGCTGTCGCCCATCACGGCGAAGCGTCGCCATCCGGTGCCCGAGAGCAGTCTGCCGGCGGCCTCGTCGCTCAGGCAGTACGGGTCCGCTTCCTCGATCGAACGGTCATTCGTCATGTCGACTCCCCTTCCTTGGAGTTCCTTCGGCTCTGCGGGCACCGGGGACGCGCGGCAGTGGGTCAGGCGGCGTCGGCGGGGGCGCCGAGGGCCTCCTCGACCAGGCGCTCGATGCCGCCGACGGTGGTGATGTCGACGGCCGTGCCCTGGGCCATGGGCTGCAGGGCGAAGGTGGCCTCCAGCTGCAGGGACAGCTCGATGACGGCGAGGGAGTCGTAGCCGAGGTCCTCGACCAGCCGGTCGTCGGACTGCGCGGTCCGGGCGCCGAGCGGGCTCATCTCTCCGACGAGCTTGCGGACCTGTGCGCCGATGGTCTCGCTCATGATGTTTGGCACTCTCTTCCGGGTTGCGAAGGGTTGACGGGTGGTCAGGCGCTGGCGGCGGCCCGGATCGGGTGCGGCGCGTCCCAGCGCTCCTGGTAGGCGTCGAGCGCCTTGTCGATGCCGGCGGTCCAGGCCTGGTCGGCCCGCTCGGTCAGCTCGGGCAGGCCGATGATCCGCAGCTGCTTGAGCAGCCGCTCGCGGCCGATGTCGACGCTGCCCTGGAGCTGGGCGGCGCGGCCCTGCAGCGCGACCGGGATGGCCGGCGCCGGATTGTGCCGGGCCGGGCCGATCAGCACCCAGGCGGCCATGTCGACGGCCTCGAAGTGGGCGTCGGTGATGACCTGGCGGTAGCCGGCCGTGACGCCGTCGGTGGCGGCCCGCAGCCCGAAGGAGACGTGCCGGGACTCGTCCCGGGTGACGTTGGTCAGGCCCTCGTCCAGCGCGGTGAGGTTCAGCCGCTTGGCGAGGAAGCGGGTGGTGCGCAGCGCCGTGGCGGCGAGCACGCCCTCGGTGATCAGGTGGTAGTAGACCAGCGCGCGGTACCAGGCTTCGGGCGAGCCGTCGGTCCGCACCTCGCCGGTGACCTTGGTGAGTTCGGGGGCGAAGACGTTGGCGTAGTCGGCGGCGGCCTCCAGCTCGCGGCCTTCCTGCTCGTGCAGCGGCACGCCGCAGGCGTCCTGGATGTAGGTCTGGAAGAACCGCACGTGCCGGGCCTCGTCGGCCATCTGGGTGCACAGGTAGATGCGGTCGTCCTCGGTCTGCGGGTGGTCGGTGAGCGAGCCGAGGGTCTGGGTGACGCAGACCTCGCCGACCTCCAGTTCGGCGAGCGAGCCGAGGAGCTGCTCCTTCGAGAAGGGCCGCAGGGCGCGCCAGGTCTCGGCGTCGCGGCGCGGGGCGACCTCGGCGACGCTCCACTGCTGGCGCTCCCAGCGGCGGTACAGGTCGGCGGAGGTGGCGAGGCGGCCGCTGCGCTCGGCAGGGGTCTCTTCGGGAGCCTCGTCGGTGATGTCCGGGACGAAACCGGCATCGCCCAGGGTCAGAACGGACATGATGGCCTCTCTGGGTCATTACTCACGGAGTGGTGTGACGGGCAAAGGGGCGGTGAAAGCACGCGTGGCGTGTGGAACGCGCCTCGACGGCGCGGGGAATCAGGCGACGGCCGTGGGGAGTTCGCCGTGCAGCAGGTCGCCGACGAGCTCGCCGTCCTGGTACTGGCGCCAGATCAGCCGCCGACGCGGCTTGCCGCTGGAGGTGCGCGGGATGCCACCGCGCTGCACCCGGAGGACGGTGGCCTTGACGGTCTCGTCGGTGGCCGAGCGCAGGACGGCGGTGGCGGGCTCCAGCCACTGGTCGCCGGCCGCTTCGATCAGGACGACGGCGTGGAGCGAGTCCTCGCCGGCGCCGAGGGCGACCGCGCAGCGGCCGACCGGGATGCCGGGCACGGCGGTGAGGGCGGCCTCGACGTCCTCGGCGTGCACCTTGCGGCCGCGGACCTTGAGGCTGTCGCCGACCCGGCCGACCACGTACAGCTCGCCGTCGAGCAGGAAGCCGGAGTCACCGGTGCGCAGGCCGTCCGCCGTGAAGTTGGCGGAGGCCCCGGTCTGCAGCGACTGGTAGCCGAGGGCCACCGAGGCACCGCGGACCCGGATCTCGCCGAACGCGCCGTCGGGTAGCGCGCCGCCGTCCTCGTCGACGATCTCGACGGTGGCACCGGGCACCGGGGCGCCGCAACTGGTGAGCCAGGCGGGCCCGTCCTCCTCCAGTGCGGTGCCGAGGACGCCCTGCTCGGTGACGGTGACCGGGGCGCCGATGCGCAGGCCGCCGGTGAGGCGGACGGCGCGGGCGCCGCTACCGGGACGGACCCCGGTGACGGCGAGCGTGGACTCGGCCAGGCCGTAGCAGGGCGCGAAGACCTCGGGGCGGAACCCCTGCGGACCGAGCAGTGCGGCGAAGTCGGCGGCCGCCCGCGGAACAATTCGTTCCGCTCCGTTCATGGCGACCCGCCACCGGGAGAAGTCCATTCCGGACAGCTGCTCCGGACGGACCCGCCGGGCCGTGTAGGCGTAGCCAAAGTTGGGCGCCGTGGTGACTGTTGCGCCGTATGAACCGTGCGTTTCGAGCCAGCGCAGCGGCGAGCGGATGAATTCCAGCGGAGTCAGCAGCCAGAGGTCGATCTGGGCCACCACGGAGCCGAGGAATGTTCCGACGAGACCCATGTCGTGATACATCGGCAACCAGGAGGAAACAGAGTCCTCCGGAGTGATCCCGAGCCAGCCGTGAATCGCCGCGACGTTTTCCGCGAGGTTCTCCGGCGAGACTTTCACGCCCTTCGGAACGCCGCTGGAACCGGAGGTGAACTGCAGGAGCGCGAGCTCCGGCTCGGCCCGGCGCAGCACCTCGGCCGCGGGCAGCGAGGCGAGCGGCGGCAGTGCCACCGCCCGGCCGCGGCCGGCGGCGAGCGCCGCCTGCGCGGCGACCTCGACGAGGTCCGCATCGGCCAGCAGCAGCGCCGATCCGGCCGTCTTGACCAACTCGGCGACGTGCACGGCGTACTGCCCGACACCCTGGAAGGTGACCGGTGAGGCGATCGGCGAGGGCGTCAGCCCCGCCATCATCACACCGAGGAAGGCGGGGACGAAATCCTCCACCTCGCTGATCAGCAGCGACACCACGTCACCCGGCGCGGCGCCCTCTTCGATGAGGAGGGCCGCCACTGCGGCGGCCTGTCCGGCCAGCTCGGAGTACGGCCGGAAAATCCAGCCCTGGTCATTCTGAAAGAAGTGGATACCACGGTCGGCCGAGGGATTATCGGCCCAATCCAGAACGCGCATTTGGAAAACTCCCCCGAATTTCTCCATGAACTGTTCAAGTGCCGCAGCAGAAACCTACTGGGGTGACAACTAGCAGTCAATAGCAAACTATTGCCCCACCCAAGCTTGGGGATCATCGAACATGCTTTCACCTGCGCAGTTCCCACCCCCGGGCGAGGCAAGATGGCCCAACCACCCGAGCGGCAAAGTTGGGGCCCCGGACGCCGGTGGGGAGCGGCCCCCGCGATCCGCGGCCGGCGGCGCGCGGGCCGGCCGCGCGGAGGCGGCGGGCGGAGGCGGCGGGCGGACCCGGGGCCCGGGGTCCGCGGGGACGGCCGAGGTCAGCGGCGCGGCCCCGGAACACTTCGAGCCCGCCCTCCGCCACCGCGGGGCCCCGATGGGGGGCCGGCCGCCGGGCCTCGGACGGGCTCTTCGTACCGGGCGCGATCACGCCCGGCGGGTCGGGTCAGCTGTTGCCGGCCTCCACCATGTGCGCCAACCAGGTGCGGGCGGCCTCCTGCTGACCCTCCGTCATCCCCTGCTCCAGCCCGCGCTCGCACGCCCAGACGGCGGGCCGCGCGACCTCCAGCAGGGTGCGCCCCTGCTCGGTCAGGAACACCTGGTGGGTCCGGCCGTTGGTCGGGTGCTTGCGGCGCTCGACCAGTCCGTCCCGCTCCATGCCGGCGATCAGCTCGGTGGCCGACTGGCGAGTGGAGGCGACCGTGCGCGCCAGATCGGACAGCGACACGCCCGGCTGTTCCTCCAGTACCAGCAGTGCCGCGTACTGCGGCACCGAGAGCCGGTGCTCGACGAGCACCTCCTCGACCGTCGAGCGCATGCTCAACCACGCCTGCCGGACCAGGAAGCTCAGGCAAAGGTGAGCCTCTTCCGCCCCGGATACAGCGTTCCCCATGGCCACCTCACCGAGAACCGGATTGACAGGAACCTTACGTTCCTGCAGTCTTTGAAACGTCAGGACCCTGCCTATCCTACCTGGCGGGCCCGGATTCAGCACGCGTCATTCCATCCCCGGCAAGGGCTCCGCCCTGCCCTTAGGAAGGTAGATCCGCAATGTCGGACTCTTCTCAGCGGACGGGGGGTCAGGCCGCGGTCAACCCCGGCCTGGTCCTGCTCCTCTGCTCAGGCGCCTCGTTCATGGCCTTCCTGGATCTCTCGGTGGTGAACATCGCGTTCCCGGAGATCATCAAGGCCTACCCGAGCACCACGATGGCCAACCTGACCTGGGTCGTCAGCGGATACGCCGTCATGTTCGCGGCCCTGCTCACTCCGGTCGGCCGACTCGCCGACACCGTCGGCCGCGCCAAGGTCTTCCTCGGCTCCCTCGTCGGCTTCACCATCGCCTCGCTGGTCTGCGGTGCCGCGCCCAACGCCGCCACCCTGATCATCGGCCGCTTCGTGCAGGGCGCGATGGCCGCCGGCATGATCCCCGCCGCGCTCGGCCTGATCATGGCGGCCACCCCGCTGCCCCAGCTGATGAAGGCGATCGGCGCCTGGTCGGCGGCGTCCGGCTTCTCCGCGGTGATCGGCCCGGTCATCGGCGGTCTGCTGGTCGACCACCTGAGCTGGCGCTCGGTGTTCTACATCAACGGCCCCATCGGCCTGCTGCTCCTGCTCGGCGGCCTGCGCGGCCTGCCCAAGCACCTGCCGCCGGCCGGCAGCAAGCTCCCCGACCTGATCGGCACGGTCTCCCTCGCGGTCGGCATCGGCTTCGTGGTCGCCGCCCTGACCGAGGGCGAGAACTGGGGCTGGACCGACGCCCGCACCCTCGGCCTGCTGATCTGCGGCCTCGCGCTCTGCCTGGTCGCGCTGCTGCGCTCGCAGAAGCACGAGGCCCCGGCCATCGACACCGGCCTGTGGAAGAGCACCCGCTTCGCCCGGACCAACGTGGTCGCCTCGATCTTCGGCGTCTCGATGTTCGCCTGGCTGCTGGCCGGACCGCTCTGGGCCACCCAGGTCTGGCACTGGAGCATCATGCAGGCCGCGGGCGCGCTGAGCGTCGGCGCCTTCGCCTCGATGGTCACCTCCACCGTGGCCGGCCGGATCAGTGACGGCACCAAGCACCGCTGGCTGGTGATCCTCGGTCTGCTGATGTTCGCCGGCTGCACCGCGATGCAGGCCAGCAGCTTCTTCTTCGACACCGAGCCCAAGTTCTGGTCGGCCTGGGTGCCGTCCGGTCTCCTGGGCGGCGGCGGCCTCGGCTTCGCGGCCACCGCGATCTCCTCGATCGCCGCTACCTCGCTGCCGCCGAACCGCTTCGCGGCCGGCATCGGCATGAACCTGACCTCCCGTCAGGTCGGTGGCGCGCTCGGCACCGCGGGCCTCGCAGCGATCTTCGCCTCGTACGACCGCCCGGGCGTCGACGCCTTCCACGCCGTCTACATCGCCTGCACCGTGGCCACCGTGGTCGCCGCCATCGCCGCGTTCACCCTGCCCGACCCCGCTCCGGCGCCCGTCCCGCCCCAGGCCCAGGAGGCCGCCAAGAGCGCGGACGGATCCCACAGCACCGCCGGCGCCGCCGGGGCGTGACCCCGCCCCCGGAAGGTCAGGCCCCGGCCCGCCGGTAGCACGGTGGGCCGGGGCCTTCCCCGAGGGAGGACTCCCCCGGGGGCCGGGAACTCCCGTGCACCACTCCCGAATCAGAGCGACAATCTCAGAAAGGGGGAGCATTGGCACGCCCACCCGCACTGCCTGTGGAGGACAAGCTCCGCATCGTGCTGAGCATCCTGGCCGGCCATGTCAGCATGGCCTCCGCCGCTCGCGAGAACGGGCTCTCCGAGCAGAGCATCAGCAACTGGAAGAAGCAGTTCATCCAGGGCGGCCGCGACCGGCTGGCCGGCGCCTACGGCCCCGAGCGCACCCGGACCCGCGAGGCCGAACTCAAGGCCGAGGTCGACGCCCTGAAGACCCAGTTGCAGGAGGCCCGCGTACAGCTGCGGGCCTGGATGAACAGCACCGAGCGCCCGGTCCCTTCACGGACCTTGAGATGATTCGCACCGATGCGGAGATGCCCGTCTCAAGGTTCTGCTCCCTCATCGGCATCCCGCGGCGCACGTACAACCGGAAGCTGGCCCTGGTCCGACAGGGCCGCCCGCAGACGGCCGTGACCTGCTACCCGGACTGAGCCCGCCGAACCCGGCGCCCCCCGCACATGACGAGGGCGCCCCCGCCGTGACCGGAGTCACGTGGGGGCGCCCTCGTCATGTGCGGACTAGTTGTCGCCGTCCTCGTCGATCAGGAAGCCCCGCATCGGCGCGGGAGCCTGCTGCATCGGCTGCGGGGGCTGCGGCCGCACGGCCGCCATCGGCTGGGTCATGCCCGCCGGGGCCATCGCCCCGTTGCTGCTCGCCGAGGCGCCGCCGAAGGACGGGGCACCGGCCGAGCTGCCGAAGGAGGAGCCGCCGAAGGACTGGTTCCCGCCGAAGGACGGGTTGGAGCCGAAGGACGGCGCCGGGGAGGACATCGCGCTGGCACCGGCGGGCGCCATCGACGACGCGGCCGGCGGCAGCGACGCGGTGGCCGGGATCCGCGGCGGGGCGAGCGAGTCGTCCGCCTGCGACTCCAGCTGGCGCAGCTGGGTCTCCAGGTAGGACTTCAGCCGCGTCCGGTACTCGCGCTCGAAGGCGCGCAGGTCCTCGACCTTGCGCTCCAGGGTGGCGCGGGCGGACTCCAGCGAGCCCATCGCGACGCGGTGCTTCTCCTGGGCGTCCCGCTCCAGGGCGTCGGCCTTGGCGCGGGCGTCCCGCTCCAGGCCCTCGGCGCGGCTGCGGGCCTCGCCGACGATCTTGTTGGCCTCGGAGCGGGCCTCGGAGATGGCCTGGTCCGCGGTCTGCTGGGCGAGCGCCAGGACGCGGGCGGCGCTGTCGCCACCGGGGTTCTGCTGCTGCATCGGGTTGCCCATCGGGCCGCCCATCGGCTGCAGCTGGTTGCCCATCGGCTGCAGCTGCTGGCCGCCCATGGGCTGCCCGCCCATGGTCTGGCCCATCTGCTGCTGCTGCATCGGGTTGCCCATCGGCTGCAGCATCTGGCCGCCCATCGGCTGGACCAGCTGCTGCTGGCCGCCCATGGTCTGGCCCATCTGCTGCTGCTGCATCGGGTTGCCCATCGGGCCGCCCATGCCCTGCTGCGGGCCGGCGGGCAGCTGCGGGGCGCCGGAGGGCAGGCCCAGCGGCTGGTTGCCCATGCCCTGCTGGTTACCCATGCCCTGCTGGTTGCCCATGCCCTGGCCCATGCCCTGCTGGGGGCCGGTGAGCTGCTGCGGGCCGCCGAGCTGCTGCGGACCGGGGCCCTGCTGGCCGGGCACCGGCGGGCCGGATATGGCGGCGGGCACGGGGGCGCCGGAGCGGCCGCCGTCCTGCGGGGCCTGCTGCTCCTTGCGCATGTTGGCCTGGTTCTGCGCGGCGGCACGCGTGGCGGCGGCCAGCTTGGCCCGCAGGTCCTCGTTCTCGCGCAGCAGGCGGGTCAGCTCGGCTTCGACCTCGTCGAGGAAGGCATCGACCTCGTCCTCGTCATAGCCTTCGCGCAGCCGGACGGTCGTGAACTGCTTGTTCCGAACGTCCTCGGGGGTCAATGGCATCTCTTCACCTCAACGTGATCGTCGGACCGGCATCCTGTCGCATCGTTCAGAACGACAGGCGCTGCACGAGCGAGATCAGGACATACACAATGATCATCAGTACGAAGAAGGACAGGTCGAGCGCCACGCCCCCGAGACGCAACGGCGGGATGAAACGCCGAAGAAGCTTGAGTGGCGGATCTGTGACAGTGTACGTGGCCTCCAGCACCACGACCATGGTCTTCCCTGGACGCCATGAACGGGCGAACTGGAACACCCAGTCCATGACGAGTCGGAAGAGCAGGATCAGCAGGAACACGGTCAGCACCCAGTAGAGCACCGAACCGAAGATCCCCATCGCGTCTCCCTCTCCCTGGCCGACGTTCCGTCAGTGACGCTCTGTCAACAGACCCACACGTGTGGTCGTGGGTTCGGGTCAGCTCTGGTTGAAGAACCCACCCTCGGCGATCCGAGCCTTGTCCTCCGCCGTTACATCGACGTTAGCAGGCGACAGCAGGAACACCTTCTGTGTCACGCGCTCGATACTGCCGTGCAGACCGAAGACCAGTCCAGCGGCGAAGTCTACGAGCCGCTTGGCGTCCGTGTCGTCCATCTCGGTCAAATTCATGATCACGGGGGTGCCGCCGCGGAACTGTTCCCCGATGGTGCGGGCCTCGTTGTAGGTCCTGGGGTGCAGCGTCGTGATGCGGTACGGCTCTCGTTCGTTGACGACCTTGGGCATGATCACCGGGGCGCTCTTCTCCAGGTTGCGGTGACGCTCGGATGTGATGGACGACACGGGAGCCATCCGCGGCTGCTCCTGCCGGATCGGGACCGCGGCGGGCACCGGCTGGGGCGCGATGTGGGCCACGGGCGCCGGCTGCGGGGCGGGTGCGGCGGGAGCGGGGGCCGCGGAACGGAGGTCCTCGGTCCGGCCGGTGCGGATCGGCTCGGGATCCGCGTCGTAGTCGTCGTCGGGGTCGTACCCCTGGCTGTCGTAGGTCTCGTCCTCGACCAGACCGAGATAGACCGCCATCTTGCGCATCGCGCCGGCCATGCTGCTGTCTCCTCCGCTCATGCGCCCACCGTGTCGCCCTGCGGATGCCGTGGTCCTCTTACGACCTGTCAGGCCGACGGTCCGTCAGACCGCGGAGTGTGCGCTCGGATGCGATCCACGGTTTACCAGCAGACTGATCATCTGCTAGGTTCTGTCCTATTTTGTCCTGCAGTCTGATCTACTTACCCGGTGACGTTACCCGAGCGGTGACCGCACTCCGAGCACCGCCGTACCGACGCGTACATGTGTCGCTCCGGCGGCGATCGCCTGCTCCAAGTCCCCGCTCATCCCTGCCGAGACCATGGTTGCAGCCGGATGGGTCGCGCGTACGTCGCTTGCGATTTCCGCCAGCCGCGCGAAGGCGCGCGCCGGGTCGCCCGCCAACGGACCGGCGAGCGGTGCGACGGTCATCACACCGTCCAGTCGCAGCCCGGGCGTGTCGGCGATCTTCTCGGCCAGCGCGAGCACCTCGGCCGGGGCCACCCCGGCCCGGTGCGCGCCCTCGTCCCCGGCCTCCCGGTCCAGGGCGACCTGCACCAGGCAGCCCAGCGGCGGGCGCTCCGCCGCGCGGACGGCCGCGGCCAGCGAGTCGACCAGCCGGACCCGGTCCACCGAGTGCACGACGTCGGAGTAACGGACCACCGAGCGGGCCTTGTTGGTCTGCAACTGGCCCACGAAGTGCCAGGTCAGCGGGAGTTCGACGCAGCGCTCGGCCTTGGGGGCGGCGTCCTGGTCGCGGTTCTCGGCGACGTCGGTGACGCCGAGCCCGGCGAGCAGCGCGGTGTCCTCGGCCGGGTAGGTCTTGGTCACCACGATCAGGGTGACCTCCGCGCGCGGGCGGCCGGCCGCGGCGCAGGCGTCGGCGATCCGGCGCTCGACCACGTCGAGGTTGGCGCCGAGCTGCTCGTAGCGGGCGCGCCGCCCCTCGGTCAGCGCGGCGGAGAAGTCCGCCCCGCCCGGGAACGGACCGTAGATGTCGTTCGTCATGAGTGTGAGGGCCCCAGCCAGACGTAGCTCGCGAGTCGGCCGGTCCGCTGCTCCCTGCGGTAGGAGTAGTGGTCCGGTGATTCGAGGGTGCAGACGGATGATCGGATCACATCCTGCACGCCCGCCTCGGCGAGCTGCGCGGCGACCCCGGCGGGGACGTCCAGCGCGGGGGTGCCCCAGGAGGTCTCGGCCCGCGCGGCCGGGACGAGCGCGGCGACCTCGGCGCGCATCGCCTCCGGCACCTCGTAGCAGCGGCCGCAGACCGCGGGGCCGACGGCGGCGACGGTCCGCTCGGGGCGGGCGCCCAGCTCGCGCATCGCGTCGAGCACCGCGGGGACGACCCCGGCGGCCAGGCCCGGGCGCCCGGCGTGCGCCGCGCCGACCACTCCGGCGGCCGGGTCGGCCAGCAGCACGGGGGTGCAGTCGGCGGTCAGCACGGCGAGGGCGAGCGGACGGTCGGTGACCACCGCGTCGACGGTCGGGGCGGTGCCCTCGGGCTGGCGCTCGGTGACCACCGCGACCTCGGCGCCGTGCACCTGGTTCATCCAGACCACATCGGCCGGATCCAGCCCCAGTTCCCGGGCCGCGAAGAAACGGTTCTGCTTGACGAACTCGGGCGAATCGCCCACCGCGCCGCCGAGGTTGAGCTCCCCGTACGGCGCGGTGCTCACCCCGCCCCACCGGGTGGTGGAGGCGAAGTGAGCACCGTGTCGGGAGAACGCGTGGATCACTTGAGGAAGTCCGGCACGTCGAGCTCCTCGGCGGGGCTCTCGACGTACGGCCGGTGCACCGGCTGGACCTGCGGCGGCACCGGCGGGGCGGTGGCCGCGACCGGGGCCGGAGCCGGGGTCTCGGCCGGACGGGCCGGCTCCTCGGGGCGGGTGACCGAGCCGATCGAGCCGTAGGACGGCCGGCCGGCCGGGCGGTCGGAGCCCGCGGCCGGGGCCGCGGAGGCGGTGGAGGTGGACTTCACCACCGGCTCGCGGACGATGGCCGGCGGCTGGCCGCCGTCGAACCCGGCGGCGATCACGGTGACCCGGACCTCGTCGCCGAGCGCGTCGTCGATGACCGCGCCGAAGATGATGTTCGCCTCCGGGTGGGCCGCCTCGCTGACCAGCTGGGCGGCCTCGTTGATCTCGAACAGGCCGAGGTCGGAGCCGCCGGAGATGGAGAGCAGCACGCCGCGGGCGCCGTCGATCGAGGCTTCCAGCAGCGGCGAGGAGATCGCCATCACCGCGGCGGCCTTGGCCCGGTCCTCGCCGCGGGCCGAACCGATGCCCATCAGCGCCGAACCGGCGTCCGACATGACCGACTTGACGTCGGCGAAGTCCAGGTTGATCAGGCCGGGGGTGGTGATCAGGTCGGTGATGCCCTGCACACCGGAGAGCAGCACCTGGTCGGCGGAGCGGAACGCGTCCAGCACCGAGACCTGGCGGTCGGAGATCGACAGCAGCCGGTCGTTCGGGATGACGATCAGGGTGTCGACCTGCTCGCGCAGGCTGGCGATGCCGTCCTCGGCCTGGTTGGCCCGGCGGCGGCCCTCGAAGGTGAACGGGCGGGTGACCACGCCGATGGTCAGGGCGCCGAGCGAGCGGGCGATGTTGGCCACCACCGGCGCGCCGCCGGTGCCGGTGCCGCCGCCCTCGCCGGCCGTCACGAAGACCATGTCGGCCCCCTTGAGGACCTCCTCGATCTCCTCGCGGTGGTCCTCGGCGGCCTTCCGGCCGACCTCGGGGTTGGCGCCGGCGCCGAGGCCCCGGGTGAGCTCGCGGCCGACGTCGAGCTTCACGTCGGCGTCGCTCATCAGCAGCGCCTGGGCGTCGGTGTTGATCGCGATGAACTCGACGCCCTTGAGCCCGACCTCGATCATCCGGTTGATGGCGTTGACTCCGCCGCCGCCGATGCCGACGACCTTGATGACCGCGAGGTAATTCTGGGGTGCTGCCACGTCGGGGCCTCTCGCCTCGAATTTCCGGGTCGGCTCCCCTGGATTGTGAAGGCCGACGGATGTCGATGGGTGGGAAGCACGTGGTTCCAACCCGAACCCTAAACTTGAGGTTGAGGGTTATGGCTGTGCCGGTGTCACCTCGGTGTCGAGCACAGCTCGTTGACACAGGACAGTAGGTCGCAACCGGCGCGTGTTTCAACGAACACGCCGAGCTTCCCTTTTTCTTTTGAGCCTATGTGATCATCGACCCCTCGGTGAAACCGGGGTGACCACCAAGGGTCGGACCGGAGCCGTGGCTCCGTCAATACCGCCCCCGGGCACAGAACTTACCGGATCAACCCGACACCGCCGGGGCGTCCGGCGCACTCACGTCGTAATTCGACGCCTTCTGACCGAGCAGTGCGGTCAGCACCTGCGCCTTGCGCGGGGTGTCCTCGGCGCTCCCCCAGCGGACGGTCGCGCCGGAGGCCAGCTTCAGCCGGATGTCGTCGTAGGAGTAGACCGTGAGCGAACCGGCCTGTTTCGCCACGTCCGGCGGCAGTCCGGCGGCCACCGTGATCGCCGAGCGGACCAGGGTCGGCCGGTCGATGACGGCCGCCGCGTCCTGGGCCGGCCCGCTCAGTTCGAGGGCCACCACCGGGACGCCGGGCGGGGGCCCGGGTTCCGTGGCGAATTCCACACCGCCGGCGTCGACCTGGACGAAGCCGCCGCCGTCGCGCTGGATCGCCGCCACCGGGCGGCGCTCGGTCACCTTCACCCGCAGGGTGTGCGGCCAGCCGCGCCAGACCTCGACCGAGGCGACCCGCGGGACCTTCGCCACCTCGGCCCGGACCGCGTCCAGGTCGACCCGGGCCAGCGGGCCGCGGGCGCTGTCGCCGAGCGCCCCCTCGATGTCCTGCCGGGTCAGCTTGCCGGAGTCCAGGCCCTGGACGGCCACCCCGCGGACGTCCAGCGCGGAGGAGAGGAACACCGTCCAGCCGAGGCCCCCGAGCACCAGCGCGCCCAGCGCGACCAGCACCCCGACGCCCCGGCGGGACAGCCGGAGCCGGGGCGGACGGACCGGTTCGCCGTCCTCCCCGAGCTCCTCGTCGTACTCGTCAGCCACGGCGCCGGCCGCCGCGGGCGGCCTCGATCGCCTCGTACACCATCTGCACCAGCAGGTCGTCGGCGTCCCGGCGGCCGAACTCGGCGGCCGCGCGCGACATCTCCCACAGCTTGGCCGGATCGGTGAGCACCGGCAGCACGTTCTTCAGCACCCAGTCGGTGGTCAGCTCGGCGTCGTCGACCAGCAGGCCGCCGCCCGCCTTCACCATCGGCTGGGCGTTCAGCCGCTGCTCGCCGTTGCCGATCGGCAGCGGCACGAACGCGGCCGGCAGGCCGACCGCGGCCAGCTCGGCCACCGTCATCGCGCCGGCCCGGCAGAGCATCATGTCGGCCGCCGCGTAGGCCAGGTCCATCCGGTCCAGGTAGGGCAGCGCCCGGTACGGCGGCATGCCCGGGATGTCGTCGATGGTCGGCAGCTCGTTCTTCGGGCCGACCGCGTGCAGGATCTGCACGCCGTACTGCTGGAGCCGGGGCGCGATCGCCTGCACCGTCTCGTTGAGGCGCCGGGCGCCCTGCGAGCCGCCGGAGACCAGCAGGGTGGGCAGCCGCTGGTCGAGGCCGAAGTAGTGCCGGGCCTCGGGACGGACGGTGCCGCGGTCCAGGGTGGCGATGGTGCGGCGCAGCGGGATGCCGATGTACCGGGAGTCGCGCAGCTTGGAGTCCGGGGTGGAGACCGCGACGAAGTCGCTGTAGCGGGCGCCGATCTTGTTGGCCAGGCCGGGGCGGGCGTTGGCCTCGTGCACCACGATCGGGACGCCGGCCCGCTTGGCCGCCAGGTAGGCGGGCATCGCCACGTAGCCGCCGAAGCCGACCACCGCGTCCGCCTTGACCCGCTCGATGACCTCCTGGGCGGCGCGCACGGTGCCGCGCAGCCGGCCCGGGACGGTGATCAGCTCCGGGGTGGGCTTGCGGGGCAGCGGCACGGCCGGGATCAGCGCCAGCTCGTAGCCGCGCTCCGGGACCAGCCGGGTCTCCAGGCCGCGCTCGGTGCCGAGGGCGGTGATCCCGATGGACGGGTCGTGCCTGCGCAGCGCGTCCGCGAGCGCCATGGCCGGCTCGATGTGACCGGCGGTCCCGCCGCCGGCGAGTACGACATGCACCGAAATTCACCGCTCCCTGCGCGGCGGCCGGGCGGCCTTGCGCGCTGTGGTTTTCCTACCTGGCAGCACCCGGTCCAGGACTGGCCCGAACCGGGAGTTGGCCCCTTTTCGCCATCTGCGGGGCCGGGCAGCCAGCGCTGCCTTCGCCGCCGGGGAGCTGCGTGCGAAGCACAGCAGCAGCCCGATGGCGCACATGGCCGACAGCATCGCGGAACCGCCGTACGAGAACAGCGGCAGCGGGACGCCCGCGATGGGCAGGAGTCCCAGCGCCGACCCCAGGTTGACCACGGCCTGAGCCATGATCCACGTGGTGGCGGCGCCCGCCGCGTACCGCACGAACGGGTCCGTGGTGCCGAGGGCCACTCGGATACCCGCGTAGCCTAGTGCCGCGAAGAGGGCGAGCACGGACAGCGTCCCCACCAGTCCGAGTTCCTCGCCGGTGGCGGCGAAGATGAAGTCGGTGTGGGCCTCCGGCAGCTGTCCCCACTTCTCCACCCCGGCGCCCAGTCCGGACCCGAACGGTCCGCCCGCGGCCAGGGCGTACAGGCCGTGCAGGGCCTGGAAGCAGTCCAGGCTCGGGTCCGGCTTGGTGACGCCGACGCAGGCGAGCCGGCCGAGCCGGTGCGGCACCGTGATGATCAGCGCGGTGCAGGCGACCACCGCGATGCCGAGGGTGGCGGCGAACAGCCGCAGCGGGGCGCCGACCATCCAGAGCAGGCCGAACAGCATGGCGATCAGCACCATGGTGGTGCCCATGTCGCCGCCGATCATGATCAGCATCATCAGCACGACGGTGCCGGGCACCAGCGGGATCAGCAGGTGCTTCCACTGGTCGAGCATGTGGGTGCGCTGCTTGCGGGCCAGCAGGTCGGCCGCCCACAGCAGCAGCGCGAGCTTGGCGAACTCGGACGGCTGGATCTGGAAGAAGCCCAGGCTGATCCAGTTCCGGTTGCCGTTGATCCGCACGCCCACGCCGGGGATCGCCACCAGCACCAGCGCGCCCACCACGCCGAACAGCAGCGGGTAGACGGCGGTGCGCAGCACCCGCACCGGGGCCCGGGTCAGCACCACCGCGACCGCGCCGCCGAGCAGCAGCGCGACCAGCTGCTTGCGGAAGAAGAACGTCATCGGCAGGCCGTACTCCACCACCACGCTCTGCGAGGCGGAGAACACCATCACCAGGCCCAGCACCACCAGCAGCAGCGAGGCGCCCAGGATCAGGTAGTACGGGGTCAGCGGGCGGGCCATCAGGTAGCCGAAGCGCTCCCGGGCGGCCCGGAAGCGGGCCACCGGCCCGGCCGACTTGAAGGTGGTGGTGGTCGCCGAGATCAGCTGGAGGCCCTGCGGCGGCTCCTTCTCCCTGGTCGGCACCACGGGCTCCTCACGGTTCGGGTCACGGACGGGAAGGCGCCGGGTCCTCCGACGGCGAGGCCGCGCCCGGGCGGTGAGCCGCCCGGGCGCGGCCTCGTGGTGCGCGGCTCAGGGCTGCAGGGCCCGGACGGCGGCGGCGAACAGGTCGCCGCGCTCACCGTAGTTGGTGAACATGTCCATCGAGGCGCAGGCGGGCGCCAGCAGGACGGTGTCGCCCTTCTCGGCGGCGGCGGCCGCGGCCGCGACGACCTCGGCCATCGCCCCGGCGCCAGTCTGGCCCGGTGCGGGCTCGACGACCGGGACCTGCGGGGCGTGTCGCTCCAGCGCCTCGCGGATCAGCTGCCGGTCCTGGCCGATCAGCACGGCGGCCCGCAGCCGGGGCGCGGCGGCGGCGACCAGCTCGTCGAAGGTGGCGCCCTTGGCGAGGCCGCCGGCGATCCACACCACCGGTCGGTACGCGGCCAACGAGGCGGCGGCGGCGTGCGTGTTGGTGGCCTTGGAGTCGTCCACGTAGGTCACGCCGTCGATCTCGGCGACGTGCGCGATCCGGTGCTTGTCGGGGGTGAAGGCGCGCAGCCCGTCCCGGACGGCCTTGGCGTCCACGCCGTAGGCGCGGGCCAGCGCGGCGGCGGCCAGCGCGTTGGTGATGTTGTGCGGGGCCGGCGGGTTCACGTCGGCGACGGCGCCGAGCTCGGCGGCCGAGTTGGCCCGGTCGGTGACGAAGGCCCGGTCGACCAGCAGGCCGTCGACCACGCCGAGGTTGGAGACGGCGGGCGCGTCCGGGCCGAAGCCGACCGCCCGGCAGCCCTCCTCGACGTCGGCCTCGCGGACCAGCGCCTCGGTGGCGGGGTCGGCCAGGTTGTAGACGCAGGCGACCCGGTTGCCCTGGTAGATCCGGCCCTTGTCGGCGGCGTACGCCTCCATCGAGCCGTGCCAGTCGAGGTGGTCGGGGGCGAGGTTGAGCACCGCGCCGGAGTGCACCCGCAGCGAGGGCGCCCAGTGCAGCTGGTAGCTGGAGAGTTCGACGGCCAGCACGTCGTACGGCTCCTCGGCCAGCACGGCGTCCAGCACCGGGACGCCGACGTTGCCGACGGCCGCGGTGCGCTTGCCGGCCGCGGTGAGGATCGAGGCGAGCATCTGGACGGTGGTGGTCTTGCCGTTGGTGCCGGTGACGGCCAGCCAGGGGGCCGGTTCGCCGGTGGCGGGGTGCGGGGTGCGCAGCCGCCAGGCGAGTTCGACGTCGCCCCAGACCGGGACGCCGGCCGCGTCGGCGGCGGCGAACAGCGGGCTGTCGGGGGCCCAGCCGGGCGAGGTGACGACCAGCGCGGTGCCCGCGGGCAGGGTGGCGCCGTCGCCGAGGCGGACGGTGACGCCCTGCTCGACCAGCGGGGCGGCCTTGGCCGCGAGGCCCGGGCCGTCCCCGCCGTCGACGACGGTGACGCGCGCGCCGAGTCCGTGCAGGACCCGGGCGGCGCTGATCCCGGAGAGGCCCAGTCCTGCGACGACGACCGGCAGTCCGGCCCACTCCGGGTTGTTCATCCGGTCACCCATCCCGCGTAGAAGAGTCCGAGTCCGACGGCGACGCACAGGCCCTGGATGATCCAGAACCGGACCACGATCAGGACTTCGCTCCAGCCCTTGAGCTCGAAGTGGTGCTGCAGCGGCGCCATCTTGAAAACGCGCTTGCCGGTCATCCGGAACGAGCCGACCTGGATGATCACCGAAAGGGTGATGATCACGAACAGGCCGCCGAGGATGGCGAGCAGCAGCTCGGTGCGGGAGACGATGGCCAGGCCGGCCAGCGCGCCGCCGAGGGCCAGCGAGCCGGTGTCGCCCATGAAGATCTTCGCGGGCGAGGTGTTCCACCACAGGAAGCCGAAGCAGGAGCCCATCAGCGCGGCGGCGACCACGGCGAGGTCCAGCGGGTCGCGGACGTCGTAGCAGGAGGCGGTGGCCTTGATCGCGTAGGCGCAGTTCTGGCCGTGCTCCCAGAGGCCGATGAAGGTGTAGGCGCCGAAGACCATCACCGAGGCGCCGGTGGCCAGGCCGTCCAGACCGTCGGTCAGGTTCACGCCGTTCGACATCGCGGCGATCATGAAGTACGCCCAGATGACGAACAGCACCGGGCCGATCGCCCACTTGAAGTCCTGCACGAAGGACAGGTGGTCGGAGGCCGGGGTCAGCCCGCGGCTGTCGCTGAACTGCATGGCCAGGATGGCGAAGGCGAGGGCGACGAAGGACTGGCCGAGCAGCTTCGCCTTGGCCCGCAGGCCCAGCGAGCGGCGCTTGACCACCTTGATGTAGTCGTCCAGGAAGCCGACCAGGCCCAGGCCGGTGGTCAGGAACAGCACCAACAGGCCGGAGGCGGTGGGCATTTCGCCCGTTATCGCCTTGGTCGCGAAGTAGGCGATCAGGGTGGCCAGGATGAAGGCGATGCCGCCCATCGTGGGCGTGCCCTTCTTGCTGTGGTGCGCCTTGGGGCCGTCGTCCCGGATGTACTGGCCGTAGCCCTTCTTGGCGAGCAGCTTGATCAGGGCGGGGGTGCCGAGCAGGGTCAGCACCAGGCCGATCATGCCGGAGAAGAGGATCTGCTTCACTTCGCGGCACCGTCCGCGAGCAGCGCCTCGGCGACCTTCTCCAGGCCCACCGAACGGGAAGCCTTCACCAGGACCACGTCCCCCGGCCGCACCTGACTGCGCAGCAGCTCGATCGCCGCGTCCGCGTCGGACACCAGCACCGACTCCTCACCCCACGAACCTTCGTTCCTCGCGCCCAGTTCCATCCGGGCCGCCTCGCGTCCGCCGACCGCCACCAGCTTGGTGATGTCCAGCCGCACCGCGAGCCTTCCGATGGTGTCGTGCTCGTCGAGGCTGTCCTCGCCGAGCTCCCGCATCTCACCGAGCACCGCCCAGGTGCGGCGGCGCTCCGGGCCGGTGCCCGCCATCGTCGCGAGGGCCCGCAGCGCGGCCCGCATGGACTCCGGGTTCGCGTTGTAGGCGTCGTTGACGACGGTGAGGCCATCGGCCCGGTCGACCACCTCCATGCGCCAGCGGGACAGCGCACCCGCCTCGCTGAGTGCTTCGGCGACGCGGTCGACGGGCATCCCGAGCTCCACCGCCACCGCAGCGGCGGCGAGGGCGTTCGAGACGTGGTGCTCACCGTACAGGCGCAGCTGCACGGGTGCGGAACCGGCCGGGGTGCTGAGCGTGAACTGTGGCCGCCCGGTGGCGTCCAGGCGAACGTCCGTGGCGCGGATGTGCGCGTCCGGGGATTCGCCGAACAGCACGACCCTCGCCCTGGTGCGGCTGCTCATCGCGCGCACCAGCGGGTCGTCGGCGTTGAGGACGGCGACGCCGTCGGCCGAAAGGGCCTCCACCATCTCGCCCTTGGCCTCGGCGATGGCCTCGCGGGAGCCGAACTCGCCGAGGTGGGCGGTGCCGATGTTGAGGACGAGTCCGACGGTGGGCGGGGTGATGCCGGTCAGGTACTCGATGTCGCCCTTGTGCCGGGCGCCCATCTCCATCACCAGGTGACGGGTGGTCGGGGCGATCCGCAGCGCGGTCAGCGGGTGGCCGATCTCGTTGTTGTGCGAACCGGCCGGGAAGACCGTCTCACCGTGCTTGGACAGCAGTTGGCCGATCAGGTCCTTGGTGGAGGTCTTGCCGGCCGAGCCGGTCAGGCCGACGATCCGCACCCCGGCGGAGCGGGCCACCACGGCGCGGGCGAGCCGGCCGAGGGCGACCACCACGTCGTCCACCAGGATCGCGGGCACGCCGACCGGCCGGGTGGCGAGCACTGCGACGGCGCCGTCCGCGACGGCCCGCGCCGCGAAGTCGTGGCCGTCCACGCGCTCGCCGAGCACGCACACGAACAGCCCGCCGGGCTCGATCCGCCGGTTGTCGGTGGCCACCGCGCCGGTGATCACCGCCTGCGGGTCCGCCCCGTCGAGCGTCCCGCCAACGGCCTGCGCGGCCTCCGCGAGGGTCAGGCTGATCATCGCTGCGCCTCCATCATCAACTGCTCGATCGCGGTCCGCAGGACCTCGCGGTCGTCGAACGGGCGGACCTCGCCCTTCACGTACTGGCCCAGCTCGTGGCCCTTGCCCGCCACCAGGACGGTGTCGCCGCTGTGCGCGCGGGCCACCGCCAGGGCGATCGCCTCGCCGCGGTCCGGGACGGCGAGCACCTCGCCGCGCTCCTCCTCGGGCACCTCGGCGGCGCCGGACAGCATGGTGGCGAGGATCGCCAGCGCGTCCTCGGAGCGCGGGTTGTCGCTGGTGAGGACGGCGGTGTCGGCGAGCCGGGCGGCGATCGCGCCCATCGGGCCGCGCTTGTACGGGTCGCGGTCGCCGCCGCAGCCGACGACCACGTGCAGCCGGCCCTTGGTGACCTCGCGGAGCGAGGCGAGCACGGAGTTGAGCGCGTCCGGCTTGTGCGCGTAGTCGACCACGGCGACGTAGTCCTGGCCGGCCTCGACCTTCTCCATCCGGCCGGGCACCCCGGGAACGGCGGCCACCCCGGCCACCGCCGCGTCCAGGTCGACGCCCGCGGTGACCAGCACGGCGATCGCGCCGAGCGCGTTGGAGACGTTGAACGGGCCGGGCAGCGGCACCGAGGCGTCGGCCCGCTCGCCGTTCGGGCCGACCACCCGGAACGTGGAGCCGGCCGGGCCGGGCTGGACGTCGACGGCGCGCCAGTCGGCGTCCGGGTCACCGGACGCCGAGAAGGTGGTCATCGGGATCCGGGCCTCGCCGGCCAGCCGGCGGCCGTAGGAGTCGTCCCGGTTGGCCACGCCGTGCCGGGACTTGCCGGGCTCGAACAACCGGGCCTTGGCCCGGTAGTAGTCCTCCATGTCGGGGTGGAAGTCGAGGTGCTCCGGCGTCAGGTTGTTGAACAGCGCGACGTCGTAGACCACGCCGTCGGTGCGGCCGTACACCAGCGCGTGGCTGGAGACCTCCATCACCACCGCGTCCGCCCCGGCCTCGCGCATCACGCCGAGCACGGCGTGCAGTTCGGTGGCCTCGGGGGTGGTGCGCTCGGACTTGACCCGCTCCTCGCCGACCCGCATCTCGACGGTGCCGATCACCCCGGCCGTCCGGCCGGCCCCGCGCAGGCCGCCCTCGACCAGGTAGGAGGTGGTGGTCTTGCCGTTGGTGCCGGTCAGACCGATCATCAGCATGCTCTCGCTGGGCGCCCCGTAGACCGCGGCGGCCAGCGCGCCCATCACCTCGCGCGGACTGTCCACCACCAGCAGCGGCAGGCCGGTGCCGGCGGCCGGCTCGGCCCCGGCGGCGTCGGTGAGCACCGCGACCGCGCCGGCGGCGGCGGCCGCCGGGGCGAACGCGGCACCGTGGTGGTTGGCGCCGGGGAAGGCCACGTACACGTCGCCGGGCCGCACCGCCCGGGAGTCGTGGGTGACGCCGGTGACCTCGGGCCCCTCGACGGGGGCCAGGCCGAGCAGCCGGGCCGCCCCGGCCAGGGGCAGCGCCGCGGTGCGGCTGGGACGGGGTGGGCTCGCGGGGGTTTGATCGGGTTTCGGCACGGCCGGAAGGCTATCGGCCCCGCGCCCCCCGGGGCCAAACCGGGCCTGCTCCGTGACGCTGCTCACAGGGCGCTGGGCGCGCCGGGGGGTGTCGCTCATCTCAGGGTTTCCAGTCGACGGGCAGGTTCGGCGCCTCGCTGCCGCTCGGCGGGACCTGGAGGGTCTTGAGGGTGAACTCCATCACCTGCTTGAAGACGGGCCCGCACAGCTGCCCGCCGAAGTGCCCGTTGACCGGGTCCTGGATGACGCAGGAGACCGTCACCCGGGGCCGGTCGGCCGGTGCGAAGCCGATGAAGGAGGCGGTGTACCCGGAGTACTTGCCGGTCTTCGGGTCCACCCGGTTCGCGGTGCCGGTCTTGCCGGCCACCCGGTACCCCGGGATCTTCGCGGTGTTGCCGGTGCCCTGCTCGTCGGTGACGACGGACTCCAGCATCTCGGTCAGCGTCTTCGCGGTCTGCTCGGACACCACCCGGTTCTGCGCCCCGGCCGGTGCCGGGGTGAACTTCCCGTCCGGGCCGGTCGTCCCGGCCAGCAGGCTGGGGGCGACCCGCACGCCGCCGTTGGCGATGGTGGAGAACACCGAGGTGGCCTGCAGGGCGTTCACCGAGAGGCCCTGGCCGAACGGGATGGTGTACTGCTGCGAGCCGCTCCAGTCCTCGGGCTCGGCCAGGATGCCGCGGGTCTCGCCGGGGAAGCCCAGGCCGCTGGGCTTGCCGATGCCGAACCGGTCCAGGTAGTCGGCCAGCACCTTGTTGGACTCGGCCTGGGTGGCGCCCAGGTGCTCGGCCGCCTCGATGGTGCCGATGTTGGAGGACTTGGCGAGCACGCCCGCCAGGGTCAGGTACCAGGTCTCGTGGTCCACGTCGTCGTGGAAGACCCGGTCGGCCCGCTGGAGCGTGTTGGGCACCTCCACGTGGGTGTCCCAGTCGGCCTTGCCGGTGTCCAGCACCGCCGCCATGGTCATCAGCTTCGCGGTCGAGCCGGGCTCGTACGCGTCCTGCAGGGCGGCGTTGCCGAGCTGGTCGGCGCGGGCCGCGGCCAGGTCGTTGGGGTCGAAGCCGGGCGAGGTGGCCATCGCGAGCACCTGGCCGGTCCGCACGTCCTGGACGATCACGTAGCCCTTCTCCGCCCCGGCGTTGGCCACCTGGTCGGTGATGGCGCGCTGGGCGGCCCACTGGACGTCCGGGTCCACGGTCAGCCGCAGGTCGGTGCCGGAGACCGGGTCCTGCCGGGCGCCGCCCGCGGTGGCGACCCGGTTGCCGCCCGCCGAGGCGTACGTGGAGTGCCCGTCCTGCCCGGCGAGCTGCTGCTGGTACTGGAGCTCCAGGCCGCCGCTGCCGGCGCCCTCCGCGTTGACGAAGCCGACCAGGTTGGAGGCCAGGCCGTTCGCCGGGTAGCTGCGCCGGGTCGACTGGTCCCAGAACAGCCCGGCCAGCGGGTTCACGCAGGCCGCGTCGAGGAACTGCCGGCCGCCCTTGTCGGCGGGCTTCTTCAGCAGTTGGGCCTGGGCCCGGCAGGCCGCGGTGTCGACCTGCTTGGCCAGCGAGGACTTCAGGTCGGCGAGCTGGTTCTTGGTCTCCGGGGACTGCCGGGCCGTCAGCAGCGCGTACTGGCTCTTCGGGTTCTTGCTGTTCGGGTGCAGCTTCTCGGCCAGCTTCTCCTTCGGCTGCCCGAGGATCGGCGCCAGCAGCGCCGCGGCCTGCTCCGGGGCGTCCGGCAGGTGGGTGGCCTCCGGGGTGAACATGGTCGGGTCGGCGGTGATGTCGTACGCGTCGACCGAGGTGGCCAGCACGGTGCCGTCCGCGGCGGTGATCGAGCCGCGCTCGGCGGGCAGCGTCACCCGCACGTACTTGTTGGCGCCCGCGGCGGCGGCCAGCGCGTCGGAGTCCAGCAGTTGGAGCTGCACCAGCCGGCCCGCGAAGATCGCGAAGACCAGCAGCAGGCAGATCGTCACCAGCCGCAGCCGGCGCCGCGGGTCGGCCAGCTTGATGGTGCGCGGCCCGGACGGGGCCGGGCGGCGCGGCGGGGCCGGACGGCGGGCCGGGCGGGCGCTGGTGCGCGGCGGGGCGACCTCCCGGTGCCCGGCCGAGGCGCGCGGCCGG
>NZ_BAAANS010000056.1:0-49129 GCF_039529925.1 Kitasatospora saccharophila | reverse complement strand
CCGGGCGGTGGCCGCGGGCGATCAGCTCCGGCACCAGCGCCTCGATCAGCGCGGTCTTGCCGGAGCCCACCGGCCCGCCGATGCCGATCCGCAGGACGTTCTCGGTCAACTCTTCGCCTCCGTGACGGTTCTCAGGTCATGAACAGCCGGGCCTCGGCCCGCTCGTGCCGCCCGGACATCGCGTCGGCGACCGGGACGCAGCCGCCTAGGTCGGCCAACTCCCTGGCCAGGGCGGCCTCGACGGTCTCCCGGATGATCGGGGCGGCGCCGCGCAGCAGCACCTGGGCCTTGCGGTGGTCGGTCAGCCGCAGCCGCAGCGCGGCGCCGACGAAGCTGCCGCAGAACGCGAACAGGTCGCTGGTGGCGGCCTGTTCGACCGGGACGCCGGCCGCCGCGTGGGCGACCCCGACGGCCACCGGCTGGCAGCCGGGGGCGCGCTTGGCCGCGACCAGGTCGGCGTACCGCTCCAGCGCCTCGCCGCCGATCGACTCCCGTGCGATGTCCAGGAGTTGGCGCCCGGTCCGGGTGGCGGCCAGCCGCAGTTCGCGGTTCAGCCGGGTGGCGTGCAGCCGCCGGTCGACGGCGGCCAGCAGCTCCCACTCCCCCGCCGTCGCGGCCCGGTGGGCCAGCACCAGCGCGGTGGCGTCGGACGGGCCGACGCCGTGCCGGAGCAGGTCGGCGAGCAGCGCGGGCAGCGTCTCCGGGGTGACGGCGCGCGCCTGGACGTAGCCCTCCAGGCCGTGCGAGAGGGTGTAGAAGCCGCTGGGGAAGGCGGAGTCGGCGAGCTGGAGGCAGACCAGCAGCGCGTCCGTCCCGCCGGTGGCCGGGGTCACGCGAGGTAGAAGAGGTGGTTGAGCGGCAGCGACCGGGCCGGTTCGATGGTGGCCGGTTCGCCGTCCAGGGTGACCCGGTAGGTCTCCGGGTCGACCTCGATCCGCGGCAGCGCGTCGTTGCGCACCATGTGCTGCTTGCCGACCGAGCGGCAGCGGCGCACCGGCAGCACGGTGCTGCGCAGGCCGAGTTCGGCCGGGACGCCGAGGTCGACGGCGGCCTGCGACATGAAGGTCACCCGGGTGGCCTGCCGGGCCCGGCCGTACTGGCCGAACATCGGCCGGTAGTAGACGGGTTGGGGGGTGGGCAGCGAGGCGTTCGGGTCGCCCATCAGCGCCCAGCCGATCATGCCGCCCTTGATCACCATCTTGGGCTTGGCCGCGAAGGAGTGGATCGGCCAGAGCACGATGTCGGCCAGCTTGCCGGGCTCCAGCGAGCCGATGTGGTCGGCGGTGCCGGAGGCGAGGGCCGGGTTGATGGTGAGCTTGGCGAGGTAGCGCAGCACCCGGAGGTTGTCGTTGCGCTCGCTGTCGCCCTCCAGCTTGCCGCGCTGGTCCTTGCAGTGGTGCGCGGTCTGGAAGGCGCGGGTGAAGGACTCGCCGATCCGGCCCATCGCCTGCGAGTCGGAGGAGAGGATCGAGATCACGCCCTCGTCGTGCAGCACCGTCTCGGCGGCGATGGTCTCGGCGCGGACCCGGGAGTCGGCGAACGAGACGTCCTCGGGGATGCCGTGGCTGAGGTGGTGGCAGACCATCACCATGTCGAGCAGCTCGTCCACCGAGTTGACGGTGTAGGGCAGCGTCGGGTTGGTGGACGAGGGCAGCACGTTGGGCTCGCCCGCGATCCGCATGATGTCGGGGGCGTGGCCGCCGCCCGCGCCCTCGGTGTGGAAGGTGTGGATGGTGCGGCCGTCGATCGCGGACAGGGTGTCCTCGAAGTAGCCGGACTCGTTCAGGGTGTCGGTGTGGATCGCCACCTGCACGTCGTACTCGTCGGCGACGGACAGCGCGCTGTCGACCGCGGCCGGGGTGCTGCCCCAGTCCTCGTGCACCTTGAGGCCGCAGGCGCCCGCCTCGACCTGTTCGCGCAGCGCGCCGGGCAGCGCGCCGTTGCCCTTGCCGAGCAGGCCGACGTTGACCGGCAGGTCCTCGACGGCCTGGTGCATCCGGTGCAGGTTCCACGGGCCGGGCGTGCAGGTGGTGCCGTTGGTGCCGTCGGACGGCCCGGTGCCGCCGCCGATCAGCGTGGTGATGCCGTTGCTCAGCGCCTCCTGGACCTGCTGCGGGGCGATGAAGTGGATGTGCGTGTCGATGCCGCCCGCGGTGGCGATCAGGTGCTCGCCGGAGATCACCTCGGTGCCCGGGCCGATCACCAGCCGGGGGTGCACGCCGCCCTGGGTGTGCGGGTTGCCCGCTTTGCCGACCGCGGCGATGAAGCCGTCCTTGACGCCGATGTCGCCCTTGACCACGCCGAGCACCGCGTCCAGCACCACCACGTTGGTGATCACCAGGTCGAGCGCGCCCTGCGCGGAGGTCGCCGCCGGGTCCTGCGCCATGCCGTCGCGGATCGCCTTGCCGCCGCCGTACACGGCCTCGTCGCCGTAGTGGCCCTGGTTGAAGTCCCGTTCGACCTCGACGACCAGGTTGGTGTCGGCGAGGTGGAAGCGGTCGCCGACGGTGGGACCGAACAGGTCGGTGTACTGCTTGCGGGGGAGGACGGCCATCAGCGCTCGCCTTCCTGGCGCTCGGGGGCGCCCTCGGGGACGCTCGCGGGGCTCTTCCCGGGGGCGCCGGCGCTCCGGAACCCCTGCTCGGCGGCCCGCCGCAGCGCCCGCTCGCGGGTGGCGGGGGCGGTGACGCCGCCGTCCGCGAGGCCGGCGAAGCCGACCAGGCGGCGGTGGCCGCCGAACTCGGCCAGCACGACGTCCCTGGTGTCGCCCGGTTCGAACCGGACGGCGGTGCCGGCCGGAATGTCGAGGTGCATGCCGAAGGCGGCCGCGCGGTCGAAGGCGAGGGCCCGGTTGGCCTCGAAGAAGTGGTAGTGCGAGCCGACCTGGATCGCCCGGTCGCCCGTGTTGCTGACCGTGACGGTGGCCTTGGCGCGGCCGGCGTTGATCTCCACCGGGTCGTCGCCGTACAGGTACGCGGCGCCACCGGACATGGCGGCCTCCCTCTCTGTCGGGTGCGGGGGGTCAGTGCGTGTGCGTGTACGCGGGCTTGTGCGGGTGCGTGTACGTGGGCGAGGGGGTCAGTGCGCGTGTGCGGGTGCGTGGGGGTGGCTGTGCGCGTGGCCGTGGCCGTGCTCGGCGTCCAGGCCGGCCGCGATGCCGTCCTCGCCGTGGCCGAGCAGGTGCAGGGCCGCCGCCGTCCGGGCCGCGACCACGCCGGTGACGGCGGACGGGTGCAGCAGCGGGCCGCCGTCGCGCACGCCGGGCACGGGGGTGCGCAGGGCGGGACCGAACGAGGCGGGCACGGCCGTGACCGTCCGGGCGCCGAGCAGGCGGCAGCGGGCCGCGCCCTCGGCCGGGTCCGGGTCGCCGCCGTCGAACGCGACCTCCACCCAGCGGTGCCGGCCGAACTGCCGGGCCAGCCGGGCGATCCGGAACAGTTCGGCGTCCTCGAACGGGCCGGCCGCCGGGGCGGTGACCAGCACCGCGCCGTCCGGGGCCGCCGGGGCGCCCGGGGCCGTCCCGGCGGCGGCGCGCAACCAGCCGGTCAGGTGTTCGGCGGCGGCGAACGGCGCGGCCAGCGCGAGCCGGCCGGACCCCTCTCCGGCGGCGAGCCAGCGCAGGGCCCGGGCGGCGTCGGCGACCAGGCGCGGATCCCGGCCGAGGGTCATCGGGACGACGCACACCGGGCGCTCCCCGGCGGCGGCCAGGGCCGACCGGACCGCCTCGGCGAGCGGCCGTCCGGCCGTGGCGACGGCGTGCACCCCGGCGTCGGCCGGTGCGGCAGCGGCGGCCGGTGCGGCAGCGGCGGCCGGTGCGGCAGCGGCGGCGTGCACCCCGGCTCCGGCGGGGGCCAGGGCGGCGAGGTCCCGTCCGCCGTCGCTCTCGTGGCCCGCGGCCAGGACCACGAGGGCGTGCTGAGGGGGCGTCATCGGTCAGGCGCCGACCGGGTCGTGACAGGAGACCAGTTTGGTGCCGTCGACGAAGGCCGCCTCGACCTGCAGCAGCGGGAGCATCGCCCGCACTCCCGGCATGACCTCCGCGCCGCGGACCGCCTGCTTGCCGATCTCCATGCACTCGGCGACGGTGCGGCCGTCCCGGGCGCCCTCCATGACGGCCTCGCTGATCAGCGCGCAGGCTTCGCTGTAGTTCAGCTTGACGCCGCGGTCGCGGCGCTTGCGGGCCAGGTCGGCCACCACGTAGATGTACAGCTTGTCGATCTCGCGCGGGGAGAGATTCACGGGAACCACTCGTCCTTTCCGGAATTCGATCGAAATGCCGGTACGCTCTCGCACTGCTCGAATGTTCGATTATTTGGACGCCCGATGCTCGGGCATCGCGGCGCCCTCCCCCGCACATTTCCGACCGGTGCCGCGCACCGGTTTCCGGCACGGCCGTCCGGTCCGGAAGCCGACTCCGACGATTTCCCTGGAACCGTACTCCTGCGCCTTGCGAATGCCATCAGGAACGGAGAGTCGCTCCGAGTTCACGGATCGTCACCAGGTGGCCACTGAGCTGCAACAATCTGTTGAATTCGGCGCATCCGGCCCCCGACGGGCGGGCGATCCTTTGCGAAGTTTTACCGGCCCGTAACGCCCCACCGGCTCCGGCGGCGGCCGCGTGCCCGTCACGAATGAGAATGTGTCCGGCAATTCGGTCAGGGCAGCGGCGAGGGTCCGCCCCGGCCCGAAGGCGGATTCAGCGCCCGGCGGCGCCGAGCATCCGGCGGAAGTCGGCCACCGCGTCGTCGAACCGGCCCGCGTAGCCGCCCTGGGCGAGCCTCAGCATGAAGGCCACGGCGTCGTCCGGGTGCGGGTCGCTGTAGGGCTGCCCGTTGTAGTCGAGGAACAGCAGCATCGACTCGAAGGTGGTCCGCTTGTTCCGGTCGGCGAGGGGGTGGTTGCGGGCGATGGACTCGCCGAGCGCGACCGCCTTGGTCCACACGTCCGGGTAGGCGTCCGCACCGAAGGCCGACGCCTGCGGACGGCCGAGCGCCGACTGCAGCAACGAGCGCTCGCGCACCACGGCGGCGCCGCCGACCAGGTAGGCGATGTCGTCCTCATCGAGGTGGTCGGTGCGGGCGGGAACGGAACGGTGCGTGCTCACAGGTCGGCCAGCCTCTCCAGCGTCTCGGCGTTCGCCGCCCGGATCCGCGCCACCAGCGCGGCCCGCCGCTCGGCGCGCCGCTCCGGCGGCCAGTCGGCGGCCCGCGGGTCCCGCTGCTCCACCTGCTCCTGCTGCTCCACCTCGGTGCCCCCTCCCGGCCGGTCGCCGTCGACGGACGGAAGCTAGCCGTCCGGGCGGATCACGGTCGATCGGTTATTCGACGGCGGGCGGTGTGGGGGTGGGTGGGAGCGGGACAGCCCGGTGACGAGGATGTGGGCGAGCCGGGCCGGGGCCGGGGTCGGCGCGCGGGGAAGGCCCGGCGCGACCGGGAACCCGGTGGGGGCACGGAGGGGATCAGGCCGGGTGGTCGAGGTGCCCGGCCGCCTCGGCCAGCGCGGTCAGGACCGGGCTGATCAGCGGGTGGAGTTCGGCACCGGCCCGGGTCGCGGCGAAGACGCGGCGGGTGGCGAGGGGGCTGTCGACGGGGCGGACGGCGACGGCGTCGAGTTCGGCGCCGCGCAGGGCGGAGCGCGGGACGAGGGCGACGCCCGCGCCGGCCGAGGCGAGCGCGGTGACGGCCCGGAAGTCGTCGGAGGAGTGCACCAGCCGGGGTTGGAAGCCCGCGTGTTCGCAGGCGAGCAGGACGACGTCGTGGCAGGGGTTGCCCGGGTAGGGGCCGATCCAGGGTTCGGCGGCGAGGTCGGCGACGGCGACCGGGCCGGGGCGGTCGGCCAGCGGGTGGTGCAGCGGGAGGACGGCGTCGAAGGGCTCGGCGTACAGCGGGAGGCGGGTGAGGCGGCGGTCGTCGGGGCGCGGGGCGCCGCGGTACTCGACGGCGACGGCGATGTCGGCGCGTCCGTCGAGCAGCATCGGCAGGCTGGCGTCGCCCTCCGCGTCGAGGACGCGGACCCGGAGCGCGGGGGCGGTCGCGGCGAGTGCGGTGACGGCGGGGGCCAGGACGAGGGCGATGCCGGTGGCGAAGGCGGCGACGGTGATCTCTCCGGCCGTGCCGGAGCCGTAGGCGGCGAGGTCGGCCTCGGCGCGTTCGAGCTGGGCCAGGACGGCGTCGGCGTGGGTGAGCAGGATCTCGCCGGCGGCGGTGAGCCGGACGCCGCGGCCCGCGCGGACCAGCAGGGTGTGGCCGGTCTCCTGTTCGAGGGCGGCGAGCTGCTGGGAGACGGCGGAGGGGGTGAGGTAGAGCGCGGCCGCCGCGGCGGTCACCGTCCGGTGGTCGGCCACGGCCCGGAGGGTCCGCAGCCGTCGTGCGTCGATCACGGGGTCAATTCTGCCAGCGCGGCGGGGCCGGTCGGGACGCCGGGTGGGCCCGGGCCGGATCGGACCGGACCGGTCGGGTCCAGGCGTCCCGACCGGTCGGACGGCGGAGCGGCACGGCCAGCAGGCGGTGGGCGACCGCGGACCGCAGCGCGAGGCACGAGCAGCGCGAGAAGCCGGGCGGCACGAGACACGAGCGGCGCGGGGAGCCGGGCATGGCTCCCCGCGCCGGGCGGGCCGTCCCTGGAGGGGGGTCGGGGCGGCCCGGGGGTGGGTGCGGTTGAGGGTGCCCGCACCTGGTCCGGTCGGGTCAGGCGTCCAGCGCGGCGCGGGCGTCGACGAAGGCGGCGACGGCGCGTTCGACGTCCTCGGTGCTGTGCGCGGCGGAGAGCTGGACCCGGATCCGGGCGGCGCCGTGCGGCACCACCGGGTAGGAGAAGCCGATCACGTAGACGCCGCGTTCCAGCAGGAGTTCGGCGAGGCGGCCGGCCCGGGCGGCGTCGCCGACCATGACGGGGGCGATGGCGTGCTCGCCGGGCAGGATCTCGAACCCGGCCTCGGTCATCTTCGTCCGGAACAGCTCGGTGTTGGCGCGCAGCCGGTCGCGCAGGTCGTCGCTGGTCTCCAGCAGGTCGAGCACGGTGAGCGAGGCGGCGGCGATCACCGGGGCGAGCGAGTTGGAGAACAGGTAGGGGCGGGAGCGCTGGCGCAGCAGGGCGACGATCTCGCGGCGGGCGGCGACGTAGCCGCCGGACGCGCCGCCGAGGGCCTTGCCGAGGGTGCCGGTGATGATGTCGACGCGGTCCGTGACGCCGTGCAGTTCGGGGGTGCCGCGGCCGGTGGGGCCGACGAAGCCGACGGCGTGCGAGTCGTCGACCATGACCATGGCGTCGTAGCGGTCGGCGAGGTCGCAGATCTCGCGCAGCGGGGCGATGTAGCCGTCCATGGAGAACACGCCGTCGGTGACGATCAGGCGGCGGCGGGCGTCCTGGGTGTCCTGGAGCTGCTTCTCCAGGTCGGCGAGGTCGCGGTTGGCGTAGCGGTGGCGGCGGGCCTTGGAGAGGCGGATGCCGTCGATGATGGAGGCGTGGTTGAGGGCGTCGGAGATGACGGCGTCGCGCTCGTCGAGCAGGGTCTCGAAGACGCCGCCGTTGGCGTCGAAGCAGGAGGAGTACAGGATGGTGTCCTCCTGGCCGAGGAACTGGGACAGCCGCTGCTCCAGTTCCTTGTGGACGTCCTGGGTGCCGCAGATGAAGCGGACGGACGCCATGCCGTAGCCCCAGCGGTCGAGGGCGTCCTTGGCGGCGGCGACCACGGCGGGGTGGTCGGCGAGGCCGAGGTAGTTGTTGGCGCAGAAGTTGAGCACCTGGCCGCCGTTGCCGGAGCTGACGGTGATCTCGGCGGACTGCGGGGTGCCGATGACGCGCTCCGGCTTGAACAGGCCGGCTTCGCGGATCTCGGTGAGGGTGGCGGCGAGGTCGTCGCGGACGTTCTCGAACACGGGGGTGTCGCTCCTAACGAGGGGTCGGCGGTCGTGCGCGGAGTGCGGGTTACAACGTCGTCCAGTCGAGGATGACCTTGCCGCAGTTGCCGCCGGCGGCCTCGTCGAAGGCGGCCTCGTAGTCCTGGGCGGCGTGCCGGCCGGTGATCACCGGGGTGAGGTCGAGTCCGCCCTCCAGCAGCACGGACATCGCGTACCAGGTCTCGAACATCTCGCGGCCGTAGATGCCCTTGATGGTGAGCATCGAGGTGACGACCCGGGCCCAGTCGATCGGGAAGTCGTCGGCGGGCAGGCCGAGCACGGCGATCTTCCCGCCGTGCGTCATGTTGGCGATCATCGACTGCATGGCCTCGGGGCGGCCGGACATCTCCAGGCCGACGTCGAAGCCCTCGCGCAGGCCGAGCTGGTGCTGGCCGTCCTCGATGGTGTGCTGCGAGACGTCGAGGGCGAGGGTGACGCCGACCTTGCGGGCGAGGTCGAGGCGGTACGGGGAGACGTCGGTGATCATGACGTTGCGGGCGCCGGCGTGCTTGGCGACGGCGGCGGCCATGATGCCGATCGGTCCGGCGCCGGTGACCAGGACGTCCTCGCCGACCAGCGGGAAGGACAGCGCGGTGTGCACGGCGTTGCCGAACGGGTCGAAGATCGCGGCGACGTCGAGGTCGACGGGGACGCGGTGCACCCAGACGTTGGAGGCGGGCAGCGCGACGTACTCGGCGAACGCGCCGTCCCGGTTGACGCCCAGGCCGATGGTGTTGCGGCACAGGTGGCGGCGGCCGGCCAGGCAGTTGCGGCACTTGCCGCAGACCAGGTGGCCCTCGCCGCTGACCAGGTCACCCACGGTGACGTCGGTGACGGCGGCGCCGACCGCGGCGACCTCGCCGACGAACTCGTGGCCGATGGTCATCGGGGTCTTGACGGTCTGCCGGGCCCAGTGGTCCCAGCCGCGGATGTGCAGGTCGGTGCCGCAGATGCCGGTGCGCAGGACCTTGATCAGGACGTCGCCGGGGCCGATCTCCGGTTCCGGGACGTCGGTCATCCAGAGTCCGGGTTCGGCGTTCAGCTTGACGAGTGCCTTCACGGCGAGCGCTCCTGACGCGGGGTTCGGCGGGCCTGCGGGTCGGCAGGCCGCGGGGCGGGCGCTGCGGGGTCGCAGGCCCGGTGGGGCGGCCCGGCGTGCGGCGGTCACCGGCCGGGCAGGGTGAAATCTGCCTGGTCACGGCGGGTTCGGTCCATCGAGGAATTCTTAACGGGTGCCACAGCTGGGCTGAACGATCGTGCCCGAGCTGGGCCTCGGGGCCGGTTCCGGCGTGCCGCAAGACACCCGGACGGAGCAGTGCCGCGGCGGCTCCCGGAGGGTGCGCACCGGGTCCTGACGGAGGGTCAGCGAACCGTCCGCACCTTGACCTAGCCTTGACATAACCAATTGGTCCAGTCCATTTTGTTGTGCGCGCTCCCAACGCACCTCCGCCCCCATCCCCCACTGGAGGTACCCGTGCACGCCCCCAACCGCCGCGCCACCGCGATCGGTGCCGCCGCACTGCTGCTGGCGACGGCCGCGGTCGCGGCCGTCCCGAGCAGCGCCAGCGCCGCGAACATCCTGACCAACCCCGGCTTCGAGACCGGTTCCCTGAGCGGCTGGACCTGCTCCGGCGGCCTCGGCTCGGTCGTCTCGACGCCCGTCCACGGCGGCAGCAAGGCGCTGGCCGGCGCGGTCAGCGCCTCGGACAACGCCAAGTGCGTCCAGACCGTCGCGGTGCAGCCCAACACCACCTACTCGCTGTCGAGCTGGGTCCGCGGCAACTACGTGTACCTCGGCGTCACCGGCGGCACCTCGACCTGGACGCCGTCCGCCGCCGACTGGAAGCAGCTGACGGTGAGCTTCACCACCGGCGCTGCGCAGACCACCGCCGAGGTGTACCTGAACGGCTGGTTCGGCCAGGGCACGTACTACGCGGACGACATCAGCCTGGACGGCCCCGGCGGCGGCACGCCGGACACCCAGGCGCCGACCGTCCCCGGCAACCTGACGGCCACCTCGACCGCGGCCACCCAGGTCTCGCTCTCCTGGGGCGCCTCGACCGACAACGTCGCCGTCACCGGCTACGACGTCTACCGCAACGGGACGCTGGTCACCACGGTCACCGGCACCAGCGCGACCGTCACCGGCCTGACCGCCTCCACCTCGTACACCTTCACCGTGAAGGCGCACGACGCCGCGGGCAACGCCTCCGCCGCCTCCAACTCGCTCGCGGTGACCACGCCGGCCGGCGGCGACCAGCAGGCGCCGACCGCGCCGAGCGCGCTGACCGCCACCGCGACCGCGGCCACCCAGGTCTCGCTCTCCTGGGGCGCCTCGACCGACAACGTCGGCGTCACCGCGTACGACGTCTACCGCAACGGCACCCTGGCGACCAGCGTCACCGGCACCACGGCGACCGTCACCGGCCTGACCGCCTCCACCTCGTACACCTTCACCGTGAAGGCCCGGGACGCGGCGGGCAACGCCTCCGCCGCCTCCAACTCGCTCGCGGTGACCACGCCTTCGAGCGGCGGCGGCACGCCCGGCACCTTCAAGCAGGCCGCGCCGTACCTGTACAACGGCTGGGGCAACCCGCCGGCCGCGGCCACCGTGATGAACGCGACCGGCATCAAGTGGTTCACCCTCGCCTTCGTGCTGGCGCAGAACGGCTGCAACCCGACCTGGGACAGCCAGCGCCCGCTGCTCAACGGCGTGGACCAGCAGACCATCAACGCGGTGCGCGCCGCGGGCGGCGACGTCGTCCCGTCCTTCGGCGGCTGGTCGGGCAACAAGCTCGGCCCGAACTGCGCCGACGCGACCGCGCTGGCCGGTGCCTACCAGAAGGTGATCGACGCCTACAACCTGAAGGCGATCGACATCGACATCGAGAACACCGACGAGTTCGAGAACTACACCGTCCAGGACCGCATCCTGAACGCGCTGAAGATCGTCAAGCAGAAGAACCCGGGCATCAAGACGATCGTCACCTTCGGCACCGCCACCAGCGGCCCGACCGCCCCGGGCAACCGGCTGATCGAGCAGTCCAAGGCGCTCGGCGCGGACATCGACGTCTTCACCATCATGCCGTTCGACTTCGGCAACGCGTCGACCGACATGTACGCCGCCACCGTCAGCGCGGCGACCGGCCTGAAGAACAAGCTCAAGTCGGTCTACGGCTGGGACGACGCCACCGCCTACTCGCACCTGGGCATCTCCGGCATGAACGGTCTCAGCGACAACAACGAGACCACCACGATCGCCAATTGGACCGCGATCCGCGACTGGGCCAACACCAACCACATCGCCCGCCTGGCGTTCTGGTCGGTCAACCGCGACCGCGGCTGCGCGGGCGGCGGCCTGCAGGAGACCTGCTCCGGCATCGCCCAGTCCGACTGGCAGTTCACCTCCATCACGGCCGGCTTCACCGGCTGACGCGCCACCTCTTCCCCGACGGCCCCGGTCTCACCCCACGGAGACCGGGGCCGTCCCCGTCCCCGTTCCCGTCCCCGGGACCGGATCGGGGCCCGGCTCAGGCGAACGCCTGCTGGTAGTCGGGGAGTTCGACGTCGGACGCCTTGGCGGCCTGGGACTCCATCAGGCGGCGCAGCGGCCAGCGGGTCATCCAGCGCATGGAGGCGGCGCGCAGGGCGATCATCGGGGCGCTGCCGGGGGCGTAGCCGCGCATGCCGCCGGGCGGGAGCCGTCGGGCCTGGGCGGCGTAGGGGTGCATGCGGTGCTGGTAGGCGGCGTAGGCGGTGGTGAAGTCGCCTCGGGCGGTGGCGAGCTCGCCGGCCAGTAGGTGGGCGCCGACCAGGGCGAGGCTGGTGCCGAGGCCGGTGAGCGGGCTGGGGCAGCAGGCGGCGTCGCCGACCAGGGCGACCCGGCCGCGGGCGTAGCCGTCGAGGCGGACCTGGCCGAGGTGTTCGAAGAAGAAGTCGTCGGCGTCGGCCATCGCGGCGAGCAGCCGGTCGGTCTCCCAGCCGGCGCCGGTGAACTTCTCGGTGAGCAGGCGCTGTTGGGCGGTGCGGTCGCGGCGGTCGAGGGCGACGGGGGCGGAGCGGAAGCTGAGTCCGACCTTGGTCTCGCCGGGCAGGCGGCCGGGGCGGGCCATCGCGACCAGGCCGCCGGGGGCGTTGTACATCAGGAACCAGCCGTCGAGGTCGAGGTCGAGGCGGGCGGTGAACCAGGCGGTGTAGCCGCCGAGCGGGACGAAGTGCTCGCGCTCCGGGCCGAAGGCCAGTCGGCGGGTGACGGAGTGCAGGCCGTCGGCGCCGACCACCAGGTCGAAGCGGCGGGGCGGGGCGTTCTCGAAGGTGGCGTGCACGCCGTCGGCGTCCTGGTGCAGGGTGGTGAGGGTGTCGTCGAAGAGGTGCTCGACGTCGTCGGCGACGGCTCCGTGCAGCAGGTCGGCGAGGTCGCCGCGGAGGATCTCCAGGTCGGAGACGATGCCCTCGCCGCCGAAGAGTTCGGTGGGCAGCCGGGCGGTGTGCCGGCCCCGGCGGTCGACCAGGGCGATGCCGCGCTGGTCGACGGCGAGCTCGCGGGCGCGCTCCAGCAGGCCCATCCGCTCGATGACGGTGCGTCCGGCGCCGCGCAGGTCGACGGTCTGGCCGCCGGACCGGGAGGTGGGGGCGCGCTCCACCACCACCGGGCGGAAGCCCGCCCTGCGTAGCCAGTACGCCAGGGCGGAACCGGCGATTCCACCGCCCGAGACGAGGATGTCGGGGTTCGTCGTCATGTTCTCCATGACACCGAACGTACGCCGTACGCAGCACACTAGGCAAGGCTGAGAGGAAGAGATTCGGGATTGCTGCACTAGTGCACCAAGGCGCTCGGACGGAGGTCGGCGGCTGGTGCCGCGAGCGCTGCGGCAGCTAGCATGGCGGGCACTGGTGCACTAGTGCGGAGGTGGGGCGGGTGGACCGCTACGAGCAGATCGCGGCCGAACTGCGGGAGCGGATCGAACGCGGCGAGCTGCGCCCGGGCGACCGGGTGCCGTCCACCCGGGAGATCACCCGCCGCTGGAACGTGGCGATGGCGACGGCCAGCAGGGTGCTGGCGGAGCTGCGCGGCCGGGGCCTGGTGCGGGCCGTCCCGGGGGTCGGCACGGTGGTCGCCGGACGCCCGGAACCGGCACCGGCCGCCGCGCCGGCCACCGCCGCGGCGGCCCGTTCCGGGGGACGGCAGCTGCCCCGGCGGCCCGCGCCGGAGGGCGGGCTGACGGCGGAGCGGATCGTCGCGGCGGCGGTCGCGGTGGCCGACGCGGAGGGACTGGAGGCGCTGTCGATGCGCCGGGTCGCGGCCGAACTGGACGTGGCCACCATGTCGCTGTACCGGCACGTCCCGGACAAGGACGGCCTGGTCGACCTGATGATGGACCGGGTCTTCACCGAGCTCTCGTTCTCCGCCGCGGACGCCGCGCGCGACTGGCGCGCCCGGCTGGAGCTGGCCGCCCGCCGGCTCTGGGGCCTGTTCCGCGCGCACCCCTGGCTGGCCTCCGCGCTGTCGGTGACCCGCCCCCAGCCGGTGGCCAACGCGCTGCCCTTCGGCGAGTGGGTGCTGTCCGCGCTGGCCGCCGAGGGCCTGGGCGTGCCGGACGTGTTCACCGCCTACCTGACGCTGTTCAACTACGTCCGGGGCACCGCGCTCAGCCTGGAGATGGAGGCCGCCGCGGAGGCCGCCACCGGGCAGGACTCCGAGGAGTGGATGGACCAGCAGGAGGAGGTGTTCATGGAGCTGGTCGCCGCCCACCCGACCTTCCTGCGGCTCACCCTGGAGGGCTACGACTTCGACCTCGACCGGCTCTTCGAGTTCGGGCTGCAGCGCCTGCTGGACGGACTGGCGGTGCTGGTCGGGCGGACGGCGCCCCCGGCTCAGGACAGCAGCGCACCCAGGTCGTAGGAGACCGGCTCCGCCAGCTGCCCGTACGTGCAGCTCTCCGGGGTGCGGTCGGGCCGCCAGCGCTCGAACCGCGTGGTGTGCCGGAACCGGGTGCCCTCCATGTGGTCGTAGCCGACCTCGGCCACCCGCTCGGGGCGCAGCGGCACCCAGGACAGGTCCTTCTTCCCGGTCCAGCGGCTGACCGCCCCGGGCAGCCGGCCGGCCGCCTGGGCCTGCTCCTCCTCCCAGTGCGCCCACGGGTGCTCGCCGAGGTCGGCCGGGTCCAGGCGCAGCGGGGCGAGTTCGGCGGCGAGTTCGGCTCGGCGGGCCATCGAGAAGGAGGCGCTGACGCCGACGTGCTGCAGCCGGCCGTCGGTGTCGTACAGGCCGAGCAGCAGCGAGCCGACCACCGGGCCGGACTTGTGCTCGCGGTAGCCGGCCACCACGCAGTCGGCGGTGCGGACGTGCTTGACCTTGAACATGGTGCGCTCGCCGGGGCGGTAGGGGGCGTCCAGCGGTTTGGCGACCACGCCGTCCAGCCCGGCGCCCTCGAAGCGGGCGAACCAGTCGCGCGCGGTGTCCAGGTCGGTGGTGGCGGGGGCGAGGTGGACCGGCGGGGCGGTGCCGGCCAGCAGGCGGGCGAGGGCGGCCCGGCGCTCGGCCAGCGGGCGGCCGGTCAGGTCCTCGTCGTCCAGGGCGAGCAGGTCGAAGGCGACCAGGGTGGCGGGGGCGCGCCCGGCCAGGGTGCGGACCCGGGAGGCGGCGGGGTGGATGCGTTCCAGCAGTTCCTCGAAGTGCAGCCGCCCGTCGTGCGCGACGACGATCTCGGTGTCGACGACGCAGCGTCCGGGCAGCCGCTCCCGGACGGCCTCGACCACCTCGGGGAAGTACCGGGTGAGCGGTTTTCCGGTGCGGGAGCCGAGTTCGACCTCGTCGCCGTCGCGGAAGACGATCGCCCGGAAGCCGTCCCACTTGGCCTCGTACTGCATGCCGGGCGGGATCGCGGCGACGGGCTTGGCCAGCATCGGGGACACCGGGGGCATCACGGGGAGCTGCATGCCTCCGATGGTGGCCCGGCGGGCCGGGCGGGGGCGGCGTGTCGCGTCCGCCCCGGCGTGTCGCGGGACGGGGGCGGGGCGGCCGGGTGCCTAGCGTGGGGGCATGGCTGGAGCAGCGGTGGAACTGGAGGTCGGCGGCCGGACGGTGCGGCTGTCGAACCCGGACAAGGTGTACTACCCGGAGCCCGGGTACACGAAGCGGGACGTCGCCGAGTACTACCTGGCCCTCGCGCCCGGGGTGCTGCGCGGGCTGCGCGAGCGGCCGACCACGCTGCAGCGCTTCCCGGACGGGGTGGACGGCGAGTCGTTCTACCAGAAGCGCGCCCCGAAGAACGTCCCGGACTGGCTGCCGACCGCGCGGATCGCCTTCCCGTCCGGGCGCACCGCCGACGAGGTGTGCCCGACCGAGGAGGCCGCGGTGCTGTGGGCGGCCAACCTGGGCTGCCTGACCTTCCACCCGTGGCCGGTGCGCCGGGCCGACACCGAGCACCCGGACGAGCTGCGGATCGACCTCGACCCGCAGCCCGGCACCGACTTCTCCGCCGCCGTCCGCGCCGCGCTGCAACTGCGGCCGCTGCTGGCGGAGTTCGGGCTGACCGGCTGGCCCAAGACGTCCGGCGGCCGGGGCCTGCACGTGATCGTGCCGGTCGAGCCGCGCTGGACGTTCACCGAGTGCCGGCACGCGGTGATCGCGCTGGGCCGCGAGCTGGAGCACCGCTCGGGCGGCGAGGTCACCACCGCCTGGTGGAAGGAGGAGCGCGGCGCGCGGATCTTCGTCGACTACAACCAGATGGCCCGCGACCGCACCATCGCCTCCCCGTACTCGCTGCGGGCCGGCCCGTCGGCCACCGCCTCCGCGCCGCTGCGCTGGGAGGAGCTGGAGCGGGTCTCCCCCGCCGATTTCACGCTGCGCACGCTGCCCGGGCGGTTCGCCGAGCTCGGCGACGTGCACGCCGGGATGGACGGTCAACGGGATTCGCTGGAACGGGTGTTGGAGCTGTACGCGGCCCAGGGCGCGGGTGACCTGCCCTACCCGCCGGACTTCCCGAAGATGCCGGGCGAGCCGTCCCGGGTGCGGCCGAGCCGGGCCCGCAAGCGGGACTGACGGCGGCGGTCCGCGGAAAAGCCGTGGAGCCCGGCCCGGGCCGTCCGTAGCATGCGCGGGTCGGCCCGCCCCGCACCCGGGGGCCCGCACCCGTCGGGGGAGTTCGGAATGTCTGCTCAGCGCCTCCTGCTGCCGCGTTCGGCGCCGTCCGCCACCGGGCTCTCGTCCCGGGCGGTGGGGGCGCTGCTGGACCGGCTGGCGGAGCTGCCCGTCGAGTGCCACTCGCTGCTGGTGGTGCACCGGGGGCGGGTCGTCGCGGAGGGCTGGTGGGCGCCCTACTCGGCCGGGCGGCCGCACCTGCTCTACTCGTTGACGAAGTCGTTCACCTCGGTGGCGGTGGGCCTCGCGGTCGCCGACGGCCTGCTGTCGCCGGCGGACCGGGTGGCGGACCTGCTGCCGGAGCGGGTGCCGGCCGGGGCCTCGGCGCAGGCACGCCGGATCACCGTGCACCACCTGCTGACGATGACCGCCGGGCACGCCGCGGACAGCCTGGAGGAGGCGTGGGCGCGGGAGCCGGGCGACCTGGTGCGGGGCTTCCTCGGCCTGCCGTTCGACGCGCCCGAGGGGACCCGGCACGTCTACGACAACGCGACCACCTTCCTGCTGGCCCGGATCGTGGAGCGGGTCACCGGGCGCGGCCTGCCGGAGTTCCTCGACGAGCGGCTGTTCGGGCCGATGGGCGTCGACCACGCCGAGTGGGACCGGGTGGGCAGCGGCGCCGCGTTCGGCTTCCACGGGCTGCACCTGACCACCGAGGCGGTGGCGGCCTTCGGCGAGCTGCTGCTGCGCGGCGGCCGCTGGGGCGGGCGGCAGCTCGTCCCGCGCGCCTGGGTCGAGCGCGCGACGCGTCGGCACGTCGCCTCCGAGTCGTTCGTCAGCGGCGCGAGGGACCCGGACTTCTCCTGCGGCTACGGCTACCAGTTCTGGCGCTCCCGGCACGGCTACCACGGCCACGGCGCCTACGGGCAGCAGTGCGTGGTGGTCCCCGGGCACGAGCTGGTGGTGGCCGTGACCGCGCAGGGCGAGTCCCAGGCGGTGTTCGACGCCCTGTGGGAGTGCCTGCTGCCCGGTCTCGGCCGGGCGGACGGCGCGGCGGACGACGCGGCGGACGACGCGGCGCTGGCCGAGCGGCTGCGGCGGCTGTCGCTCCGGCCGGTGCCGGGCACCGCCGGACCGGGCCGGGCGGCCCGCGCGGAGCTGGACGCCACCGCCGGGGAGTCGGCGCTGCCGTCCGGGACGGCGGTCGCCGTCGCACCGGTCGACGGCGGCTGGCGGGTCCGGCTCGGACCGCTCCCCGGCACCGGGGCCGTCCTCGACCTGGAGGTGGGCCACGGCACCTGGCGGGAGAGCGCCCCGCTCGGCCGCCCGGTGGTCGCCGCCGGGGCCTGGCAGGACGGCCGTTTCCTCGCCGACCTGTACGTGATCACCACTCCGCACCGCGTCCGGCTGACCGTCGACCCGGCGGCGGGAACGGCGACGGCCCGGTGGAGCACCCCGCCGCTGACCGGCCCCCGGCTGGAACTGCACCTGCGCGCACCGCTGATGACCCGGCCGGACGTCGCCTAGCCGTTGGTGTCGTGCACCGCCGTGACCGGCGCGTGGCCGGCACCGGGTGCGCCGTCCGTCAGCTCGCCGCGACCGTCGGGCGGGCGGCGGCCGCGGTGGCGGCGGCGACGGCCAGCGGGTCGCGGGCGGGGCGGCCGAGCAGGTCGGCGAGGTCGGGGGTGGTGCCGGCCAGGAAGCCGTGGCGGACGCCGGTGGCGATCGAGGCGAGCATGGGCGGCTGGAACGGGAGGAGGCCGGGGGTCTCGTCCAGCAGGCGGCGCCGGTACTCGTCCAGGCCGATGCCGCGGTGCGGGACGCCGAGCCGGGCGGCGACCCGGTCGGCGGTGACGGGCGGGCCGACCAGGTCGAGGGTCCGGCCGCGGTGCGGGACCGGGTCGGCCGCGACGGTCGCCGCGGCGTCGGCGAGGTCCGCCCGGGCGACGGCGGCCAGGGCGCCGTCGCCGAACGGGGACTCCAGGCCGTCGCCGCTCCAGCTCAGCAGGGCGCCGAACAGTTCGGCGTACAGGCCGTTGCGCAGGATCGTCCAGGGCAGCGCGCCGGTGCGCAGCAGGCGTTCGGTGGCGCGGTGCGCGGCGGCGAAGGCGAGGTGGTCGCCGGCCGTGGTGAGGCTGGTGTAGACGACGTGGCCGACGCCGTCGCGGGCGGCCGCGGCCAGGACAGCCGCGTGCCGGGCGATCACCCGGTCGTCCTCGGCGTAGCCCGCGGAGACCAGGACCAGGGTGGAGACGCCGGTGAGGTCGAGTCCGGCGGGGTCGTCGAAGTCGAGGCGCCGGGTGCCCTCCCCCGGGGTGCGGCTGCCTCCGGTCGCGGTGCTGCCGCGGGTTCGCAGGGCCGTGAGGATCGCCGAGCCGAGGTTCCCGTTCGCTCCCGTCACCAGGATCATGCCGTTCGCCGCCTTCCGTCGTGGTTCTCTTCGGTAACCAGGCTCGATCCTCGATCGGGTGCTCACGGGCCACAAGGAGGCAGTTCGGTGTCACTCACGCACACGGCGGTAACCACCCCCGCGGACCTCGACCCCTGCGGGCGGCACGACCACCCCGACTGCGGGATCCGGGACGTGCTGGACCGGATCGGCGACAAGTGGTCGGTGCTGGTAGTGGTCGAACTCGCCGGCGGGCCGCGGCGGTTCCGCGAGTTGCAGCGCGCCGTCGAGGGCATCTCGCAGCGGATGCTGACGCTGACCGTCCGCCGGCTCGAACGCGACGGCCTGGTGCGGCGCACCGTGTACCCCACCGTCCCGGCCCAGGTCGACTACCGGCTGACCGGGACGGGAGCCGGGCTGACCCACCTGGTGAAGGCGCTCGCCGACTGGTCGCTCGCGCACCGCGGCGCCATCGCCGAGGCCCGGGCGGCGTACGACCTGGAGCATCCGGGCCACGAGATCCGCTGACGGCCGGCCGGGCGGACGGACGGGCAGACGGGCAGACGGGCGGACGGGCGGACGGGCGGACGGGCGGACGGTGGGGTTCAGGGCGCGGGGAGGGCGGCCCACACGGTCTTGCCGCCGGGGAACGGGGAGACGCCCCACCGGGTGGAGATCCGCTCGACCACGTGCAGGCCGTGGCCGTGGGGCTGTCCGGGGCGCCAGGGCGCGGGCACGGGGCGGGTGAGCGCCCCGTCGGTGACCGCGACGGTCAGGTGGCCGTCGGCCAGGTCGACGTCCAGGCAGGTCACGCCCGGGGCGTGGTCGCAGGCGTTGGCCAGCAGTTCGCAGGCCACCAGCAGCACGTCGTCCCGCCGCCGGCTCGCCCCGTCACCGCCGTCACCGCCGTCGCCGCCACCGGCGCCGGGCAGGGCGGCCAGCACGTCGCGCACGCAGCCCAGGCCGGGTCCGACCGACCTGACTCCGCCGGGCCCGAACCGGAAGTGCCAGTGGTTCTCGCCGTCCCCGGGGCCCATGGTTGCCACCTCCTGCCTCGACGCCTGCGCGGCGCGCCCGCGCACGCCACCCACGCGTCTTTCCAGCCGGGCCCGAACGCTAACGGGCGCCGGTGGTACCCGGGCGCCGGGGCGGCTCCGGTTCCGTTCTCCGGGCGGTCCCGGGGCGGGTCGCTCCGTTCCCGGGGTTGTGTACCGGCCTCGGCAGGAGCAGGGTCGAAACAGGACACCACCGGACTCCCCTGCCGGAAGGACTCCGATCATGGACACCGTCCTCACCGCCGACCGGCGCCCCGCACCGCCGGGCACCGTGGTCCTCGCGCTGCGCGGCGACGCCGACCGCGACACCGAGCACGTCCTCGCCGCCGCCCTGCACCGGGCGCTGGCCGTCCGGCCCGCGCCCGAGACGCTCGTCGTCGACTGCTCCGAACTGCGCTTCTGCTCCTCGTCCTGCCTGAACCAGCTGCTGCGCGCCCGGACCGCCGCGGCGGGGGCCGGGACGGTGCTCTGCCTCGCCGCCCCACGCCCGGTGGTCGCCCGGCTGCTGGAGGTGACCGAGACCGACACCGTCTTCGAGGTCCTCCCCGCCGCGCCCCGGCCGCCCGCCCGGCCCACGCCGTCCGCGCCGTCCGCACCGCCCGCGTGCGGCCTGGCGTCGGCGGGGCGGGCGTGACCGCGGGCGGGCGGGTCAGGACGGCTGCGGGGAGCGGTCCTTGACCAGGGCGGGCCCGGATCCGGGTTCGGGCGCGGTTTCGGGCGCGGGTGCGGATTCCGGCGCGGTTTCGGGTGCCGCCGGGCGGCGGACCAGGAGGACGACCAGGAGGGCGGCGACCAGGCCGGCCGCGCCGGCGGTCAGGTAGACCCGGTCGAGGGCGGCGGCGTGGGCGTGGCGGGGGTCGGCGCCGCCCCGGTCGCGCAGGGTGTTCTGGAAGACGGTGCCGAGGACGGCGATGCCCAGGGCGAAGCCGAGCTGGCGGGCGGTGTTGAAGGCGCCGGAGGCCATGCCGGCGCGTTCGCGCGGGACGGTGGCGAGGGCCGCGGACATCATCTGCGGGGTGGCCAGGCCGACGCCGGTGCCGGTGACCAGCAGGCCGGGCAGCAGGACCGTCCAGCCGGAGCCGGGCGAGACCAGGGCGAGCAGCAGGGTGCCGGTGCCGATCAGGGCCAGGCCGAGGCCGATCGGCAGCCGCGGGGGTGCGCCGCGCAGCAGTCGGGTGCCGAGCGGGGCGGTGACGAAGGCGGCGGCGGCGAGCGGGCAGACGGCGAGTCCGGCGCTCAACGGGCCGAGGTGGAGGACCTGTTGGAGCCACAGGCCGGTGTAGGTGAGCTGGGCGAAGGCGGCGGCGGTGAGCAGCAGTCCGGCGGCGGCGAGCCCGGCGAAGGCGGGGTTGCGCAGCAGGCCGAGGTCCAGCAGGGGGTGGGCGGTGCGCAGTTCGACGGCGGTGAAGACGGCGAGGGCGAGCGCGGCGGCGGCCAGGACGGCGAGCACCAGCGGGTCGCTCCAGCCGCGTTCGCCGCTCTCGATCAGGCCGTAGGTGAGGGTGGCGGCGAACAGCGTGAACGCGGTGGCGCCGGGCAGGTCGAAGCGTCCGGCGGGGCGGGCGGTCCGGGCCGGGTCGGCGGCGAGGTGGCGGAGGGTGAGCCAGCCGGTCAGGGCGGCGATCGGCAGGTTGACCAGGAAGACCGAGCGCCAGCCGAACTGCTGGGTGAGCAGCCCGCCGAGCACCGGTCCGGCGGCGGCCGCGGCGCCGTTGACGGCGCCCCAGACACCGAACGCGGTGCCCCGGTCGCGGCCCCGGTAGGCGGCGTTCAGTAGGGCGGTGGTGGAGGTCATCATGGCGGCGGCGCCGATGCCCTGGACGGCGCGGGCGGCGATCAGGGTGCCGGCGCCGGGGGCGAGCGCGCAGGCCAGCGAGGCGAGGCCGAAGACGGCGAGGCCGGCCAGGTAGAGGCGGCGGTGGCCGAGGCGGTCGCCGAGCGAGCCGAAGGCCGTCAGCAGGGCGGCGAGGGTGAGGGCGTACACGTCGACCACCCACTGCAGGGCGGTGAAGGTGGAGTGCAGGTCCTCGGACATCTCGGGCAGCGCGGTGTTCACGATGCTGGTGTCGACCAGCAGCATGAACGCGCCGAGGCAGATGGCCGTCAGGGGTGTCCACTTGCGCACGGGACGGGTCGTCCTTCCGGGGCGGGGTCGCTCGTTCTCCCGGTACTTTCGGGCCGGGGTGCGGCTTTCCCCTAGCCAGTGCGCCGCTTCCGGTGCTTTCCGACACCGGTTACCCTGGTGCGGTGGGATCCGACACGTACGATCTGATCGACCGGCAGCTGGTGCACGCGCTGCAGTTGGCGCCGCGGGCGGCGTTCAGCCGGCTGGCGGCGGTGCTGGGGGTGTCCGACCAGACGGTGGCGCGCCGGTACGGGCGGCTGCGCGGGGCGGGGGCGGTCCGGGTGCTGGGGTTGACCGATCCGGAGCGGCTGGGCGAGGCGCGCTGGCAGTTGCGGGTGCGCTGCGCGCCGGACTCGGCGGGGGCGGTGGCCGCCGCGCTGGCCCGCCGGGAGGACACCGTGTGGGTGTCGCTGAACTCGGGCGGGACGGAGATCTCCTGCACGACCCGGACCCCGCCGGAGCGCGCGGACCACTCGCTGCTGCTCCAGCACCTGCCGCGCACGCCGAGCGTGCTGAGCGTGGCCGCGCACTGCGTGCTGCACACCTTCTTCGGCGGGGCGCAGAGCCTGGTGGCCAAGTCCGGTGCGCTGAGCGCCGAACAGGTCGCGGCGCTCGCCCCGGACGGGCCGGAGACGGCCGGATCCGACTCCCCCGTACCGGAGTTGGACGCGACGGACCGCCGCCTGCTGGGCGTGCTGGCGGTGGACGGGCGGGCGCCGCTGGCCGAACTGGCCGCCGCCTGCGGGAAGTCGGAGAGCACGGTGCGCCGCCGACTGGAGGAGCTGACCTCGTCCGGCGCGCTCTACTTCGACCTGGACGTGGACTGGCGGATCTTCGGACTGCGCAGCCACACCTGCCTGTGGCTGAACGTGGTGCCGTCCGAACTCGCCGCGGCCGGTGAGGCGTTGGCCGCCCATCCGGAGGTGGCGTACGCCTGTGCGACGACCGGCCCGAGCAACCTGCACGCGGTGGTGATCACCCGCGGCGCGCGGGAGCTGTACACCTACCTGACCACCCGGGTGGCGGCGCTGTCCGGGGTGCAGCACGTGGAGACCGCGCCGACCATCCGGACCGTCAAGGGGCCGGGGCCGCTGCCGCTGCCCTCCCCGCGCGACATCTGACCGGCGGGGAGGGGCGGTACGGCGGAGCGGGCGGAGCGGGCGGGCGGGTCCGGGCCGGTCAGCTCCGCAGGAACTCGCGGTTGAGGCGGGAGATGCCGGTCAGCGGGATGCCCTTGGGGCAGGCGGTGGCGCACTCGCCGGTGTTGGTGCAGCCGCCGAAGCCCTCCGCGTCCATGGTCTCCACCATGTTCCGCACCCGGGAGGCCCGTTCGGGGGCGCCCTGCGGGAGCACGTTGAGGTGGACGACCTTGGCGGCGGTGAACAGCATCGCGGAGCCGTTGGGGCAGGCGGCGACGCAGGCCCCGCAGCCGATGCACTCGGCGTGCTCGAAGGCCAGGTCGGCGGCCTCCTTGGGGACGGGGGTGGCGTGCGCCTCGGGGGCGGAGCCGGTGGGGGCGGTGACGTAGCCGCCGGAGCCGATGATCCGGTCGAGGGCGGAGCGGTCCACCACCAGGTCGCGGACGACGGGGAAGGCGCCGGCCCGCCAGGGTTCGACGTCGATGGTGTCGCCGTCGGCGAAGTGCCGCATGTGCAGCTGGCAGGTGGTGGTGCGTTCGGGGCCGTGGGCCTGGCCGTTGATGACCATGCCGCAGGCGCCGCAGATGCCCTCGCGGCAGTCGTGGTCGAAGGCGACCGGGCGTTCGCCGCGCAGGATCAGTTCCTCGTTGAGGGTGTCGAGCATCTCCAGGAAGGACATGTCCTCGCTGATTCCGGAGACCCGGTACTCGGTCATCTCGCCCGGAGTGTCCGGGCCTTGCTGGCGCCAGATGCGCAGGGTGAGGTTCACGCGTAGCTCCGCTGGGTGGGGTGGACGTGCTCGAAGGCGAGCTCTTCCCGGTGCAGGACGGGGGCCTCGCCGGTGCCGGTGAACTCCCAGGCGGCGGCGTAGCCGAACTCCTCGTCGCGGCGGGCGGCTTCGCCGTCGGGGGTGGCGGACTCGGTGCGGAAGTGGCCGCCGCAGGACTCGGCGCGGTGCAGAGCGTCCAGGCACATGAGTTCGGCGAGTTCGAAGTAGTCGACCAGCCGGTTGGCCTTCTCCAGCGCCTGGTTGAGCTCCTCGCCGGTGCCGGGCACCTTGATCCGGCGCCAGAACTCCGCGCGGATCTCCGGGATCCGGGCCAGCGCGCGGCGCAGTCCGGCCTCGTCGCGGGCCATTCCGCACTCCTCCCAGAGGAGTTCGCCGAGTTCGCGGTGGAAGGAGTCGGGGGTGCGGTCGCCGTCGACGGCCAGGATCAGGTTCAGCCGGTCGGCGGACTCGGCCTCCACGGCGGCGAGTTCGGGGTGGTCGGCGGGGACGGCGGCGAGCTTGGTGCGGCCCAGGTAGTCGTTGAGGGTGGGCGGCAGCACGAAGTAGCCGTCGGCGAGGCCCTGCATCAGGGCGCTGGCGCCGAGCCGGTTGGCGCCGTGGTCGGAGAAGTTGGCCTCGCCGATCGCGAACAGGCCCGGGATCGTGGTCTGCAGGTCGTAGTCGACCCAGAGGCCGCCCATCGTGTAGTGGATCGCCGGGTAGATCCGCATCGGGACGGTGTACGGGTCCTCGGCGGTGATCCGCTGGTACATCTCGAACAGGTTGCCGTACTTGGCCTCGACGGCGTCCCGGCCGAGCCGGGCGATCGCGTCGGCGAAGTCCAGGTAGACGCCCTGCCCGCCGGGGCCGACGCCGCGGCCCTCGTCGCAGACCACCTTGGCGGCCCGGGAGGCGATGTCTCGGGGCACCAGGTTGCCGAACGCCGGGTAGATCCGCTCCAGGTAGTAGTCCCGCTCGTCCTCGGGGATCCGCGCGGGCGGGCGGGTGTCGCCCTTCGCCTTCGGGACCCAGATCCGGCCGTCGTTGCGCAGCGACTCGCTCATCAGGGTCAGCTTGGACTGGTGGTCGCCGGAGCGCGGGATGCAGGTGGGGTGGATCTGGGTGAAGCACGGGTTGGCGAACAGGGCGCCGCGCCGGTGGGCCCGCCAGATCGCCGTCGCGTTGGAGTTCTTGGCGTTGGTGGAGAGGTAGAAGACGTTGCCGTAGCCGCCGGTGGCGAGCACCACGGCGTCCGCGGTGTACGAGCGGATCTCGCCGGTGACCAGGTCGCGGGCGACGATGCCGCGGGCCCGGCCGTCGACCACCAGCAGGTCGAGCATCTCGGTGCGCGGGTGCATCTCGACGTTCCCGGCGGCGATCTGCCGGGACAGCGCCTGGTAGGCGCCGAGCAGCAGCTGCTGGCCGGTCTGGCCGCGGGCGTAGAAGGTGCGGGAGACCTGGACGCCGCCGAAGGAGCGGGTGTCGAGCAGGCCGCCGTACTCGCGGGCGAACGGGACGCCCTGGGCCACGCACTGGTCGATGATCTCCACCGAGACCTCGGCCAGGCGGTGCACGTTGGACTCGCGGGCCCGGAAGTCGCCGCCCTTGACGGTGTCGTAGAACAGCCGGCGCACCGAGTCGCCGTCGTTGCGGTAGTTCTTGGCCGCGTTGATGCCGCCCTGGGCGGCGATCGAGTGAGCGCGCCGCGGGGAGTCCTGGAAGCAGAACTGGACGACGTGGTAGCCCTGTTCGGCCAGCGTCGCGCCGGCCGCGCCGCCGGCCAGGCCGGTGCCGACCACGATCACGGTGTGCTTGCGGCGGTTGGCCGGGTTGACCAGCTTGGCCTCGAACCGCCGCCGCTCCCACCGCTGTTCGATCGGCCCGTCCGGGGCGGCGGTGTCGGCGACCGGCGCGCCGAGGGTGTAGTCGAGGTAGCTCATTGCCGTGCTCCCGGTGGGGTGTTGGGGGTTCATCGGACCAGTCCGGCCATCACGGCCACCGGCACCGACAGGAACCCGGCGGTCAGCAGCAGCGCCAGCCCGTTCGCGGCGAGCTTCAACGCCCGGTCCCGGCGCGGGTCGTTGGCGCCGAGGGTCTGCGCGGCGCTCCAGAACCCGTGCCGCACGTGCAGGCCGAGCGCCAGCATCGCCAGGCAGTAGATCGCGCCCGAGTACCAGGTCGAGAACGAGGCGACGATGTTCTGGTACGGGTGGCCCTCCTCGGCGGCCGGGTTCACCGTGAGGGTGGTCAGGTCGAGGATGTGCCAGACGACGAACAGGCCGAGGATCACCCCGCCCCAGCGCATCGTCCGGGTCGCGTACGTCGCCCGCTGCCGCCGGTGCACGTACTTCACCGGGCGGGCCCGCACGTCCCGGCGGGAGAGCTGGTAGGCGGCGGTGCCGTGGGCGACCACCGCCGCCAGCAGGACCAGCCGGGCCAGCCAGAGGAACCAGCCGTGGTGCAGGAACGGCTCGCCGATGGTGCGCAGCCAGTGCGCGTAGCCGTTGATGTCGTCCGGGCCGAAGAACACCTTGAGGTTGCCGAGCATGTGGGCGACCAGGTAGGCCAGCATCAGCAGGCCGCTGACCGCCATCACCGCCTTCTTGCCGACCGAGCTGCGCCACAGCGACGCCAGGGAGGACGGGTGCCGGCCGGGGGCGGGGGTCCGGTTCGTCCGGTTCGTCCGGGTAGCAGGAGCCATGACCATGACCGTAAGCCGGGCGTGTCACAGGTGTCCAAGACATGGAAGCGCTGATCACGATAGGCACTGCCTATGATGGCTGGTGTGCAGTTGCAGCAGCTCGCCTACTTCGTCGCGGTCGCCGACGCCCGGCACTTCACCCGGGCCGCCGAGCTGAGCCACGTCTCGCAGCCCTCGCTCTCCCAACAGGTCCGCGCCCTGGAACGGGAGTTGGGCGCCGAGCTGTTCCACCGCTCGCGCTCCGGGACGGCCCTGACCGACGCCGGCCAGGCCCTGCTGCCGCTGGCCCGCCGGATCCTGGCCGACGCGGACAGCGCCCGGCGGGCCGTCGCCGAGACGGTGCAGCTGCGCCGCGGCCGGGTCCGCTTCGGCGCGCCGCCCTCGCTGTGCGCCAGCCTCGTCCCGCAGGTGCTGGGCAGCTACCGGGCCCGGCACCCCGGGGTGGACCTGCGGCTCACCGAGGGCGGCTCGCGCGACCTGGTCCGCGACCTGGAGGCCGGGCAGCTGGACCTCGCGCTGGTCATCACCCCCGCCTCCGCCGCCACCGACCCGCTGGCCGTCACCCCGCTGCTGCACGAGGACCTGGTGCTGGTCTCGGCGGCCCCGCTCCCCCGCCGCCGGGCCCGGATCACCGACCTGCGCGGCCGGGACCTGGTGATGTTCCGCGAGGGCTACGACGTCCGCGAGACCACCCTGGCGGCCTGCCGGGCGGCCGGGTTCGAGCCCTCGTACGCGGTCGAGGGCGGCGAGATGGACGCCGTGCTGGCCGCCGTCCGGGCCGGACTGGGCCCCGCGGTCGTCCCCGGCATGGTCGCCGCCAGCGCCGCGCTGCCCAGCACCCCCTTCGCCCCGCCCGGCCTCGGCCGCACCATCGCCCTCGCCCACGGCCGCGACCTGCCGCTCACCCGCGCCGCGGGCGCGTTCCGCGAGACGCTGCTCGCCTACCTCCGGGAGGCCGACCGCACCGACTCGCTGCCCCCGGGCACCCGGCTGCTCCCCACCCCCTGACCCCGGCGGGCCCCGCGTATAGGGTGGGTGCACGGAACATCAGTGCGACGAGAGGTGGTCCGGGTGACCGGGAGCGTGGTTGCGGTCAGCAGCAACGGGGAGTACTCGTTCACGAAGCCGAACCGGGAGGGGATCCGGCTGCTGGAGGGCCTCGGGGTCGAGGGGGACGTGCACGCCGGGGTGACGGTGAAGCACCGCTCCCGGGTCGCGCAGGACCCGTCCCAGCCGAACCTGCGGCAGGTGCACCTGATGCACGCCGAGCTGTTCGAGGAACTGGCGGAGGCCGGATTCACCGTCGAGCCGGGGCAGTTGGGCGAGAACGTCACCACCCGGGGCGTCGACCTGCTGGGGCTGCCGGTCGGCGCGGTGCTGCGCTTCGGGGACGCGGCCGAGGTCGAGGTGACCGGGCTGCGCAACCCGTGCGCGCAGATCGACAACTTCCGGCACGGCCTGCTCAAGCAGGTGGTGGGGCGGGACGCGACCGGGGCGGTGGTCCGCAAGGCCGGGATCATGGGCGTGGTCCGCTCCGGCGGCGAGATCCGCCCCGGCGACGGCATCACCGTCACGCTGCCGCCCGAGCCGCACCGGCCGCTCGACCGGGTCTGAGCACGTCCGGCCGGCACGTGCGGTGACGTCCGGCCGGCACTTGCGGTGGCGGCCGGTCAGTCCCGGTGGCGGGCCAGTTCGGCCCGGCCCCGGACCCCGTACTGGCGGTAGAGGCGGGTCAGGTTGGCCTCGACGGCCTTGACCGAGAGGTGCAGGCGGGCGGCGATCTCGCGGTTGGTGGCGCCGGAGCGGATCAGGGCGAGGATCTGCTGCTGCATGGGGGTGGGGTCGGCCTCCAGGGCGTCGAGGGCGGCCAGGGCGGCGGCGGTGTGCTGCTGCCAGGGCAGGCAGCCGGCGGCGGCGTAGCGGGCGTGGGCCTCCTGGAGGGCGGTGCGGGCGGCGGCGCGGCGGCGGGCCCGGCGCTCCAGGGCGCCCAGCGCGAGGTGGGCGCGGGCGATTTCGAGCGGGTAGGGGTGGGTGTCGGGGAGCAGCGCGCGCAGCGTGTCGGCGGCGCGGCGGGGGTCGGTGGCGGCGGCTAGGTGGGCTTCGGCCCGGTGCAGGCCGAGGGTGAGAACCTCGCGGCCGAGCCGGGTGGCGCGTTCGCGGGCGTCGGCGAGGGTGGCGGCGGCCTCCTCGGGGCGGCCGGAGAGGGCGAGCGCCTCGGCCAGGTCGGCGTCCACCAGGAAGAGGGAGGGGTCGGTGAACTCCATCCGGCGCAGCAGGAGTTGGCACTGGGTGAGGTGTTCGGCGGCGGCCGGGTGGTTGCCGCGCAGGAGTTCGACCCGGCCGCGCAGTCCGTGGGCGTAGGCGAGCCATTCGCGGTCGTGGTCGTTCTCGGCGGCGCGGATCGCGGAGTCCAGCAGGTGGGCGGCGCGGTCGGCGGTGCCGCCGTTGAGTTCGGCGGCGCCACCGAGCACCCGGGCCGGGCCGGGGCTGGGTTCGATGCGTTCGCGCAGGTCGTGGGCGGCGCGGCCGGCGGCGTACGCCTCGGTGCAGCGGCCCGCGCGTTCGTAGACGGAGGCGGAGATGTAGAGGACGTCGGCGAGGTCCTCGGTGCGGCCGGCGGCTTCGACCTCGGCGCGCAGGGCTTCGACCTCGGCGACGGCGCGGGGCAGGTCGCCGCTGCGCAGGGCGGCGACGGCGAGTCCTTCGCGGCAGAACACGGCGGCGGCGGTGGGGGGCCGTCCGGCGGCGAGGCGGCAGCCGCGTTCGAGTTGGGCCAGGCCGAGGGCGGGGTCGGTGAGCAGGGTCAACGGGGCGCGCTGGGCGAGGAGTTCGACCAGTAGGTCGGGGTCGTCGGCCTGGTCGGCGTGCTTCTCGGCGGTGGCGAGTTCGGCGAGCCCTTCGGCCCGGTCGCCGCGGTGCAGGGCGCGGACGGCGCGCTCCTGGTGGACGGCGGCGGTGAGCGCGGGGTCGCCGCCGGTGTCCTCGGCGGCGGCGGCGAGCAGGGGTTCGGCGCCGGGGTGGTCGGGGCCGAGCAGCCGGGCGAGCAGCAGCCGGGCGTGCACCCGGACGTCGGCGGCGGGGGCGCTCTCCAGGCGTTCGCCGCAGGCGCGGGCGAGGTCGGGCAGTCCGGCGGCGGCGGCGTTGCGGGCGGCGGCGAGCAGGCGGCGTCCGGCGGCGTCGGGGTCGGGAGTGTGGTCGGCGGCGAGGCGGAGCAGTTCGGCGGCGGTGCCGGGGGCGCCGCGGGTGAGTGCGGTGTCGGCGGCGCGGTGCAGCCGGGAGGCGAGCTGCGGGTCGGCGGCGTCGGCGGCGAGGGCCTGGTGGCGGACCTGTTCGACCGGGTCGGCGGCGAGGTCGGCGAGCAGCCGGTGGGCCTCGCGCAGGGCGGCGGGGGTGGCGTCGGCGAGCACGACTTCGGCGATCAGGGGGTGGCTGAACTGGGGCGTGCCGGCGGGGGTCGGCTGGACGATGCCGTGCCGGCGGGCGGCGGCGAGCGGCTCGGTGACGGTGTCGGGCAGGCCGGTGCCGGTCCGGGCGGCGGCCAGCACGGTGAGCGACTGCCGTGCGGCGTCCGGGAGTTCGCCGAGCCGGGCGGAGACCAGGGCGCGCAGCCGGTGCGGGACGTCGAGCGGGCGGGCGGGGTCGGCGGCGAGTGCGCTCTCGCTGCCGCCGGCGGCCAGTGAGCGGCCCAACTCCAGGGCGTAGTAGGGGTTTCCGCCGCTGACGGTGTGCACCCGGGTGAGGGTGAGGCCGCTGAGGCGCAGGTCGAGGCGTTCGCGCAGCAGGGCGCCGGTGCCGCGTTCGCCGAGCGGTCCGACGGCGATCTCGCGGGCGGCGGGCGGGCAGAGTGCGCCCATCTCGGGTGCGGCGTCGGCGTGTTCGGTGCGTTCGGTGCGTTCGGTGACGGCGAAGCGGACCCGGCGGTCGGTGAGCCGGCGGGCGGTGAAGGCGATGACCTGGCGGCTGGCTTCGTCGAGCCACTGGGTGTCGTCGAGCAGGACGAGCACGGGGCCGCGCTGGGCGAGCCGGCGCAGGGCTTCCAGGACGGCCACCCGGACGGCCAACGGGTCGGTGGGGGTGCCGGGTTGGGGGGCGCGGTGCAGCAGCGCGCACTCCAGGGCCTGGCGCAGGTGGTCGGGCAGTTCCTCGGCGAGGCCGGGGAGGGCTTCGCCGAGCAGGTCGATCAGGGCGAGGTGCGGCAGGTCCGCCTCGGCGGCGGTGGGGCTGCTGCGCAGGACGGTCCCGCCGGCCGGACCGGCCTCCTGGGCGAGTGCGTCGAGCAGTGCGGTCTTCCCGATCCCGGCCGGCCCGTGCAGCAGGACGCCGCCGGTGGCGGTGAGCGCGGCCCGGATCTCGGCGAGCAGGTGGGTGCGGTCGACGAGTGGGGGCTCGGTCGGGTCCGCCGGGGTGGTGGCGGGTCCGGTCGGGCCGGGGAGGATGCCGGTCATGGCGGTCAGTGTGCCGTCTCGGAACCGGCTGCGCGAGGGTGTCGCATGAACACGACACCCTCGCGAGTCGCTGTTAAGTCCCTTTTAAGGCTTGATCGTTGGGGCCTTCAGGGAACCTCCGTCAGCCGACGCTGACGTCGTCGAGCAGGAAGACGGTGGACAGGTAGGCGTCCTCCTGGCCGGTGAAGGAGAGGCTGACGGTCTGGCCCGCGAAGGCGCTCAGGTCGACGGTCTTCTGCACGTAGCCGGCGGAGGCGTTGGCGTTGGAGTACGTCGCCACGGTCTGGCCGTTGACGTTCACCTTCAGGGTGTCGTAGGCGGTGGAGCCGGACTCCTGGGTGGTGACCTTGAGCCAGAAGGTGAGCTTGGGGCTGCCGGTGGGCACCGCGACGCTGCTCTGCGAGAGGGTCTCGCTGGCGGCGGAGCCGTAGCCCATCATCCAGGCGTACCAGGAGCCGCCGTGCGCGGCCTGCTGGGTGGAGTTGGTGATGTCGTTGGCGCTCTGGGTCCAACCGGTGGCGCCCTGCTCGAAGTTCCCGTTGACCAGCGCGTTGCCCGGGTTGGGGTTGCCGGTGGGCGAGGAGGTCGGCGAGGAGGTCGGCGACGGGGTGGGCGACTGGTTGCCGCCCGGGTCGGGCAGCGCGGTGCCGATCGAGACCGCGGCCCACGCCTTGGAGACGATGTACCGCTCCTGCGAGTTCGCCCCGTACAGGTCGGAGGCGGCCTGCAGGGTCGCGGTGCGCGCCGAGGAGTAGTTGGTGGTGGAGGTCATGTAGGTGGACAGGGCGCGGTACCAGATCGCCGCGGCCTTGTCCTTGCCGATGCCGCTGAAGGTGTCGCCGTTGCACGGGGTGCCGTTGTGCGGCAGGCCGCCGATGGTCTTGGCGCCGGTGCCCTCGGCGGTCAGGTAGAAGAAGTGGTTGGCGATGCCGGACGAGTAGTGCACGTCGACCTGCCCGGCCCGGCTGCTGTAGCAGGACAGCGAGGAGCCGTCGGCGGCCGGGTTGTCCATCCGGCGCAGGTAGCCGTTGCCCATCCGGAGCTTCTCGCCGATGTAGTAGTCGCCGGGGTCGGTGGCGTTGTTGGCGTAGAACTCGACCATGGTGCCGAAGATGTCGGAGGTCGCCTCGTTGAGGCCGCCGGACTCGCCGGAGTAGTTCAGGTTGGCGGTGGCGGCGGTGACGCCGTGGCTCATCTCGTGGCCGGAGACGTCCAGTGCGGTCAGCGGCGTGTTGCCGTTCTGCGAGGAGCCGTCGCCGAAGGACATGCAGAAGCAGGAGTCGTCGTAGAACGCGTTCAGCAGCTGGTTGTCCACGTGCACGTACGCGGGGGCGCCGCGGCCGTCGTTGCGGATGCCGGAGCGGTTGAAGGTGTTCTTGTAGAAGTCCCAGGTCTTCGCCAGGCCGTAGGAGGCGTCGACGGCGGCGCTCTCCCGGCTCGAAGTGGAGCCGTTGCCCCAGGAGTTGGACGACTTGGAGAAGGTCCGGGCGTTCTGCGCCGGGTTCGACTGCGGGCTGTTGTACGAGTCGTAGACGACCGTGGAGCCGTGCAGCGCGTCGGTCAGCGTGTAGCCGCTGCCGCCCTGGCTGGTCTCGATGGAGACCTGGCCGACGTTGACGCCGTTGCCGGTGCCGGAGATGGTCTGGTTGACCTCGTACTGGTCGAGCACCGCGCCGCTGGCGGCGTCCAGCAGGACCGCCTCGCGGGAGTCGGCGCCCGCCTCGCCGGCGCCGGTGACGGTGTTGCGGTAGGCCAGCACCGGGACCTTGCCGACCGCCCAGACCACCAGCTGGCTGGTGTCGAGGTTGGTGGTGCGGGCCTGCTTGACGTGCTTGGCGCTGCGCACGGCGGTGGCCGAGGCGTCCTTGCCGGTCAGCTTGGGCGTCACGCCCGCCACCTTGATCGCGCCCTCGTGGGCCCAGGTGGTCGAGGTGGGCTTGCCGTTCTTCGCGTAGTGCACGACCAGGTCGCCGCCGACCACCGGCAGCCCGCGGTAGGTGCGGTCGTAGCGCACGTGCCGGGAACCGTCGTTGTCGACCATCACGTCCTTGGGCAGCAGGCGCTCGTCCGCGCCGAGGCCCAGGCTCTTGGCGAGCCCCTTGGCCTCCTTCTCCGCCTGCTCCATCACCGTGGCGCGGCCCAGCGCGGTCATCGCCTGGTACCCGGCACCGTTCGCGGTGGTGCCGCTGGCCAGTGCGGGGGACTGGGAACTCGCCACTGCCACGGTGCCCAGGGTGAGGGCGGCCGCAACAGCTGCCGCCAGAGCGGTCTTGCGGTTCATCGGGTTTCCTCCCACCGAGCCGGGGTTGATGGGGGACGGCCGGCGACGCCGATGGGGTGTGGCGTCGTGGCCGGTTTCAGCTCGGCGGCAGGACGCTAGGACCGCGGAGCACCTCCGCGACATGCCCTCGCCGACCCGGCAAGGGCCGGTCAAGGGTGCGCCGTCCCCTCCCCCGGGGAACCCTTCCGACGTGCGGCCGGCCGGTGCCCGTCACCCCGGGCACGTGCTCAACGGGCGATCCGGAAGCCGATGTTGCCGCTGGAGCTGTCGGGGGTGTTGGCGGACCGGGCGGCCAGCCGGTAGCGGTTGCAGTAGGAGGCGTGGCACATGTGGGAGCCGCCGCGCATGACCCGGGCGGGGCCGGTGGGCGGGCCGAGCGGGTCCTGCCGGGTGGCGGGGGTGTCCGGGCGGTGGTGGTCGGGGCTGAACCGGTCGGCGCACCACTCCCACACGTTGCCGAGCACGTTGTAGAGGCCGTGGCCGTTGGGGCGGTAGGAGCGGACCGGGGCGGTGGAGCGGTGCCGGCCGACGTTGCGGGTCGGGAAGTCGCCCTGCCAGATGTTGAGCATCTCCCTTCCGCCGGGGGCGAGTTCGTCGCCCCACGGGTAGCGGGTGCCGACCGCCCCGCCGCGCGCGGCGTACTCCCACTGGGCCTCGGTGGGCAGCCGGGTGCCGGACCAGGCGCAGTACGCCCGGGCGTCGTTCCAGGAGACGTGCACCACGGGGTGCTGCTGGCGGGCGGCGAAGTCGCTGCCGGGGCCCTCGGGGGCGCGCCAGCTGGCGCCCTCGACGGCCCGCCACCACGGGGTGGCGGCGACCTGCGGGGAGGCGGCGCGCACCCGGTCGGTGAGGAAGCCCTCGAAGACGAAGCTGGAGCCGAACCGCTCGGCGTCGGTGACGTACCCGGTCTCCCGGACGAAGGAGGCGAACTCGGCGTTGGTGACGGTGGTCGCGGCGATCGCGAACGGCGTGAGCCGCACCTCGCGGACCGGGCCCTCGCCGTCCCCCGGGACGCCGTCCGGGTCCTGACCGCCCATCAGGAACGCCCCGCCGGGCAGCGCCAGCAGCCCGCGGGCGGCCCGCAGCGCGGCGGGCGAGAGGGCCGGGGCGGCGGGAGGCGCCGGGGGCGCGGGGGGCGCGGCAGCCGCCGGGGGCGCGGGGGGCGCGGCTTCCAGGGTCAGGACGGGCAGGGTGGGCAGCGGGGTCGGTACGGACGGGCCGAGGTCGGCGGGCTCGTGCCCGGGGGTGCAGCAGGAGAGCATGGCGGCCTCTTCTTCGCGGGGGGTACGGGGTCCGGCCGGTCGCCGGGGAGACGACCGGCCGGGGCTCGGAGGGGTGTCGCGGGGGATGGGTCAGGCGGTGCGCTCGGCGTTGAGGGTGGCCGCGAGGGCCGGGACGCCGAGCGCCTGCTCCTGGGCCGGGGTGGCCTGGTACAGCTTGTTGACCAGCTGGTACGGGTCGGCGTCCAGGTCGTAGTACTCCCGGAAGGCGACCTCGCCGGTGCCGACGGGCAGGCCGTCCGCATCGGTGTGCAGCTTGTAGTACTCGGTGTACTGCTCGGTCCTCGACAGGTAGGAGGACCAGGTGTGCGGGCTCCCGGCCTGGTGGGGGCCCTGCTCCCACCACTCGACCAGCAGGTGGTCGCGGCTGTACGGGCCGAGCAGCGAGTGTCCGTCGACCGCCCAGTCGGGGGTGATCCCGGCGGCCTCCAGGACGGTGGGGGCGATGTCGATGTTGGCCACGATCCGGTGGTCGGCGGGGCTGCCCGCGCCGAGGCCGCCGGCCGGCCAGGAGACGTAGAACGGCACCTCGACGGAGGGCAGGTAGGGCACCGACTTCTTGGACCAGCCGTGGTCGGCCCAGGTGTAGCCGTTGTCACCGAGGTAGACCACCAGGGTGTTCTGCAGCTGCCCGAGCGCGGCCAGCCTGTCGTGGATCGCCTGCACCGCGTCGTCCACCGAGAGCAGCGTGCGCAGCTGGTTGGCCCGCACCTGGCGTCCGGTGGCGAGGGTGCCGGTGGAGTTCTGGATCCACGCGGGCTTGTCGCTGCGGTCGGCCTCGTCGACCGACGGGCGGCCGTTCCAGACCGGGACGGTCGTGTCGGCGTACTTGGGCTCGGGGGTGTTCGGCGCGTGCGGGGCCTTCGGCGCGACGAACGCGAACCAGGGGCGGGTGTCGGTGGCGGCCTTGTCGAGGAAGGCCAGCGCGCGGTCGCGGATGACCGAGGTGGAGTAGCCGGGGATGGTGTGCACGGTGCCGTTGTCGTTGTACTGCCCGTCGTTGTAGACCACCGGGTCCGACAGCAGCCACTCCTCGAAGTGCGGCGGGTTGTCGGCCGGCTGCCAGGCGTTCAGGTACTTGCCGAACAGGCCGGTGCGGTACCCGGCCTGGCGGAGCGCCCGCTGGATCGTGTCGTGCTGGTCGAGGTTGTACGGGTGGCCGTTGTCGCGGACGCCGTGGTGGTGGGCGTACTTCCCGCTGAAGATCGACGAGCGGGAGGGCGCGCACAGCGGCGTGGTGACGTGCCCGGAGGTGAACCGCACGCCGTGGCCGACCAGCCAGTCCACCGTCTTCGGGGTGGCCCACTCGGTCTGCTTGGGCTGGTCATCGGTGAGGATCACCAGGATGTTGGGCCGGGCGCCGGCCGCGGCGGCGGCGCTCCCGGCGCCCAGGCCCAGCGGCAGCGCGGTGGCGGCGGCCACCGAGGCGGCGCCGGCCAGGAAGCCGCGGCGGCCCAACTTCATTTCTTCGCGGGGAGGTTCGGGGTTCCGACTCATGGTGTGCGTGCCCTTTCGCTGGAGTCACCGGAGGAGTGGCGGCAGGCGGTGCGAGTCGGCGGGCGTCCCCGGCCGGCGGATCGTGCGCGGCGCGCTGACGGTGAACCTACGGGCGCGCCGCGGCCGCCCGCAATCGGCTGCGGGCAGACAACGCACGCTTTTCACGGGCCCGTTGCAATGTTTCGCACACCGCCCGAAACCCCCGGCGCCCCGGTCGGCCGGCCGGTGCACCCGTACGTCCGGCCCTTCGTGGACGAGGGTGCGGTACGGCTGCGAAAACGGGTGTCCGGCGCCGGCCCGGGCGTCCTAGGGTGGACGGCGTGGACGGCGTGGACGGAGTGGACGGAGTGCGTGAAGCGGAACTGCTGCCGGACCTGGACGGGACGGAGCCCGGCCTGGTCGTGCTGATGTGCGGGCTGCCCGGCTCGGGCAAGAGCACCTGCGCGAAGGCGCTGGAGCGGCGCGGCTTCGTCCGGCTGTCGATCGACGAGGTGGTGTGGGCCCGGATCGGGCGGGACGCGGCGCTGCTGGACCCGGCGGTGTACGAGCGGCTCAAGGCGGAGGCCGAGGAGGAGCTGTGGCAGGAGCTCGTCCGGTTGCTGGAGGCCCGCCGCCCGGTGGTGGTCGACTACAGCTTCTGGCGGCGGAGCACCCGGGAGCGCTACAAGGCGCTGGTCGAACGGCACGGCTGCCGCTGGGAGTTGGTGCGGCTGCGGGCCGAACTGCCGGTCCTGCTGCGCCGCCTCGCGGTCCGCAACCGGCGCGAGGACGCCAACAGCGTCACCGTCTCCGCGGAGACCCTGCGGCGCTACTTCGACGCCTTCGAGGAGCCGGTCGGCGAGGGCGAGCGGGTGATCCGGCAGTACTGAGCGCGGGCCGGGGCCTCACCTGGCCAGGTCGCGGACCAGGGTGCTGCTGACCTGCGGCAGTTCGCCGTACTCGGGGTCGTCGCAGGCGACCGGGAGTTGGTGGATCACGGCGGCCAGCCGGGGCGGGAGCTTCACGTCCAGCCCTTCGTGGCACAGCGCGAGCAGCTCGGGCAGCACCCCGGCCGGGAGCAGCGCGTCCCGGAAGCCGAGCACCCGCTGCGGGGGGCGGGGACCGGCGGCCAGCGCCTCGGCCTGGCGGCGCCAGACCTCGGCGTCCAGGAACTCGCCGAGGCTGCGGTGCAGCAGGCTCAGGCAGGACGCGGCGGTGTAGGAGCCGGCGCCGGCCGCGAACTGCCACCAGAACTGGGCGCCCTCGCGGTGGTGCGCGGCGTGCAGCAGGGCGCCCAGGACGAGGGCGCCCTCGGGGTGGATCCGGCGGTCGTTGACGAGCAGGTCCAGCGAGGCGGCGGCGGTCGGCATCGCCAGCAACAGGCTGGTGGCGAGGTCGAGTTCGTGGGCGGCCTGCAGGTGCTCGGAGGGGAAGGGGCGCGGGGCGGTCAGCAGCCGCTCCCAGGACACGCCGGTGTCGTCGGGGCGCGGCCGGGACGTCCGGGTGGGCGAGTGGAGGCCGTCGCGTCCGGCGCTCATCGGTGCTCCTCGCTCATCCGTGCCGCCCGCTCATCCCTGCTGCCCGCTCATCGGTGCCGCCTCTCCGTCGGTGCCGACCGCTCACCGGTGCCGCTCGCGGTGGCCGCCGAGCGCGGCGGCCAGCCGGTCGAGGGCCTGGCCCGCGGTGGAGCGCACGTTGGCCTCCGTGGTGGCCAGGCAGTCGGCGATCTGGGTGTCCGTCAGGCCGAGCAGGTAGCGCAGCACCACGACGTCGTGGCGCCGTTCGGACAGTCCGCACAGCGCAGCGTACAACCGCTCGTGGCTCGCGCCGGTCTCCGGCAGGTGGTGCGCCCGCTCGGCGGCGACCCGCACCGCGCGCACCCAGCGCGGGACCAGCCCCGGCGCGGGCGGCGGTTCGCCGTCCATCATCCGCCGCAGCAGGGCCGCACCGACCTCCTCCTTGAGGATCGTCCACGCCTGGAACGCCGGGAACTCCTCGCGCAGGATCCGCGGCCACTCCCGCCAGACCCGGCCCTTCGCGGTCTCCACCGCCTCGCGCGCGGCGCCGTCGTGCAGGCGGGTGCCCGCGAAGCCGGACCACGTCCGGTGGTGGGTGTCGCAGAACGCGTCGAACGTCAGGCGGTGCCGGTCCCCCACCGTCCAGTCACTTTCGGGGCCGTCCCCGTTCGCGCGGGGAGCAAACTCGTTGCCCTGTGACGTCACGTGCCCAACTCCTCCCCAGCGGTACCGGGCCGACGGCCGGCACGGCGCCGCCGCGGGAACTCACGTCCCCTGGAAGAACATTAAGACGCATCAGGTACCGAGATGCTAATCCGGCACAAGAGGTTTCAAGATCAGACATAAGTCGCTCTAGCCGAAAACCTGCCCATCCGGGGCGATGACCGTTCCTGACCGTCCAACGACCGCTTCCGACCGTTTCGCCGACCACCGCACCGGACCGGTCCCGCACCCTTGCCTGTCCGTTCGCCCGTGTGGGCATAGTGGGAGCGCAGTGACGGACGATCAGGGGGAGACCATGACGACGGCAGGCGAGCGGACCGACGGGGTCGAGGTCAGCCTCGACATCCACCTGGCGCACTCGGCGCGCATGTACGACTTCTACCTGGGCGGCACCACCAACTTCCCGGCCGACCGGGAGGCCGCCGGCCGCGCCCTGGCCGTCTTCCCCTACGCCCGCTCCGCCGCCCGCGCCAACCGCGCCTTCATGCGCCGCACCACCCGCCGGCTCGCCGAGGCGGGCATCCGCCAGTTCCTCGACATCGGCACCGGCATCCCCACCTCCCCGAACCTGCACGAGGTCGCCCAGCGGACCGCGCCGGACGCCGCGGTGGTCTACGCCGACAACGACCCGATCGTGCTGCTGCACGCCCAGGCCCTGCTGCGCGGCACCGAACAGGGCGTCACCGCCTACGTCCAGGCCGACGTGCGCGAACCCGACGCCCTGCTGGAGGCCGCCGCCCGCACCCTCGACTTCGACCGGCCGATCGCGCTCAGCATGAACGCCCTGCTGCACTTCGTCCCGGACGAGGCGCACCGGATCACCGAGCGCCTCAAGTCCCGGCTGCCCAGCGGCTCCGCCCTGGTGATGACCCACCTCACGCCCGACTTCGCCCCCGACGAGACCGCCCGGCTGATCCAGGTCTACACCGCGGCCGGCACCCCCGTCGCGGCCTGCACCAGCGAGGAGTTCGGCCGCTTCTTCACCGGCTGGGACGTCCTCGACCCCGGCATCGTCGCCACCCCCCGCTGGAACCCCTCCCCCGACGCCGAGGACGACACCGAGCACATCACCGACGCCGGCGCCTCCTGCTACGGCGCCGTCGCCGTCCGCCCCTGACCACTCCCGCCCCTGCGCGGGGCCCGGGCGGGCCCAAACGCCCGGGCGCCCGGGCGGCGCGGTGGGCGCCCGGGCGGCGCGGTGGGCGCGCGGTCAGCGCGGTGGGCGCGCGGTCAGCGCGCGGCGGACCCGGTCGGCGCCCGGGGGACGCGGCGGGCGCGCGAGCCCCATGTCACGCCCCGGCGGAGCGCCCCGCCGTGCCCCTCCCCGGCGCCCCTCCGGCCCTTGGCCCCTCATTGGACTCGGACGGCCAGGCCCGCCGGGCGAGTTCGGCGACCCGCTCCAGGGTGGCGCGGTCGGCGCCGTCGCGGGCCTGGGCGGAGGTGCCCCGGACGACGGCGGCGGAGGAGGCGGCCGGGCCGTCCGCCTCCTCCCGGGCCCGGGGCGGGAGCAGGCCGGCGACGGCGGCGATCTCGGCCGCGACGGCGTGCTCGGTGCCCTCGCGGCGGGCCCGCAGCTCCTCGCGGACCTCCCGGGCGGCGTCGCTGGCGTTGGTCGCGCCGTCGAGCACGCAGCAGCCCGGCGGACGGGCCGGGTCGGCGTACCCTGCGGCGGTGCTCGGCGGCGCCCCCGGCGGTGCTGCGCCGGAGCGCTGCGGTGGTCCGGCCGTCCTCGCCCTTCCGGGCGGGCCCGCGAGGCGTTCCGGACCGGGCCCGCCCGCCGGGAGCCGCGTTCGGCAAGGCGACCGTCGCGCTCCCGGTCCGCGCGGGCGCCGGGGCTTCGGGGCCGCCGCCCGGCCGGGCCGGGGGCGGCTGTAGCGTGCCGGCCATGGTGAACGGCACGGCAGTGGGCGGTACGGCGACGGACGGGCCGGCGGCGCGGACGGCGGCCCCCGGGGCGGTGGTCCTGGTCCTGGCGGCGGCGGCCGGCGGGTGGGGGTTCGGGGCGGCGGCGGACGGGGCGTCGTGGGCGGACGGGCTGCGCGGGGCGTTGCGCGGGGACGGGCTGGCGGTGTTCGCCGGTTACGGGACGGCGGTGCTGGCGGGGAGCCTGCTGCGGACGGTGACGCCGAAGTACCGTTCGCGTCCGGTGGGCGCGGTGTGGGCGGGGGCGGCGCTGGCGCTGCTGTTCGGCGCGCTGGTGGCGCTGCTGGCCTGGCCGGTCGCGGAGATCGCGCCCGCCTCGTCCCACGACCCGGTCTCCCAGCGGGATCCGGGCTTCCTCTACCCGCTGTGGCTGGCCTCCACGCTGCTGGCGCCCGCGCTGGCCACGGCGGGCGTGCGGATGGGCCTGCCGCTGGCCCCGCAGCGCGCCGCCGCGTCCGGCGCGTCCGGCGCGGAGGCTGCGGGCCCGGCGGCGCCGCGCCTGCGACTGCCGGCCGAGGACACCGTGCGGCGCGGGGTGCTGCGCGGACTGGCCTGGGGTGCGCCGCTGTTGGTGCTCCTGCTGCTGGTGTCGGCGCTCTGAGCCGACCGGGGCGGCGGAACCGGCGGGGCGACCGGGGCAGCGGGGGCGGCGGGGCCGGTCAGTCGGTGGTGGGCGCGGTCAGGTCGAGGGTGAAGCTGAACCGGTCGCCCCGGTAGAGGGTGCGGACGAGTTCCAGCGGGCGGCCGTCGGCGTCCCGGCTGCGGCGGTGCAGCAGCAGCATCGGCAGGGCGGGCGGGGTGCCGATCAGCAGGGCTTCGCGCGGGGTGGCGAGCACGGTCTCGATCCGCTCCTCGGCTCCGGCGAGGTGGACGCCGCGTTCGCGCAGGTGGCCGTAGAGCGATCCGGCCGGGTCGAACTCGGTGGCCAGTCCGGGGACGCGGGCCACCGGCAGGTAGGTGGACTCCAGGCCGACGCGCTCCTCGTCGGCGCGCAGCACGCGTTCGAGGTGCCAGAGCGGTTCGCCGGGCGGGACGGCGAGGCGTTCGGCCAGTGCGGGGTCGGCGGGCTGCCGGTCCAGGGCGATCAGGGTGCGGCCGGGGCGCAGGCCCCGGCGGGTGACGCCCTCGGTGTAGCTGGCCAGCGACAGCGGCTGTTCGATCTTGGCCTCGGCCACCACCGTGCCGCGGCCCTGGCGGCGCAGCCGCCCTTCGAGCAGCAGTTCGCGCAGGGCCTGGCGGACGGTGGCGCGGGCGACGCCGTAGCGTTCGGCCAGGTCGGCCTCGGTGGGGAGTCGTCCGCCCGGGCCCAGTTCGCCGACGAGTCCTTCGAGCCGGGTCTTGACCAGGTAGTACTTGGGCACCCGGCCGTGCTCGGGGACGCCCGACCGGGCGGGGGCGAGGGGGGCGCGGGGGGTGCCGTGGTTCACCGCGCCAGGGTACCGAGCGGCCCGCGCCCGTCCGTCCCGCCCTCCCCCGCTCTCCCCCGCTCTCCCCCGCTCTCCCCCGCCCTTCCTGCGCCCCTCCTCGGCCCGCCGGTCCGGGGTGCTTTCGGGGCGCCGACGAACCATCACGGATCGATAACCGGTCTGGACTGAATTTTGACGCTTGTTCATACAACCGTGGACTCGGTGCGGGTTCGCCGCTGCCCGCCCGGCCCATCCTCGGTTGCCGGTGCAACCGCACCGCTTCGCTTTCCCGTTGGGAGCCCCCGTGCGCAACTCCCGTTCCACCATGGCCCTTTCCCTCTCCGCGGCGGCCGTCGTCGCGGCCGCGCTGGTACCGCTGGGCGGCTCGTCCGCGGTGGCCGCCACCGGCGCGTACAACGGCCTGCCGAACGGCAGCAAGCAGGCCAAGACGCTGGTGATCGGCATCGACGGCACCCGGTACGACAAGCTGCTGGCGGCGGACGCGCCGAACCTGAAGGCGCTGATCGCCTCGGGCACCACGGCGACCTCCGACCTGTACGCGAACCCGCTGGCACCGACCCTGTCCGGGCAGGGCTGGTCGACCATCGCGACGGGCGTGTGGCCGGACAAGCACAGGGTGCTGGACAACAACTTCACCGGTTCGCGCTTCGACCTGTACCCGGACTACGCGAGCCGGCTGGAGAGCGCCGACCCGGCGAACTCGACGCTGGTGATCGGCTCCTGGAACCCGATCACCGCGAACGTCTTCAACGGCACCGCCGACCTGCGGATCCCGGAGAGCGAGAACGACGCCAAGACCGCCTCGGACGCCGCCGACTACCTGGCGCACGGCAACCCGGACTCGGTGTTCCTGCACTTCGACGAGGTGGACGAGGCCGGGCACTCGTACGGCGGCGCGTCCAGCCAGTACCTGGCGGCGATCCACGGCGCGGACGGGCTGGTCGGCCAGGTGCTGACCGCGCTGAAGTCCCGCGCCACGTACGCCGCGGAGGACTGGCTGATCGTGGTCACCACCGACCACGGCCACACCGACGCGGGCGGCCACGGCGGCAACAGCGCCAACGAGCGGCAGACCTGGATGGTCCTGGGCGGCCGGGGTTACGCCGCCGGGGCGCACCGCTACGACGTGAAGCCGGTGGACATCGCGCCGACCGTGCTCAAGCACCAGGGCGCGCCGATCGACCCGGCCTGGGGCCTGGACGGCAAGCCGGTGGACGAGATCGTGCCGGACGAGTTCGACGCGCTGCGCCCGAGCCTGCAGACCCGGGTGGACGAGACCGGCATCGGCTCGACGGTCAAGGGCTTCACCCGCACCCCGCCGGCCGGCTGGTCGATCGACAACTCGCGGATGCCCACCGGCGGCGTCACCGAGTGGCGCGGCTGGGCGTTCGCCACCGACGAGTTCTGGACGGCGGCCCAGCTGGGCCAGAGCCGGGAGACCAACGTCCGGGCCCGCAACGTGTTCGCGGTCGCCGACTCCGACGAGTGGGACGACAAGTCGCACGGCACCGGCCCGTTCGACTCGACGCTGGTCAGCCCGGCCTACTCGGTGGCGGGCCGCACCCGCGGCACGCTCTCCTTCGCGACCGACTACAAGGTCGACGGCCCGCAGACCGGCGACGTGTACGTGTCCTTCGACGGCGGCGCCGCGCAGCTGGTGAAGTCCTACCGGGCCGACCTGAACACGGTGGAGCACCTGGAGGTGGCCGTCCCGGCGGGGGCCTCGACGGCCCGGTTCCAGTTCCGCTACACCGGCACCAACTCGGCGTTCTGGACGGTCGACCAGGTCCTCTTCGGCTGAACCGGCCCCCTGGTCCGGGCGGGCGGCCCCGCCCGCCCGGCACCGCTCAGCGGGTCTTGAGCACCACCTGCACCGCGAAGGCGACCTGGTCGGCCGTCAGGTCGGCGCGGGCGGTGAGCCGCAGGCGCGGGACGCCGTCGGGGACGGACGGGGGGCGGAAGCAGCCGACGGCCAGCCCCTCGTCCCGGCAGGCGGCGGCCCAGCGCACGGCGTGCTCGGGGTCGTCGGCGCGGACCGAGACCACGGCGCCGTCGGGGGCGGAGGCGTCCAGGCCGGATTCGGCGAGCCGGTCGGCGAGTTCGCGGGCCACCCGCAGGGCGTCGGCGGCCCGGCCGGGTTCGGCGCGCAGCAGGCGCAGCGCGCCCAGGGCGGCGCCGACGGCGGCGGGGGCGAGGCCGGTGTCGAAGATGAAGGTGCGGGCCGCGGAGACCAGGTGGCGGACGACCCGTTCGGGGCCGAGGACGACGCCGCCCTGGGAACCGAGGGACTTGGAGAGCGTCGCGGTGGCGACCACGTCGGGCTGCCCGGCGATGCCGGCGGCGGCTCCGGCGCCCGCGCCGCCGGGGCCGAGCACGCCCAGGCCGTGCGCGTCGTCGATGACCAGCGCGGCGCCGTGCGCGCGGGCGGCGGCGAGGTGTCCGGCGAGCGGGGCGGCGTTGCCGTCGACGGAGAACACCGAGTCGGTGACCACCAGGGCGCGGGGTTCGCTGCGGGCGGCGAGGGCTTCGCGCACCGCGGCGGGGTCGCAGTGCGCGGCGCGGGCGACCCGGCCCCGGGCGAGGCGGCAGCCGTCGATCAGCGAGGCGTGGTTGTGGGCGTCGGAGACGATCAGGGTGTCCGGTCCGGCGAGCGCGGTGAGCACGGCGAGGTTGGCGGTGTAGCCGGAGGAGAACACCAGCGCGGCCTGGTAGCCGCAGAACTCGGCGAGTTCGCGTTCCAGCGCGGTGTGCGCCTCGGTGGTGCCGGTGACCAGCCGGGAGCCGGTCGCGCCGCCGCCCCAGCGGAGCGCGGCCCCGGCGGCGGCAGCGGTGACGGCGGGGTGCCGGGTCAGGCCGAGGTAGTCGTTGGAGGCCAGGTCGAGCACCGGGTCCTCGGCGGGCCGGCTGCGCAACCGCCTGGTCAGCCCGGCCGCGTCACGGACGGCCGCGGCCTCGTCCAGCCAGTCGAACACCCGCTCCGGAGCCGCTTCCGCTCCGCTGACCTGCGCGTCTGCCACCATGCCCGGCACTCTTCCACCCGGCGCGCGGCCGGGGCAACGCGCACCGCCCCGATGTGCGGTGTCCCACACTCCGGCGCTTCGGCGGGCGGGCGTCCGGTCGGCCCGGCAGACTCCGGCAATGGATGCTCTCCGCCGCCCCTCGCACCTGCTGTTCGACTTCTTCGGCACCCTGGTGGACTACTCGCCCAGCCGCACCGAGCAGGGCTACCCGCGCTCGCACGCCCTGCTGCGGGAGTTCGGCGCCGCCCTGGACTACGCCGGCTTCCTGTCCGCCTGGTCGGCCACCACGGCGCGGTTCGACCGGGAGACGGCGGCGGACGAGCGCGAGTTCTCGGTGGACGAGGTGGCCGCCGCGTTCCTCGCCGAGGCGCTGCCCGCCGCGCCGACGGGCAGTCAGGTGGCGGGGTTCGTGGCCGCGTACCTGGCGGAGTGGGGCAGCGCGATCCGGCCCTTCGAGGGCGTCGCCGAGCTGCTGCGCGAACTGTCCGGACGGTGCCGGCTGGCGGTGGTCTCCAACACCCACAGCCCGACCATGGTGCCCGACCTGCTGGCCCGGCTGGGCGTGCTGGAACTGATGGACGCCGTGGTGCTGTCGGTGGACACCGGGCACCGCAAGCCGCACCCGTCGATCTACCGCACCGCCCTGGAGCGCCTCGGCCTCTCCCCCGCCGACGCCTGGTTCATCGGCGACTCCGCCGGCCCCGACTACCACGGCCCGCGCCGCGCGGGCATCCCCGCCCTGCTGGTCGACCCGGCCGGCACCGCCGACGTCCCGCCGGCGCACCGCATCCGCTCCGTGCACGCCCTCCCGGCCCTGCTGGCCGCCCTGCTGGCCGGCCGCCCGCCCGGCCGGTCGCCCCGGCCGGGAGCGCGCCCGCGCCGCGCTGCCGGCGGGGACGCGGCAGCGGGGCGGGCCGGAGGGACGGGCCTGACCCGGGGTCAGTTGCGGTAGCGGAACAGGATGCGGCCCCTGGTCAGGTCGTACGGGCTGAGTTCGACCAGGACGCGGTCGAACGGGAGGATCTTGATGTAGTTCTTGCGGATCTTTCCGCTGATGTGGGCGAGTACTTGGTGGCCGTTCTGCAGTTCCACCTTGAAGGTGGCGTTCCGCAGGCACTCGAGGACGGTGCCCTCAAGCTCAAGGCCCTTCGCGACACGTGGCAAGGGATCTCGATTCTTCGACGGGAAGGGGGACGGAGGAGCGGGGTTCGCGGTCAGGGGTGGATCAGGTGCAGGAGGTGACCGGTCCGTTCGGCGCCGAGGCCCTCCAGCAGGGCGGTGGCGGCGGTGCGGGAGCGGTCCACCTCGGCCCGGGCGGTGCCGGTCCCGGCTTCGTGCAGGACGTGCAGGGCGTGGGCCAGCAGGGAGCGGCCGATGCCCTGCCGCTGGTGGGCGGCGCGGACGGCGAGCAGGCCGACCCGGGCGGGACCGCGACCGCGGCGGACCACCCGGACCAGGCCCGCGTACCGGCCTTCGTGGACGGCGACGGCGTACAGGGACGGGTCGATCAGAGTGTCCCCCGGCGGGCCGGGTCGAACCTCCGCGGGCATGCTGTACCAACCCGAGGACGCCTCGACCTCGGCCCGGATCTGCCGCTCTAGCAGCCGCAGTTCGGCCTCGTCGGCCGTGCCGGCGGGCAGGATCGTGACCCCGGGGGCGGGGCGCCCGTCCCGCCCCGCGGTGGACAGCTCGTACTCCCACTCCTGCCGTTCGGGAACGAACCCGGCCCGCTCCCAGTGGGCGGCGAGCGCGGTGTCGCCCCCCGCGACCAGGGTGCGGAGCGGGGCGGGCAGGGCGGCGAGCATCGCGGTGGCCAGCGGCGCGAAGGCCGCGTCGTCCCACACGTCGATGCTCACGAAGCGGCGCCCGTCGGGACGCTGGGAGAAGTCGCCGTGGCCGACGACCACGTCATCGGTCACGGCCTGCCACTGGGTCTCGCCGACCCGGGTGATCTGCACGGTGGTGTTCATCGGCTTTCGCCTTTCAGGAGTGCTTGCGTTCTCACGCGGGCGCTCCCGACGACACCTGTGTCAGTCGTTACACCGTGGGGGAAGGGGGGAGCACCCGCCTCGATCCAGCTCTCATGGGGAACTCACCTCCTCGTTTCCGTTCACGGCGATCCGAACAGTAGCAACCCGCCGCCGCCCGTCCAACCCATTTTTTCCCGTACTTCCCGGCCCGGGCCCACCGGCCGCGGTCTCACCCGCCGGCCCTCGCGGCGCGGCGGCGCAGCCGCTTGTAGGCGGTGCCCCTGCCGAGGCTGGTGAGGGAGCGCAGGAGGGCCCAGGGGAACTCGCCAGCGTAGCCGTTGAGGGCCCGGAAGTGCGGGGCGGCCAGGGCGTGTTCCCCGGCGGAACCGAAGACGGCCGCGAAGTGGCCGTGCGCCTCGACCGAGCGGTAGCCGCCGCGGAAACCGGGGTGGAGCACGGACTCCCGCGCGGCACCGGCCAGTTCGTCGCGGACCTCGGGACGGCGCAGGTGGGCCGGGTCCTTCTCGCCGCCGACGTTGAGCCGGCGTTCGAGGTGGGCCTGGGCCAGCACGACCGGGTTGAGGCTCCCCGGCTCCGCGACGAGGCGGCACTGCCGGGCGAAGGCGAACGCCTCGTCCCAGGAGCCGCCCCACTTGGGCAGCGGTGGTTGGAGCAACCGGGACTGCGCGACGTAGTCGTGCGGGTCGTGGGCGGCCAGCCCCAGGTAGTGGTCCCTGGTCCGGTCGGCGCCCTGCTGGAGGCCGCGGGAGACGTTCAGCCGCAGCCGCCGGGCGTCGGTGGTGCCCGGGTCCTCGGAGACGACCCGGCCGAGGAGCTTGTCGGCGATGCCGAGACGCCGGTGGAAGGCCGCGACGCCCTCCGCCGCGACGCCATCCGCCGAGACGTCCTTGGCCAGGCCGCCGCCGCGGGCCTCCCACGCCAGGTGGATGTAGTGGCCGCCCTGCGGCACCCGTGGCAACGTGCTGCCGGGGTGCGCGTCCGCCGTCCGCTGGAGGAACCCTCCGGCCTCCGGGTCTCGGCGACGACCTCGATCGCGGTGGCCCGGTCGGCCGGGCCGGTCAGCGCCGCGAAGAACGCCTCCACTTCCTCCCGGCGCGAGTGCCGGACGGAGTCGCGCAGCGCGGCCAGGTCGGGGAAGGCGACCAGCAGGTCGAACTCGGGCGACCGGGCGGGAGGAGCGGCGGATACCCGCGGCGGGTATCCGCCGCGGGAGGGCCGGCATCCGGGCATCGTAGCGATCGCACCCGAACCGGCACCGACGCCCCCGGGGCGCCCGGTGGACGGCGCCGGGAGCGGCCTTCCCCCTCAGCCCGGACGACCGCGGCTCCCCTGCCGCGCACCGTAGTTGGCGGACAGTTCGGCGGCGTGGGCGTCGGGGACGTGCCGCCCGCGGAAGGTCACCGGCAGCCAGTGCGCCAGCGCGTCGGCCGCGCCGAGGCAAGGCCCGTACCGGAGGCTCCAGTCGTCCCGGGCGCCCCCGTCCGGGAGGCCCCGCAGGACGGCGACCTCCGGGTCGCGTTCGCCCCGGCACCCCCAGCGGCCGGAGGGGCCGGTCAGCGCGACGACCCGGGCCGCGACGGTGACCGACTCCAGGGGATCCCGGACCGCGTCGAACCCGACCTCCGCCCAGTAGTCGTCCGCCGTGGCGTCGACGGACAGCGACAGCACCGGTTCGGCGACGCCCGCCCCCTCGACCACGAGCAGGTCGACCTGCCGGTCGCCGTGCGACCTGGCCAGCGCGGCGAGCGCCGGCCCGGCGTCCGGGGTGAGCAGCACGTCGAACTCGCAGAACACCGCCTCGTCCGCGAGCCCCCGGAAGACCTGCGCGGGCAGCCTGGCCCCGAGGTCGAAGACGGCGGCGGCCCGCCCCCGAACGGCCTCCCACTTCGAGGTCGGGTCCGGGGCCGGGGAACGCCTCCTCGGCGCCCGGCCCGGTGCGGAGCGGATGCGAGCGTTCATGAGCGGGAGGGCAGCCGACGCACCGGACGGGAGGTCTCCGTTCGCCGCCTGCACCGAGCGGCCGCGCCGAGGCCCGGGGAACTCCTCGCGGGTCAGGGAGGCGACCGGAAGCTCCTGTGCCCGGGGAGCGCACTACCGCGCAGCCCCGCAGGTGGTCTGCCGGGCCGCGCCCGCTAGCCGACGGACAGCCAGAGGGCCGCGGCCGCGGCGGCCAGGAGGGCGAGGTTGAGGCCGATCCGGCGGTCGCCACCGGTCAGGTGGACCGGGATGGCGCCGAGTTGGAGCAGGAGGAGGCCGGTGGCGGCGGCCGGGGCGAGCCAGGGCGCGGTGCCGGTCAGCGGGGGCAGCAGCAGGCCCGCGGCGCCGAGGAGTTCGAGGGTGCCCAGGGTGCGTAGGACGGGCGGCGGGACGCGGTCGACCCAGGCCATCATCGGGCGGAGCCGGTCGGGGCTGCGGAGCACTTTGAGCGCGCCCCCGTAGAGGTAGAGGAGGGCGAGCAGCCCGGCGACGATCCAGTAGGCGATTTCCATGGTTCCCGTCCGTGGGGGGACACCGCTGCGCGGGCCCGTCGGTGGCGCGGACCTGACCGGCCGCGCTCGGACGAGTCCACCGCCGGGGCCGGGCGGCTGTCCAAGACCCGTTCCGCACGGCCGATACCGGATGGGTATCGTCGCAGCGTGGAGCTACGGACCCTGCGGTACTTCGTGGCGGTCGCCGAGGAACTGCACTTCGGCCGGGCCGCCCGCCGCCTGCACATCAGCCAGCCGCCGCTGAGAAAGTGTGGGGTAATTGATCAACTGCGTGGCGTGATCCACTGGCGGTGATCTTCGCGGTCGGGTGTCCGCGATGATCGCCGCCATGTGCGTCTGTGTCTGCAAGCCGTCGTATGACTCGTCGTTGACGGATGCTCAGTGGGCTGTGATCGAGC
>NZ_BAAANS010000055.1:0-50588 GCF_039529925.1 Kitasatospora saccharophila | reverse complement strand
CATCGGGCACCTTCATTACTCGCACGGCCGGAACCATACGCACCTCGTGCGGCCAGCACAGTCGCTGAATCAGGTGATCTGTCCAGATAACTTCGTCTTCACCCGCCGCGGCATGCGCAAGCCCGACCTGACGCCGTCGCCCGCCGCCTACTGCTTCGTCTGCGGCGAGAACGTCAACGCCGTCCAGACGTGGCGCGACCCCAAGATCACCGTCGGCAAGTACTCCAAGCAGTACGACTACCGCTGCCCCAACAGCCGCTGCCACCACGCGATCGTCGAGCCGTGGGTGCGCCCCGCCTCGGCCGCGATCGACTGGACCGACCTCGGCCAGCGCATCGGCTCCCGCCGCAAGCCCCTCGCCGACACCACCATGGACCGCATCCGCGCCGGGCTGGTGAAGTTCCCCCACGTCCCGTCCGCGATCAGCCTCACCCACGGCCGGGACGGCGGCGACCGCGCCTTCGCCCTCATTGACCGCCCCCTGCCCACCCGCTCCACCAAGCAGGGCGAAGCGATGCTCGTCCCCACCGGCGGCAGCTGGAACACCGACCCGTACCCGGTCGGCCAGCCCCTGCGCACCCGCACCACCCGCGAGTCGGAAGCCCTCCTCACCTCGCCGTCCTTCGTGGTCGAGTTCCGCAACAACGCCACCGGCAGCAGCGTCCACAGCCCGCTGTCCACCGTCACCGCGCAGGGCAACCACCACGGCCTAGTCCTGCCCGGCGGCCACGTCGACCCCCGCGACCGCAACACCCTGGTCGTCCCGTACCGCAAGAGCGCCACCAAGCACGCCGGACTGCCGTTCCACACCCTGTCGACCAAGGACTCCGCCGCGGTCGTCGTTACCGAGGAGAGCGTCGCCGACTGCTGGTTCCGGATGCTCAAGCCCGAAGAACAGCTGGCCGGGCAGAGGTTCCCCGACACGTACATCGTCCTCGGCAACGGAGCAGAGCGAACGATGCAGGCAGGCAACGCCGTGAGCGTCAACGTCGCCCAGTGGATCGGCCGCAAGCTCCTGGAGGTCCTGTGACCGCCCTGACCCGCCCGACGGGAGAGGGCCTGGCCGCCGCACTCGGATTCCCGCCCGGATACAGCCTCCGACCGACGGCGTGCCGCGACAGCGGCGAGGAGCCCCCGCCCCAACTCGGCAACTTGATGGTGCCGTTCGTCTCGCGCTGGACGAACTCCTCACCCCAGCAGGCCAGTTCACCCACGTTGAGCCCGTACGTCAGCCGCTCCGCCAGCCACCCGCTCCATTTGCCCAAGGAGTCCGCCATGACCCCCGACCGCCTCAGCGAGATTCGTGCCCTCGCGGCCAGCTCCACCGTCGACCGGCAGATTGCCGCGGCACTTCTGGAACTGGCCGAGGAGGTGCACAGGCTCCAGGGCCGAGTCGACGAGCTGGAAGACAACTCCAGGGTGCTGCGCGCCCTTGAGGCCGCAGGCGTCGACAACTGGGACGGCTACGAAGACGCCTGCCGCCTCAGCATCGACTGACCCGCCGCCCGGCCCTGACACGGCCGCCGCGCCTCTCGCCTCCACCGGGGGCTCCGCAGCCCCCTTCCGCCCGCCCGGGCCTCGGCCGAAGCCGGGGCCCGCCCCTACCGGGAAGACCAACCAATGTTCAGCGCACTGCCCGACACCGACCGCTGCCTGCCCGACTGCTTCGGCGACAGCGACTTCAGCCCTGCCGACGGCTGGAAGACCCGCGCCAAGCTGGAGGAGATCTGCCTGCCGGTCCTCGCGCGCTGCGTTCCGTGCCCGTTCCGCGCGACGTGCATCCGCCAAACCCGGCCCCACCAAAGCCGGTTCGACGGAGTGTGCGGCGGGCGGCTGTGGCTCGACGGCGAAGTCATCGCCACCGCCCCGTTCCTGGACGACCGCGACCTGCCGATGCCCGGCAAGGAACGGACCATCTGCGGAACACCCGCCGGCTGGCGGCGGCACTACGTCGTCGGCGAGCAGTCGTGCGACCCGTGCAGCGCCTTCGCCCCGGAGGACGACCCCGAACCCGGCCTCCCCGCGACCATAGCGACCGCCTCCGTGCAGCTGGCCCTTGACTTCGCGGCCTGACCGGGCGGTGTGCCCTCGCGCCCGAGCCCCGCCGCGCAGCCGCCAGCACCCAGCCCCCCCACCTCCCGACCAGTAGCAAGGAACAGCGCATGCCCCCCTACGAGCCGACACTCCGAGACATGGCCGCGGAGGCCCTCGCCGACCAGTGGGCCGACGGCCAGAACCACCAGTTCGAGGCGGACGCCGACGCGGAACGCCACGCCGCCGCCCACGCCCGGAAGACCCTCGGCGAAGACCCGGCCGAACTCCTCACCTGGAAGGCGGCCGAGCCCGAGACCGGCGAACAGCTCGCGGCGCGGACCACCCTGCCCGACACCCCCGGCTGGTACCTGCGGTGGGCCCTCAGCGAGGACGGCGACACCACCACCTTCAACCTCCACCGCCCCTGCGCCGAGGGCGGCCACAGCGACCAGATCAGCAGCCTCGCCCACCTCGGCGAGTTCCTGGACCTCCTCAACAGCCGATGACCGGGCCGGTGCAGGCGGGCCGCCACGCGGCCGCCTGCACCGCCGGCATCGCCCAGTTCACCGCGGCCCGGATGGGGCCGGCCGCGCCGCCACCATCAGAGAGAACGGTATGAGCAGCACCGGCACCGACACTCCTTCGGCCAAGGGCCCCATCCCCCCTGGTCATCGGCCTGGACCTGTCCCTGACCAGCACCGGCATCGCCGGCGTCGACTGGGCGGACGCCCTCCGCCCCAAGGGCACCCTGCGCGGCCACCCCCGCCTGGCCTGGATCGTCAACGAGATCACCGACCGGGTCCGCCGCGCCGACCTGGCCGTCGTCGAGGGCCCGGCCTACGGCCACGGCGCCCAGGCAGGACACCACGAACTGGCCGGACTGTGGTGGATGGTCACCCAGTCGCTGTGGCGCCGCTCGATCCCCTACGCCGTCGTCACCCCATCCCAGCTCAAGGTCTACGCCTGCGGCACCGCGTACCCCGCCGCCGACTACCCCAAGGCGGCACGAAGCAAGGTGGCGAAGGGCATGGTCCGCGACGCCGTCGCGCAGCTGTTCGGCCTGGAGTGCGAGGGCAGCGGCCGCTACGACAAGGCCGATGCCGCGGTGCTCGCCCACATGGGCCGCGACTGGCTCGGCCACCCGGCGGCGGCGCTCCCGGAGCGTCACCGCCGCGCGCTGACCGCCGTGGCCTGGCCCGTAGAGGCCCGCAGCAGGATCCTGTCGGCAACTCGCCGTCCACCGGCGGAGATTGCGACGGAAGTAGTGGACCCCCAGTATGTACGAGTATAAAATAAAGACACAAGGAGAGGGAAGGGGAGAATGGTGAGCGTCAACCGCGAACACGTCATCTGGCAATCCAGTAGCGGAAGTTGGAACATCGGCTTCTATGCCTACACGGGCCTGTGGGAGATCGAGGATGCAGACCCCGACGACTTCGACCACGAATGGGACGTCGAGTACGGCTACGGCGAATTCTGGTTCCTGTCCACCGGCCACCCCAGCCCCGACGCCGCCTACGAGGCGTACCTCGCCCAGTACGCGAACCCCGGCGGGACGGCGGAGGTCCTCCACTGGTCGGCGGAGACCGCGGAACGGATCGGGGGTCTGGAGGTCGTCTCGGCGGCCTTTGCCGCCGGGCGGGAGGCGGCGAGCGCGCCCGCGACGGACTGGTGGTGACGCCAGGGGTCCAGTCTCCCGGGCCTGGCGGGGGCTGCGCGCGGCGCAGCCCTCACCTGCCCCCGATCGCGGGGGGCTGCCGGCTGGACGCGCCCTCGCGGGCGAGGAGCGAATTCCGCCGACATGGCTGTCCGTGAACTCGTCCTGAAATCAGTCGAGTTGGGGTTCGCCGAGTTGGACACCGGCACTTATTGAGTATAAAATAAAGACATGAGGTGGGGGAGAGGCCCCCAAGAAAGGAATCACCATGTACGTGCAGCTCGCCAAGGACGTCGCCACCCAGATCCACAACCCCGGCATCCACGCGACGGCCGTCCTCAACTCCGTCTTCGTGGACGTCACGCCGGAGGACCCGCGCCTGGTCAAGATCGCGTTCACGCCGGCGGAGCCGGGCTCCGTCCGACTGGACGTCTCCCTGCTCGACCAGGACCGCAAGCCGCTGGACGCGCTGATGGCGATCGTGCCGGTCGAGAATGCCCCCCGGACCGCCTACAACGCCTTCTTCCAGGCCACCGACATCTGGTTCCAGCCGGTCAGCTGACCGAGCCCACCCGCGGCGGGGGCCGCACCCGGCCCCCGCCCCACCCCTCGCCGAAGGAGAAGCATGTCCACCGCCGCACCCGCCCGCCGGGTCCGCATCACCGCGGGAACCCTCGCGGGCCAGCACGGAACCGTCGTCCGCACCTCCACCGACCCGCACGGCCCGTACGCCGTACGCCTTGACTCGGACCCGCGAGCCGAACCCGGCTCCTACTGGCCGCACGAGATCGCCGACCTCACGCCGAACGCCATGCTCGTCACCGACACCGGCGAGAGCCGGTGGCTCACCCTCCCGACGGACACGGACCTGCTGCGCGCCGCCGCTGCCACCCACCTCGGAGGGCAGGCCGTCTTCAACGCGCACGCCGTCCACTGCCCCCACGGCGCGGTCTTCGGCCTCGCCGTCCGGGCGGACAGCGCGGACCTGGCCGTCAACGACTATGCGCAGATCATCCTGGACACCCTTGGCGGCGAGGTCCGGCCCGAGCTGCTGCGCGGCCCGGTCCTCTTCGCGGGGCCCGAGGGTGACGACGGCCGGTCGACCGGACTCACCGACCGCCAGCTCGGCGCGCTCGAACGCCTCCTTCAGGTCCTGCGGCCGATGCTCGGGGCCCCGGCCGGCGGGTGATCATCCGCATCGACCTGAGAGTCGACCTCGACGCCGAACGGTGGGGGGAGGAAGCGGGCACCGACCCGGCCGACGCGGCCCGCGACGCCTGCTGGTACCTGTCCGACGCCCGCGACTGCATCCCCCACATCGGGGAGGACGGCTGCCCGGCCCACCTGAAGATGATCCCCGGCTGGGAGGAGGACCAGGACCTCTTCGGGGCGGTCAAGATCCGCTCGCTGTGGCAGGTGCACTGCTCGGCGGCCGACTGGATCGCTTGGCGGGAGAACCCGGGGCCGACCGCCGACGGCTTCACCGTCCCCCCGGGGCAGGCCCGCCAGGACCTCGCCCGCACGGTGGTCGAGGGCCTGGTCTGGATGTCCCTGTTCGCCGACGCCCAGGCCGTGATGACCCTCGTGCACCCCTGGCAGCAGACCTACGACCACACCCGGAAGGCCCGCCCGAAATGGCGCCCCAGCGCCCGGGGGCGCACCGGATAGACCGCCCAACCGAGGAACCCGAACCATGCTCACCGCTCTACGCCCCATTCACTGCGCCCAATGCCCCATCACCGTCGAAGCCGGGGGCCCGGTCGACCTGATCGACGGACAGCTGTGCTGCGAAGACTGTGTCCTCGCTCACCAATGGGCCCTCTCGGGCCTGTGAACACCCCTACACAACAGGAGAGTTGAACCCCATGAAGGAAGAAACCTTCGCGTACGTCATCGACCCGGACGGCGCCGACGACACGATCACCCGCTGGGATCCCGCCGACGACCAGGCCCGCATCCGGCTCGACGCCCGCCAGCTCACCACCAACCTCGGAGCCGACTACAGCTCCCACCGCCTCGGCCGGTACGTCGTCCACCACGGAAACCCGCCGTACGTCCAGGAGGTCAACCACTACGCCGGGCAGCTGTGGACCGGACTCGCCGGCGGCGGCCCGACGTCGGTCCTGCGCGGCACCGTCCTCGTCACCGGGCGCAAGCTCCTCGACGGCACGCACCGGCTGCTCGACTTCTCCGAGATCGAGCACCTCGCGGCCCTCGCCCAGACGCCCACCCGGTGGCTGGAGCCCGACGGGCTGGTGGTCAGCGCGGCGCAGATGCAGGGAGACCGCAAGCGCCAGTGCGACGCCTTCGCCGTGCACCGTGACCAGACCACCGGGGTCTGGGCGTTCGCGGTCTGCGACGGGATCGGCGACAGCCAGGACACGGCCGACTTCGTCCGGCACTTCACCCCGCGGCTCGCCAGGGCCGCCGCGACCCTCCAGCGACCGGAGAAGGCGATCGAGGCGATCCGGAAGGAAGTGGAGCCGTGGCAGCAGCGGCGGGGGGTGGGCGAGGACGTCTCCTCGACGGCCGTCGTGGTGACGTGGCACGCCCTGTGGAGAAGGATCAACATCGCCTGGGCGGGCGACTCGCGGGCCTACGAGATCAAGGTCGGCCGGCAGGGGCGCCTGCTGACGGCGGACCACAACCTCGCCCAGCAGCGCCGGGCGGCCGGCGAGCCCGTCGACCCGGACGACCACCACCGGCTGACGGCCGACCTCAGCTGGGGCGAGATCGGCACCCGCACGCAACACGGGGAACTCGACCGCCTGCTGCTGTGCACCGACGGCGCGTACTTCCCCCTCGGGGACGGGGCGGGGCCCAACCTGGCGCAGACCGCGGACTACTTCGACCGGAACTATCTGGACCGCTACTGGGCGAAGAGCGCGGCCGGGTGGGTGGTCAGCCGGGCGGTCGAGCGGCACCGCTCCGGCGGCGACGGTCCGGCGGACAACGCCACCTCCCTCGTCATCGCGTTCCCGGACCGCTGACCCGCAGGATCGGGGCAGCGTCCACCCCTTGAGAACTTTCCGGCAGAGTGGAACCCCAACCTAAATGAGTATAAAATAAAGACATGAGAGAGGGGGAGGGGCCCCCGCCGAGAGGGAGGAATCGCCATGAACGCGCTCACCGAGGCAGCCATCTCCGAGGTCCGCCACTACGCGACCATCGCCCGCTCCCGCGCCGCCCGGGCCGAACAGGAGCTCCACCGCCTCACCCTCTCCGCCGCCGCGATGGCCCTGGACTCGGTCGCCCGGCTCCTTGGCCGCCCCGACCGCGAGGCCGCCGTCCTCGACGCCCTCGACATCGCCGAGAACTACGCCACCTGCCACGACGCCGGCCCCGGCGCCCTCCCGGGCGGCTTCTCTCTTGCCGTCCTCGACTACCTCACTGCCTGAACACGCCAGCGGCCCGGCCCCCGGTCGGGCCGCCCGGCCCGACAATCCCAACCGACTGCCCGTCCAGCAAGGAGATCCCCAATGACTGGCTCCCACGAGAGCATCCTCCCCACCGGCGCCGAGGTCAGAGGCCCGGCGCACCACCTGCCCGCCGTCATGGAGAGCATCAACAACATGACCGCCTTCTTCCCGGCGGAGGTCATCGCGGGCGCATTCGGAATGGTCGAGCACGCCATCTCCGTCGCCTGGGCCACCCGCCCCGACGCCTTCCTCTCCCTGACGTTCACCCAGTTCCACCAGCTCGTCCGAGATCGCTACTACGCCGACCTGTACCGGCGGGCCCTCCGGCTGGGTGCCGACTTCGACCGGATCGGCGACCTGGCCTCGGACATCGCCCCGGCGCTGCTGAGCGACCCGCAGCTCACCCGCTGACCTGCCTCCCCGCAAGGGCGCGCCCCGAGGGGTGCGCCTCCGGGTAACCCACATCCAGAACGAGTATCAAATAAAGACATCGGGTGTTCTGCCAGTCCGGCAGGACGCCCGCCACGCCCAACCCGAACGGAGCACAGCAATGACCGACTACGGCCTCACCGCGATCGAGGTCCCCGGCCCCCGCCATCACAAGAGCGCCACCTTCGGGGCGCTCCTGGAGGCCCCCGCCCTCTCCTGCGGCGCCATCGCGCTGGCCCCCGCGCTGATCGAACACGCCATCACCCACGTCTGGGGAACCGCCCCCGACTACAGCGCGGGCACCACGCTCCGCCAGTTCCAGGAACTCGTCCAGCACCGCGACTACCCGGACCTGTACCGGCAGGCCCTCGCACTCGGGGGCGACATGGACCGCGTTCCCGAACTCGCCAGCGACATCGTCCGCATCCTGGCCGCCGACACCCAGCTCACCCGCTGACCCACCACCACCCCAGCCCGGCCGCCGCCCGGCGGCCGGGCCCCACCCGAGCCAAGAGAGGCCACCCGCCATGTCCCTGACCGACCTCACCGCCAACACCTCCCAGAGCCTCGCCACCGAGATGGGGCGCGTCCCCGTCCACCACCTCCCCGGCGTCGCCACCCAGATCGCCCGCCACAAGGCGTGCGAGGAGTGCGTGCGCACCGCCTCGCGCTTCATCGAGGACGCCATCACCACCGCCTGGTTCGGCCAGGCCACAGAGCTCACCCTCGGCCAGTACCGCGACGTCATCGTGAACGCCTACTACGCCTCGCTGTTCCACCTCGCCCTCCACACGGACACGGCCCGCATCGGCGACCTCCTCACCGCCGCCCACGTCATCCGGCGCGCCTACGCCAAGCACCCCTACCTGGCCAACCGCTGAACACCGCACCCGCCCGGAGCCAACACCCATGACCACGCCCGTCCCGACCGCCACCCAGGCGCTCACCGACGCGACCCGAATCCTCACGCTCGCCGCGGCCCTCCGCGACGAACCCTCCCGCGCCGACCTGATCATCAACCGCAGCGCCCTCACCGGCACCACCAACGTCCGCGCCTACCTCAACGGCCGCCTCACCTACAACGAGCAGGCGCCCTTCGACCCGGCCGAGCTGCGCCTGCACCTCCACGTCGTCGACTCCGGCACCGCCGACCAGGTCCGCACCCACGCCTGGATGCTCAACGCCACCGACCTCGACGGCGCACCCCCGGCCGTCACCGAACACATCACCGGCCTCGCCCGCAAGTACCACCGCCCCCACCGGGGCTGCGAGGACTGCGGTGCGATCCAACCCCTCCCCGAAGACGTCCAGCAGTGGACGATCGCCCTCGACGAGCACGGCGAGATCTCCCAAGTCCGGGCCGGTCGCCTCACCGCCGTGGACGAGACGTCCCTGCGCGACGCAGGCCACGTCGCGGTGTTCGTTCTGCGGGCCCACTCCCTGCCGTCCGCCTACGCACGTGCGCTGCGCGTCCTCGACGACCTCCACGAGGGCGGCGTGGACCTCATCCACAACCGGCTCGTCGAGCATGCCGTGCGCTTGGCGGCGGGCCGATGAACGCCGCACTCGACGAAGCCGTGCAGGCCGTCCGTGCCCGCCTGCGGGTGAAGGCGGAACTTGAGCCCGCGATCTCGGCCGTCCTGGACGCCGCGATCGACAGCGGCTACCACCACCGACCCGCCCGCCAGCGCGACCTGACCCCCGAGCAGTACCGCGCCGACCTCCACCCCGCCGCCGTCGCCGAGGTGTACGGCTACACCGCCCTCCAGTTGGGAGGCGACTACCGCCGCGCCGCCGCCTACCTGCTCCACGCCTTCGACCGGCTCTTGCGCGGCGCACCGCAGGCGAGCAACCTGCCCCGGCCGGCACGGCCGCAGCCTCCGGCCCGGCGGTCCCGCGGCGGCGTCTTCCACGGCCCGCCCGGCCTGGCCGACGCCATGCCCGGCCTCGAAGACGACATCACCGCCGCAGCCGAACACCTGAACCGGCTCGACTACGACCAGGCCGAACCCGCGGCCCTCGCCATCGCCGCCCGCCTCACCCCCGACGGCCCGATCGGCAAGCAGTACGCCCTTGCCGTTGCCGTCGCCCGGCACCTCATCGAGACCGAGGCCCGGCGCCTGGAGGAGAACCCCCGGCCCGCCAGCAACTGACCCCGGCCATCCACCCAGCGGCCCGGCGGTCGCCCCACGCGACCGCCGGGCCTTTTCACACCCAAGAAGCGGACAAACCATGGCGAAACGGCAACGGCAGCCCGACCTGTTCAGCATCACGGCGGGCGACGACGACGAATACGACTACTTCCAGCCCAAGGACGGCCCTGCGCCGCGCCGGTCCCCGGCCGCTGCGCCGACGGCCCCCGTCAAGACCTCTGCGGCAAAGCCCCAGCTCGCAGCCCCGGCCGACAGCCGTGCCGCGACCCAGGCCAAGCCCGGAGTCAAGGCGATCAGCAAGTACCGCATCCCGTACGGCACCCGCTCGCACGACGCCGCCCGGCAGATCGCGGAAGCCGTCGTCGAAGCCTGGGACCGCGAGCACGGCGGCAACTGGATGGAGATACCCGTCGGCGTCGTCGCCGCCCTGGCGCTGTGGCCGCTCAAGGGGCCCGGAGGGCCGCTGTGCGCGGAGTTCTTCCTCCAGCTCGACGCCAAGGACCTCGCCCAGGCGCTGCGTGAATGCTGGGCGTAGTGGTGGACGATCCGCCCCGACCTGGTCCACCGGGCCGCCCCGCTCGCCTCGTGGCTCGACGAAGGCATGAGTGCGCACGACCTGCGCTGCATCAAGGCGGTGGCACGCGCCGCGATCACCCAGGGCCTGTTCGACCTCACCGGTACCGACGACCCCTACATGCTCGCGGACTTCGACCTGATGTCCTGGATGATCACCAGCATGCGCAGCAGCGGCTCCCGCAAGTGGCTGGGGGAGTACCACACGCCGCCGGAGATCTGCGAACTCATGGCCCGCAAGATCGTCGGCGACTGCTCCGAGGTGAAGCCCGGCCACTCCTTCTGCGATCCGGCCGCCGGCACCGGCGGCATGCTGCGGGCCGTCGTGCAGATGCTGCGTGAGCGCGGCATCGACCCCGCCACCTGCCGCTGGCACCTATGCGACATCGACCCGATCGCCGCAGCCGGCGCCGCCGTGAACGTCCTGCTGTGGAAGCTGGGCCCCAACAGCACCGTCTGGTGCGGCGACACCCTCGCGCAGGCCGACACCGAGCGGCTGGCCCTGGAGGAGAAGGCCCAGATCTACGAGTACCGCCAGGAGCTGCGCTGGAAGGCCGCCACGGTCGCTGCTGTCCGCCAAGCCGAGGAGTTGCTTGCCGGGGCGACGCGGAAAGCTGCCTGAACCTTCGGGTGGGCGAGTGGACACCACGCCCAAAATGAGTATAAAATAAAGATACCAGGGAGGGAGTCTCCCGATCGAGCGAGAGGAGAACGAGATGGGCAGCCGGGTGCTGGAACTGGTGGCCGAGGAATTCAGCAACGACTCGCGCCCCACCGTCGGGATCGCCGTCGACGCCAGGACCCTTGTGGTCGCCCCAATCCGAGAAGGGGGGCCGGACATCATCAAGGTCACTCTCTTCCCCCGCCCCAAAGACCCTCGCGGGGATGTTTTCGAGCTTGAAAGGCTGGACCTCGCCGGCAACGTGCTCCGCGCGGCCAGGGCGGACATTCTGCGCCTCAATACCTGGCAGGCCGTTCGGAGCCTCGCCTCCTGGATCGACGCCATCGACTCGCGCGGCGCCTCGGATGTCGGCTTCGCCTCCGCTCCGGCATGACGCCGCCCCGGCGATGCCGGGAGTGTGTAGCCATGCCAAAAATGAGTATGAAATATATATAAGGGTGGGGCGGAGAATCCGCCCCACCCCCGACAAGGAGAACCGACCGTGTTCCTCACCAACACCACCTTCGCCTCCGCCTTCGAGGGCCTCGCCACCCAACTCCCCGGCTACACCACCAACCGCCTGCCCGACGACGGCCCGAACGTCCAACGACTCACCGACGCCGACGGACGAACGATCGGCGGCCGGATCCGGCTGTCCGGCAACATCGTTCAGCTCTGGGTCACCGCCCCCAGCAAGCGCCGAACCCCCCACGCGGGCCCCGGCCTGCGCCCCGGCCGCAGCTACCACACCCTCCTCGACGTCGGCGGCCTCGACGGCGACCCGGCCGCCGTCATCCACGCCGCTGTTGCCGGCAACCTCCTGCCCGTCTTCGACCGCAAGCCCCGCTTCATCGGCGACCGTCCCTGGGAGACCTCGACAGCGGTCTCGGCCCCCGAGTCGGAGTCGGAGCCGGAGGCGACCGCCGTCGAGCCCGAGCCCGAGCCAGGACCGAATGCGCTGGCTGAGGCCCCTGCGGGGAACACCAGCGAGCCCCCCTCCCTGAGCGATGCCACTCCCGAACCGTCCCGCCCCGCCCGCAAGCGCATCGCGAAGAAGGCCGCCACGACCTCCTCCGCCAAGACCCCCCGCGCTCGCAGCACCGCCAAGAAGGCCGCAGCACCCGCCACCGACGCCAAGCCCACCCGCAAGGCCGCAGTGAAGAAGACCGCCGCGACGAAGACCACCACCCCGGCCAAGCCGCGCAGCCGAAAGACCGCCGCCGAAACCGTCTGAACTCGCCCACCACCCCGGGGGCGCGCCAGCCGCGCCCCCCGTCACCTCTGGAGACGACATGACCGCCATCGACACCGACACGTACACCCTCGGCCAACACCTCGCGGCCGCCCTCCACAAGCGGGGAACCACGACCACCAAGAACGCCGACAGGTCGGCGAACTCCTCCTGGCTGGAGATCCACCTGCCCGGCGGCACCCAGATACAGGCGTTCGACCAGGACGCCAAGGTCGACATCGACCCGAGCGACAGCCTCGGGCTCATGATCGTCCACTACCTCGCTGACCCCGACGAAGAACCGAACAACTTCATCACCATCCACAACGCCCCCCGAGACCCGAACACCGCCAGCCCCGACGCCATCCAGGCCGAGGTCGCCGCCGCCGCCGACGACACCGCCGCCTACATCGCCAACTGGAAGAACAGCCCCGCCGCCCGGCACCCGGACCGCCCGATCGGCGAGCACGGCGTCATGAACCTCCCGGCCCGCTACCTCCGGCCGGGCGACGTCACCGTGCACACCGCCACCGGCGCCGAAGCAGTTGTCGTCGCCAACCAGCGGCTCAGCCACAGCAACCAGTACCGCCGCACCACCCGCACCATCACCCCGCCCACCCGCGGCGGCACCGCCAACCTGCCCGCCACCCACTGGCAGTACCCGTTCACCCGCTCCAGCGGCGGAGCCCACGCCGTCACCATCCTCGCCCACCGACACCACGACCCCCGGTCGCTGCCGACCATCCCCTACCCGCCGGTGCCCGCCCAGTTCGCCGACGGCGACCACGTCGTCCACGACTCGATCATCTGGGAGCGCACCGGGGGGACCTGGCGCAACACCACCCGCACCACCGACACCAAGCCGACCAGCGACAACTACATCCGCAGCCTGTTCACCAACAACGACTCGCTGCGCCTCGGCACCCCCGCCTACCAGCCCGCCCACTGACCCCGCGAAGGACTGGCCTCGTGCCCGCGCTCGACCTCAGCACCCGCCGCAACGCCGCCTCCGCCTACCGCGCCGTCGGCCGCGTCGAAGAACTCGAACTCATCCCCGAACACCCCTACCCCGGCTCCGACGTCCACTGGGAGTTCACCTGCGGCCGGGACGGCTGCGACTGGAACGGCCCCCTCTTCTACTCCCACCTGCGCGCCAGCCGGGGCCACAACCGCCGACACCCCGGCTGCACCGGCACCCCCGGCACCTACCGGGTCCGCAAGACCGACGACGAACTCCTCGCCCACCTCCGCAAGGTGTTCCGCGACACCGAGTTCCGCGTCGCCCCCACCCCGACGGGCCGGGCCATCACCTGGTCCGACGGGCCGACCCTGCACCACGTCCAGGCGCACATCGGCCCCAACCAGGTCACCTCCTTCACCCAACTCGTCGACCTCTGACACTTCCCGTGCCGGGCGACGCCAGCCACCGCCCGGCACGGGCCCAACCACTTCCGGAAGTCCCCACCGTGCCCGTCGAAATCGACCTCACCGATCTCCCCCTCGACCTCGTCCCCGTAGTCATCGCCCGCACCCGCCGCGAACTCGAACAGGCCGCCCCCACGATCCCCGGCGCCCTCACCCGCTACGCCACCCGCACCTACACCCGCTTCGGCGGCCCCGGCTGGGCGTTCGTCCGCTGGACCCCCCTGCACGAGGGCCGAGCCGTCCTCAACACCCGCCACATCCTCACCAGCCACCCCGCCCACCCCTGGTGGTCCCTGCCCATCCACCCCCGCTCCTCGTTCTTCCTCTTCAACCCCACCAATGGGCACCCCGCGAACGGTTCCGGCCGCCCCTACCCCCACCCCGTCACCCTCGACAACACCGACCCCCTCGGCCTGTGCCCGCACTGCGGCTCCCGGGGCCACTACCCCGTCCGCTGCACCGCCGACGACCCCAACCGCCACCACGAACAGCACCGCTACCCCCTCGGCCGCCCCTGGAAGTACCAGCCCTGCCCGGCTGCCTGCCAGCCCATCACCGACCCGACCCGCCTCCACACACCCCTGGAGCAGCCATGACCCCCCGTACCACCTACACCGGCCTCACCCACTACCGCACCCCCAACGGGATCTTCTCCGGCCCGTACGTCGCCAACGCCCCGATCATCGCCGTACACCCCGTCAACCTGGCCCCCCTCGTCCAGCTCCGCCCGGCCGTCAGCCTCACCGTCGCCAACACCACCAGCCGCGGACCGGAGCAGCTGGAGACCGTGGAGTGGGGCACCCCGAAGAACTGGCAGCCCGCCCCCGTGCCCGTCCACCCGATCGTGGCCGCGCTCACCGCCGCCGGGCTCCCCGCCCACCCGCACCAGACCCGGGCCGGTGACGCTGGCGCGGCTCTCCACCTCCACAGCGAGGACCGTTACTACCAGCTCGTGATCATCGAACGCCGGGGGAACCTCTACCACCAGATCCTCGACCAGCTCAACCACGAGAACCCGTTCCGCCGCCTCCACAACATCACGACCGCCGAGGTCCCGACCTGCGTCCGGATCTTCTGCGACACCTACAACGCCCGCATCCTCCCGGACCAGCCCGTCGATGTTGTACCTGGCCAACCCCTCAACGGCTGAGATCAGGGCGGCGATGGCCGCAGGCGACCTCGGCTGCATCACCACCCCGCGCCAGGGCAACCCGGTACCGCCCGGCACGTGGTGGGCGGCCGACAACGGCCGCTTCGGCAAGGGCTGGCCGGGCACCGCCCGGTGGTGGACCTGGCTCACCGGCCAGGTCCACCGCTACGGCCCCGACCGCTGCCTGTTCGCCGTCGCCCCCGACCGCCCCATCGACGCCCCCGGAACCCTCGCCGACTCCGTCCCCTGGCTTCCCCGAATCCGCGCCCTCGGTATCCCCGCGGCCTACGCTGCCCAGGACGGCTCCGACATCGACCACCTCATCCCCTGGCCCGACCTCGACGTCCTGTTCATCGCCGGCAGCACGGCCTGGAAGCTCGGCACCGTCGCCGAACGCCTGGCCCGCCACGCCCGCGACCTCGGCAAGGACGTCCACATGGGCCGCGTCAACTCCCGCCGCCGCCTCACCACCGCCGACTGGCTCGGCTGCAGCTCGGCCGACGGCACCTACCTCACCTACGGCCCCGACCAGAACCTCCCCCGCCTCCTCGGCTGGCTCGACGAACTCCACCACCAACCGACCCTCCTCACCCCCGGAACCGGCCATGAAGATCACGACGACGAAGTCGGTCCGCCTCGGACACGAGGTGACCCGCTACCCGTGCGTCACCCGCATCCGAACCCACTACCTCACCGACCCGGCCCGCTGCGCCACCTGCACCACCGCGTCCGTCAGCCTCTACCGGCCGTGGGAGCAGCCCCGCTGGCTCTGCCCCACCTGCACCGCCGCCCACCTCCAGCCCGGCCAAGCCGCGCCGACGCCCACCCAGCCCGGACGGGCGCTGCGCCCCGGCGAACACCTCCGCAGCCCCGACGGCACCTGGACCGTCACCGCCACCCGCCACATCGAACTCCCGATCCACGGGACCGGCAGCCAGTACACCGCGTACCTCCTCCGCCGGCACCACGACGGCCACCAGCAGCTGTCCCGCGGCACGCAACTGGCCGAAGCCGGATTCCACCTCATCCCGGCCCCCGAACAGCTCACCTTCCTCTAACCCGCTCGAAGGACACCGATGCTCAGCCCCAAGAAGCAGCGCGCGCTCATTCTGCCGCGGCAAGGCCGCACCGACCTGGCCAACTACACCGCGGCGGGCCACCTCCTCTGGGACGCCCTCGTCAACACCAGCCTGACCCCCAGGATCGACGAGACCAGCGCCGGACGCGCCATCGCCATCGACCTGCCCGACGGCACTACCCTCTGGCTCACCGAGGACGCCGACGTTACCCACCTGCCCACCGACCACGAAGCCTGGAGCGCCCTGCACTTCCACGACCCCGCCGACTCCGGCGACTACCTCCAGGTCTACCTGGGCCCCGGCGACCTCAGCTGCGAGGCCGACACCGCCGCGTGCGTCAGCACCGTGGCGGCATGGATCGCCAGCTGGACCGCCGCCGGGGCCGTCGCCCGGCACAACACCTACCTGACGCTGAACAAGACCGCAGCGCCCCGAGACACGATCCGCGCTGCCTGGCACATCTCCTGGGGACACCCCGGCTTCAACCCCACCAACCCCACCAGCCCGACCGAGCAGCACACCGCGACCGTGATCGAGCAATCTGCCGACCTGCCCGGCCGACGCGGAGCCTGCCTCGCCTGCCCCTGGGAAGGCCCACTGCGCCGCGACCACAACAGCGCCGTCGAAGACGCCCTCGACCACACCCACCCCGGCTGGCGGAGCCTCCCGGTCGTCCCGCAGGGCACCGGCGGCAAGAACGCGAAGCGGATCCGCGCCTACCTCGAAGCTGTCTACCCGACCGGTTGGTTCGAGACCGGCGGCCCGCTCAAGGTGTACACCAACGTCGCCAACGACCGGCACGAGCCCGGCAAGGCGCGCGGCGGCGGCTACCTCGTGAAGGTCTACCGCTCGAACTACACCCCCGAGCCGAAGCACCAGCAGCAGAGCCTTCTCTGACCGCTGTCGAGGGTACGGGGCACTGGGATTACCCCCGGCCTGCCGGTATGATCTTCCCGTAGAGCTTGCGCGATGCGCACGGAACGGCTTCGTCCCACTGCAAGGTGGGGCGAAGCCGTTTTGCATCGGTTGGGATGTCCCTTGGCTGTCACTTTGGCCCGGGTGCTTTGCCCAGCTCACCCGGCCTGCTGCCCGGCTTTCCGTGCTTCGGAGGCAGGAGCGGGGGGAACCTGGGGGGAAGTCAGGTTGGTGAAAGCCGGTGAAGGCCGGTGAAAGCCAGAGGCTCCCGAAGCGGCTATTGTGGCCCTGACCTGCAAGGATGGGTAAGGGCGAAGAAGGCGAGTGAACACGGATCGAACTCGCCGGAGGACTCATAATCCCTTGGTCGTGGGTTCGAGTCCCACCCGCCCTACCTCGGCCGTTGACGGAGAGTCAGCCGGTGGGGCCCCCTGATCAGGCGAAACGCCGGACGGGTCACGAAAATCGTAGAGCACCGGCTCGCCACTCGCCCTCCTCCGGCCCGAAAGTTCACCCTCCAGTGGACTTCCAGTGGACATGGCGCAGCAGAGTCCCCGTCTGACACGCTTTCACCCGGCCGCAGCCACCCGCCCGGCCGACAACGGAAGCAGCACCTCACCGTGGCACCCGGCGCGGGCACCCCGGCGAGGTCAGGAAGAACGGCCAGCCGGTGATCGACCTCGAAGAACGCCTCACCCGCGTCCACAACCCCGACGTCCGACCGCTCGTCCAAGACGCCCACCGGAGCTACACCACCGGCGTCCCGCGAGCCGCGATCGTCCTCACCTGGACTGCGGTCTGCGCCGACCTCATCGCCAAGGCCCAGGTCCTCGCCGAGGACGGCGAGCCCGACGCCAAGGCCCTCGCGCACAAGGTCGAGGAAGCCCAGCAGCTCGGCGGCTCCAGCGACGAGAAGAAGCGCCGGGAGGGCGTAGGGAAGATGCTCGAAGTCGAGCGGGAGATCCTCGACACCGCCCTCGCGCTGGAACTGATCGACTCCAGCCAGCACGTCCAACTGGACCGGCTGCGCGAGGACCGCCACCAGAGCGCCCACCCCTCCCTGCGGCCCCTCGGCGAGCTGTACGAGCCGACCGCCGAGTACGCCCGCGCCCACCTCCTGGCCGCGCTGGACGCACTGCTGATCCACCCCCCGAGCCAGGGGCGCAAGATCGTGGCGAGCTTCGCCGCCGCCGTCGCCGACCCGAGCTTCGTCCTGCACCCGGCTCACCTGACCCACACCTACTTCGACCGGGTCCGGCCGGCGGCCCGAAACAAGGTGGTGGAGTTCGCGGCCCGCTTCGCCGTCCTTCAGGTCGACGACCCCACCGTTGGGCTGGAGGCTAAACAGCTTGCCGACCGGATGGCAGAGTGCCTTCGCTGCTTCGCAGACCGGGATTCTGGGCTCGTGACGAACGCTCTGGCCAAGCAGATGGGCAAGCTCGGCAACGCCGAGTCCGGTGTGCAGCTCGCAGCCTTCATCAGGCTCGGCGACCTGCCCTCCTTTTGGAAGGCGGTTCCTGAGACTCTCCGAGGGTGGTTCGAGGCCAAGATCGTGCAGCTGGGCCTGAAGGGTCGATCCCCTGCCGTGCTGGAGCTGGATGAGATCAAGGCTCTCGCGCTGGTTGTTCACGCTGAGCTTCGCCAGTCCTTGCCCGCACTGGTGCAGGCGTTCGAGAACTTGCACCCCCGCGCGAAGGCAGTGCTGATCGCCAGGCGGGCGGACGCCTTCTTCACGTCCTACCTCGCTGAGGTCCTCGGTCGTGAAGGGGTCATAAATTTCGACGCTGGAGCGGCAATCGCGAATAGGGTGGTGATCCCGTGCGGGCCCTTCCTGGACTTGGAGACCCTGCGGGCTGTTCTCAGCGCCTGGTGGGACAACGGCCAGAACTGGGGGCGGCGGGTGAACGACAGCCTGGAGGAGATGAAGCAGGCCACCGTACACCTCGGCCCGGAAGGGGACGCTGTGTGGCGGGAGTTCTTGGAGGAACTGGGAGAGGGCGACAACGCCACTTACCAGGACCTGGCCCGGCGCTTCGGGTTCACCGATCTGCTGGCGGCCCAGTCTGACCCCGAGTAGCACCTCCACGTGCTCGGATACGGCAGCGGTACGGGGCCAGGTGCCGAGGAATCGGCCTGGGCCTGCTGGGCCTCCTTGAACACATTGGTGCAGGGGTCGGGGTGACCTGAATTCCGGGGTCGCCGGGTGGCGGTCGGGGGTTCGGTTCCCGGGCGGCGCGGGCGCGGGTGGGGCAGCTTTTTGCTCACGGCCGGGGGGACGGGGGGCGGTGTTGAGCTGCGGAAACGCGGCCTGCGCGCTCGCGCATCGACCGATCGGATGATGCCGGGGTCCACCGGAACGCCAGCCAGGTCTGGCCGGTTCGCCGACGAAGCGATGCCTGGAGCGGGGCAAGTATGGAGTCAGGACGCCGACCCGTCCGCTCCCACCCGCCGCCCCCGCATCTGTTGAGGCATTCCGTGCTGCACCTGCCGTCCCTCAGGAGGAGGACCGTGATGACCGCGATCGACCGACGCCTGCTCACCGCCGCGCACGCCGGCGACCTCGACGCCGCCCGGGCCGCCCTGGCGGAGGGCGCCGACCCGGAGGCCCGCGACCCGCACGGGCGGACGGCGCTGCTGCTCGCCGCGCTCGCCGACCGGGTGCCGGTGGCCGAACTCCTGGTCGCCGCCGGGGCGGACCCGAACGCGCAGGACGAGCGGGAGGACAGCCCGTGGCTGGTCACCGGCGTCACCGGCAGCGTGCCGATGATGCGCGCCCTGCTGCCCGCCGGGCCGGACTTCGGGCTGACCAACCGGTTCGGCGGCGTGAGTCTGATACCCGCCGCCGAACGCGGCCACGTGCCCTACGTGCGGGCCGTGCTGGCGGAGACCGGCATCGACGTCGACCACGTCAACCGGCTCGGCTGGACGGCCTTGCTGGAGGCCGTGATCCTCGGCGAGGGCGGCCGTGCGCACGCCGAGGTGGTCCGGCTGCTGCTGGCCGCGGGCGCCGACCCCCGGCTCGCCGACTCCGACGGCGTGACCGCCCGGCAGCACGCCGAACGGCGCGGCTTCGACGCCCTGGCCGCGCTGCTGCGGGAGGCCGAGACCGCGGCGCCCGGGGAACGGCGATGACCGCCCGCCGCAGGCACACCGGCCTGCTGCTGGTGGCCGCCTCCGTGCTGGCCGTGCTGCTGGCCGGTTGCGCCGACCCCGGCGGCAGCGGGGCGGGCGGTCTGCCCTCCCCGCCCCGGTCGGCGGCCACCGCTCCGGCCGCTCCGGCCGCCCCGGCGAGTGCTCCGGCCCGTACCCCCGACGGGACGTTGCTGGTGGCCGACTTCGGGGCCGACACCGTCACCTTCGTCGACCCGGCGCAGGGGGCGATCGGCTCGGTGCGGGTCGGCACGGCGCCGTACGCGGTGGCCCTCGGCCCGGGCGGGCGGGCCTGGGTGAGCACCGCGGAGGGCGTCGCCGAGGTCGACACCGGCAGCCGCACCCTGCTCCGGAAGGTCGCCTCGCGCACCGACACCGGCCCGGGCGGGGCCGGCGAGTACCGGGGCGGCGCGATGGGCCTGGCCCTGTCGCCGGACGGCACCCGGCTGTACGTCGGGGTGAACGTGCCCGGGCGCTCCGGCGTGCTGGAGGTCGTCGACACCGCGAAGGGCGAGGTCACCGGGGTGGCCCCGGTCGGCCGGTGGCCCTTCGACGTGGACGTCTCGACCGGCGGGCGGGAGGTCTACGCGACCGGTCACGACTCCTTCGACGTGACGGTGGTCGCGGCGGACGGCCTGGCCACGAGACGGATCCAGGTCGCGCCGTACGGCACCGAGGGCGGGCTCGGCTCCTGGCTGAAACCGCACTACGCAGTGGTCCGGCCGGGCGACGGCAGGCTGCTGCTGCCCTTCGAGGGCGAGCGGCTGGCCGTGGTCGACCCGGCGACCGGGCAGGTGTCGATCGAGCCGATGACCGCGAACACCCACCAGCACGGCGCCACCGTCACCCCGGACGGGCGGCTGTTCGTGGTCGGCTCCGGCCCGATCACCCGCGACGACCGGGGCCCCAGCCTGACGGTCCGCGACCCCGACGGCAGCGAACGGGTCTACCCGCTCGGCCTCCCGCACGAGAACGTCGCGGTCTCGGCCGACGGGCGGACGGCGTACGTCACCGGGGGCTTCACCCGGGACGGCTACTGGGACGGGATCACCCTGGTCGACCTCGACACCGGGGCCACCCACCGACTGGAGGCCGGACAGCGACCACTGGGAGTGGCGGTGCTCTGAGCGTGCAGCGCCCGAGCCTGCGGCGCTTTGAGCGCGGCGCCCCGAGCCTGCGGGCCCCGAGCGTGCGGCGCTTTGAGTGCGACACCCGGGCACCCCGCCCCGAGCGCGGTGCCCCGGTGGGCCCGTCCGGGGCAGGGCCTAGGGTGGGCGGGTGCTTCCTGCTGCTGCCCTGCCCACGCCGTTGACGAGGGTCGACGATCCGGAGTTCGCCGCGGCGGGGGCGGAACTGTGGCTCAAGCGGGACGACCTGGCGCACCCGACGGTGCCCGGCAACAAGTGGCGCAAGCTCGCGCCCAACCTGGAGTTGGCCCTCGTCCGGGGCGCCCGGGGGCTGCTCACCTACGGCGGGGCGTACTCCACCCACGTGCGGGCGGTGGCCGCCGCGGCGCGCGGGCTGGGGTTGGCGAGCACCGGGGTGATCCGCGGCGCGGAGCTCGCCGGGCGGCCGCGCAACTGGTCGCTGGCGCGGGCCGAACGGGACGGCATGGTGCTGGAGTTCGTCGAGCGCTCCGCCTACCGGGAGGCGTCCTCCGGTCGGCACGAGCACCGGGAGGGCTACTACGTGCTGCCCGAGGGCGGCTCCAACGGCCCGGCCGTGCGCGGCGCCGCGCAGATCTCCCGGGAACTCGCCGACCAGCTGCCGGACTTCGGCCCCCGGGACGTGGTGTGCTGCGCGGTCGGCACCGGCGGCACCCTGGCCGGGATCGCGGCGGGGCTGCCCGCGGGACCGCGGGCGCTCGGGGTGGCGGTGCTGCGCGGGGAGGGCTACCTGGAGGCGGAGGTGACGGCGCTGCAGCGGGCCGGGTACGGCCGCGAGTTCGCCAACTGGCGGCTGTCGCACGACTGGCACGGCGGCGGCTACGGACGCGTCCCGCTGGAGCTGGAACGGTTCGCCCGGTGGTTCGAGGAGGCGCACGGCGTCCCGGTGGAGCGCCGCTACGTGGCCAAGGCGCTGTGGGGCGGGTACGGGACGCTGCGGGCGGGCGGGTTGCGCGGGTGCCGGGTGACGGTGGTGGTGACCGGGGTGCCGGACCCGGTGGACTGAAGCCGCCCCGGCCCCCGTTCCCGTCCCGGCCCCGCTCCCGTCCCGGCCCCGCCGGGTGCCGTCGCGGGGTCGGTCAGCCGAAGCTGAGGTCGTTGCAGAGGTCGGTGTCGGCGGGCCGGGTGTTGTCGGCGATCCCGGACGGGATGCTGGAGGGGAGGGCGGTGGGGGAGCCGCTGCCGGTGGCGCCGGAGGCGTCGGGCAGGTCGGGGGTGTTCAGGTCGGGGGTGTTGGGGGTGGCGCTGTCCTGGCCGAGGGTGAGGACGATGCCGTCGACGCTTCCGGCGCGCAGTTCGGCGCCGGGGTAGAGCCGGGCGAGCTGCTCGGCGGCGGCCCGCCGGGACGGGGCGTACTCGATCAGGGTGGTGCGGCGGGCCTTGGTGTCGGCGCCGATGGTGATGTCGGTGTAGCCCTTGCCCTGCAGGGCGAGCGCGGTGCGGCCGGCGAGGCCGCCGGAGAGCGCGGCGTTGTGCACGGTGACGGGCACGTCGAGCAGGGCGGGATCGGCGGCGCCGACGCCGCCGGTCGGGGAGGCCGGGGCGGAGGGCGACGTGCCGGGCGAGGCCGAGCCGGTGGCGCCGGGGGCGCCGGCGTCCGGGCTCGCGCTCGGGGTGGCGCCGGTGCCGGTGAGCCGGCCGTCGAGGGTGCGGTCCTGGCGCAGCAGGTTCCACAGGATGCCGGCGTCGGGTTCGACCACGGCGACGCGCGCGCCCTGGAAGCGCCAGGGGAGGGTGACGAACTGGATGTCGGAGAGCTGGATGTCCTGGAGGGACTGGGCGAACTCGGCGAGCTTGTAGGGGGAGCCGAGTCCGGGGTCGACGGTGAGCGACTTGGTGGCGGCGTCGGCGAGCGGCAGCAGGGTGGTCAGGTCGAAGCCCTTGCTCTGCACCTTCTTGATCAGCGAGGACATGAACGCCTGCTGGCGGAGCATCCGCCCGATGTCGGAGTTGTCGCCGATGCCGTGCCGGGCCCGGACGTAGTCCACGGCCTGCTGGCCGGAGACGGTCTGCCGGCCCTTGCTGAGGTGGATGCCGTAGGAGTCGACGTCGTTGGGCACGCAGACGTCCACGCCGCCGACCGCGCTGGTGATGGCCGCGAAGCCCTTGAAGTCGACCACCAGGGTGTGGTCGATCCGCAGGCCGGTCAGCGTCTCCACGGTGTTCTGCGTGCAGGCCGGGTTGCCCGCCTGGAACTCGCCGACGGTGAAGGCCGAGTTGAACATCTGGTTGGTCCGCTGGGGGCTCCACCTGCCGTCCGGCAGCAGGCAGGGCGGGATGGTGACCAGGGTGTCGCGGGGTATCGACACGCCGACGGCGTGCTTGTGGTCGGCGTACACGTGCAGCAGGATCGCGGTGTCGGAGTGGCCCACGCCCTCGTCGCCGCCGCCCAGCGCGCCGTTGCCGTCGTCGCGGGTGTCGGAGCCGAGCAGCAGGATGTTGACGGGCACCCCGCCGGTGGGCGCGGGCGTGGCGACCGGGGGGCGGCTGGAGGCGATGCCCTCGGGCGCGAAGGTCGTGATGTTGCGGTCCAGCCGCTGGTAGTACCAGGCGCCCGCCCCGGCGGCGGTGACGACCAGCGCGGCGGCGGCGGCCCCCAGGCCCCGGGCTATTCGGCGGCCCCGGGAACGGGCCGGGGCGGTCGTCGGCGTGGCGTCGGTCATCGGTCGGCGGTCTCTCTGCGCGCAGCGGCAACTCGTGCCCGAGGGCAGGCACCCGGCTGATCCGCGGCACTGCGGATCGCACTCGTCATTACTTGGACGGTTCGCCGCACGGAATGGTTACACGCGAACCATCTTTTTCGAGAGTTTCTTCGAACCGGGGCGGAGGCCGGTGACACAGTGCCACAGCGGTCCCGCGGAGCCGCGGCGGGGGTGCCTTCCGGGGGCGGCGCGCGGCGCCCCGACGGGGGGTCAGCCGGTCTTGCCGCCGGTGGAGTCGAGCATCTGCCGCAGCAGGTCGCGCAGCTGCGCGCGCTGCTCGCCCGCCAGGGCGGCCAGCGGCTCGCGGGCGAAGTTCAGCGACTCGCGCAGTTCGGCGGAGGCCGAGCGGCCGGCGTCGGTGGCGACGACCAGCTTGACCCGGCGGTCCTGCGGGTCGGCCTCCCGGGTGACGAAGCCGCGCCCCTCCAGCCGGTCGACGATGCCGGTGATGTTGGAGGGCTCGCAGGAGAGGGTCTGCGCGATGTGCCGCATCGGCATCGGCCCGCGCCGCAGCAGGGCCAGCACCTTGGCCTGGGCGCCGGTGAGCGAACGGGCGGCCGCGGCCTCCTCGTACTCGCGGTGGAAGACCCCGACCAGGCGCGCCATCAGGTCGACGACCTCCAGGGTGATCGGGTCGACAGTCGGTGCCTGCTCCTCGGCCATGACCTGCTCCTCCCGCTGCGCCATGCCTTCGAGTCTAACTGAACATTTGACAACCTGAACCTTTCATCTCCACGATTGCTTTAGCTAGTGAACATTTCACCCTGAGGAGTGCGTGATGGCAGCAGAGCAGGACGTCCCCGCCACCGGACGCGAGTGGCACCTGGCGGCGCGCCCGCAGGGCTGGCCCGTCCCGGCGGACTTCGCCCTGGTCGAGGCCCCCGTCCGACGCCCCGGCCCGGGCGAGATCACGGTGCGCAACGCCTACCTCTCGGTCGACCCGTACATGCGCGGCCGGATGAACGACGTCAAGTCCTACGTCGCGCCGTACGCGCTCGGCGGGCCGATGGACGGCGGGGCGGTCGGGTACGTGGTGGCCTCCGAGGCGGAGGGGTTCGCGGTCGGGGACGCCGTGCTGCACGGGCTGGGCTGGCGCGAGTACGCGACGCTGGGCGCCGCGCACGCGGTGAAGGTCGACCCGGAGCTCGCCCCGCTCTCCGCCTACCTGGGAGTGCTCGGCATGCCCGGCATGACCGCGTACGCCGGGCTGCTGGAGGTCGCCTCCTTCAAGGAGGGCGACACCGTCTTCGTCTCCGGCGCGGCCGGCGCGGTCGGCTCGCTGGTCGGCCAGATCGCCCGGCTCAAGGGCGCGAAGCGGGTCGTCGGCTCGGCCGGCTCCGCGGCGAAGGTCGCCACCCTGGTCGAGCAGTACGGCTTCGACGCCGCCTTCGACTACAAGGCGGGCCCGGTCGCCGAGCAGCTCGCCGAGGCCGCTCCCGAGGGCATCGACGTGTACTTCGACAACGTCGGCGGCGAGCACCTGGAGGCCGCGATCGGCGCGCTCAACGTGCACGGCCGGGTCACCCTGTGCGGGGCGATCGCCCAGTACAACGACACCTCCGCCCCCGCCGGGCCGCGCAACCTGGCGCTGGCCATCGGCAAGCGGCTGCGGCTGCAGGGCATGATCGTCGGCGACCACGCCGCGCTGCGCGAGCAGTTCTTCGCCGAGGTCGGCGGCTGGCTGCGCAGCGGCGAGCTGCGCTTCGACGAGACCGTGGTCGAGGGCGTGGAGAACACCGCCGAGGCCTTCATCGGCCTGCTGCGCGGCGCCAACACCGGGAAGATGGTCGTCAAGGTCTGACGTCCCGCCGGCTGTCCGGCCGTCAGCACGCCCCCACCGGAGCGCGGTTCCCGGTGGGGGCGCGCGCGTGCGGCCGTTCGGGGGAGGTGGGCGCTGCGGGGGTAGACCTGTCGGGGGAACCGACTAGCATGGGGTGAAAGCTTGTCCGTTTTGCTCGATTTGATGACCTAATGTCGAATAAGTTGAGCTTCACGGGGTAGCCACTGGTCAGTACCTGCCGGCGGCGGTGCGAGGCAGCTGGGGAAGGCGACCCTCGTCCACAGCCAGGAGGTCCCGGTGACGACACGTGGTGTGCTCTACATCCACTCCGCGCCCCGCGCGCTGTGCCCGCACGTCGAGTGGGCGGTCGCGGGGGTGCTCGGCGTGCGGATCAACCTCGACTGGATCCGGCAGCCCGCCGCGCCCGGCCACTGGCGGTCCGAGCTCTCCTGGCAGGGAGAGCCCGGCACCGCCTCCAAGCTCGCCTCCGCGCTGCGCGGCTGGCAGTTGATGCGCTACGAGGTGACCAGCGAGCCCTGCGCCACGGCGGAGGGCGAGCGGTACTCCTCCACGCCCGCGCTCGGCGTCTTCCACGCCGTCACGGGCATCCACGGCGACATCCTGATCCCCGAGGACCGGCTGCGCGCCGTGCTGCTGCGCTCCCGCAGCGAGGGCGGCGACCTGGAGGCGGAGATCTCCAGGCTGCTCGGCAAGCCCTGGGACGACGAACTGGAGCCGTTCCGCTACGCGGGCGAGGGCGCGCCGGTGCGCTGGCTGCACCAGGTGGTCTGACCGACGGCGGAAGGGGGGTGCGGGGAGGAGACCCCGCACCCCCCTTCCGGGTGCCCGGAACGGACGGTGCGTCAGACGGTGCGGAAGGCCAGCACCACGTTGTGGCCGCCGAAGCCGAAGGAGTTGTTGAGGGCGGCGATGCGGCCCTCGACCGGCAGCTTGCGGGCCTCGTCGCGGACGATGTCCGCGTCGATGTCGTCGTCCAGGTCGTCCACGTTCACGGTCGGCGGGGCGATCCGGTTGTACAGCGCGAGCACGGTGGCGACGGTCTCGATGCCGCCGGCGCCGCCGAGCAGGTGGCCGGTCATCGACTTGGTGGCGGAGATCGCCACGTGGTCGAGGTGCTCGCCCAGGGTGCGGCGCAGCGCCTTGATCTCGGCGGTGTCGCCCTGCGGGGTCGAGGTGGCGTGCGCGTTGACGTGCACGACCTCGGACCGGTCCAGCTCGTTGCGGGCGAACAGGTCGTCGATGGCGCGGGCCACGCCGGCGCCGGTCGGCTCGGGCTGCGCGATGTGGTGGGCGTCCGAGGACAGGCCCTGGCCGACGGCCTCGCAGTAGACCCGGGCGCCGCGGGCGGCCGCGTGCGCGGCGGACTCCAGCACGATCACGCCCGCGCCCTCGCCGAGCACGAAGCCGTCGCGGGCCTTGTCGTACGGGCGGGAGGCGTGCTGCGGGTCGTCGTTGTTCTTGGACATCGCCATCATGTTGGAGAAGGCGACGATCGGCAGCGGGTGGATCGCCGCCTCGGTGCCGCCGGCCACCACGACGTCGGCGCGGCCGGTGCGGATCATCTCGATCGCGTAGCCGATCGCCTCGGCGCCGGAGGCGCAGGCGGAGACGGGGGTGTGCACGCCCGCGCGGGCGCCGACCTCCAGGCCGACGTTGGCCGCCGGGGAGTTGGGCATCAGCATCGGGACGGTGTGCGGGGAGACCTTGCGGACGCCGTGCTCCTTGAGCACGTCGTACTGGTCGAGCAGGGTGGTGACGCCGCCGATGCCGGAGGCGATGACCGCGCCCAGGCGCTCGGGGGCCAGCGGGTTGGCCTCGTCGGTGGCCGGGGCCTCGTAGCCCGCGTCCTTCCACGCCTCGCGGGCGGCGATCAGCGCGAACTGCGCCGAGCGGTCCAGCTTGCGGGCCAGCGGGCGGGGCAGGATCTCGCCGGGCTCGACCGCGACCCGGGCGGCGATCCGGACCGGCAGCTCGGCCGCCCAGTCCTCGGTGAGGGCGCGGACCCCGGACTTGCCGGCCAGCAGGCCCTCCCAGAAAGTGGCGGCGTCGCCGCCCAGCGGCGTGAAGGCGCCGATACCCGTGACGACCACGGTGCGGTTTTCAGCAGTCACTGGTTCTTCTTCTCTCACTTATGAGGGGAGGACCGGGGCAGGAGGGGGAGGGGTCCGGCCGGGACGCGCGGGGCGCGCCCCGACCGGGGGTCTGACGGGAGGTCAGACGTTGGCGACGATGAAGTCCACCGCGTCGCCGACGGTCTTGAGGTTCTTGACCTCGTCGTCCGGGATCTTCGCGCCGAAGCGCTCCTCGGCGGCCACGACGACCTCGACCATGGACAGCGAGTCGACGTCCAGGTCGTCGGTGAAGGACTTGTCGAGCGCGACGTCCTCGGTGGGAATGCCGGCGATCTCGTTCACGATCTCGGCGAGACCTTCGAGAACCTCTTCGCGGGTAGCCATATCGGCTGCTCCTTCTCGGTGTTGAACGCGCCGGTCCGGCGGACCGGCGCGGGTTTCCAGGGGTGGGGCGGGGAAAAACGCCTAGGGGAGAGTAACGACCGCGGCGGCGTAGACCAGACCGGCACCGAAGCCGATGATCAGCGCCAGGTCGCCGCTCTTGGCCTCGCCGCGCTCCAGCATCCGCTCCATGGCGAGCGGAATGGAGGCGGCGGAGGTGTTGCCGGTCTCCGCGATGTCGCGGGCGACCGGGACGTTCGGGGGCAGGTCCAGCTTCTTGACCATGGCGTCGATGATGCGCATGTTCGCCTGGTGCGGGATGAACGCGCCCAGCTGGTCGGCGGTGATCCCGGCGGCCTGCAGGGCCTGCTCGGCGACCTTCGCCATGTCGTACACCGCCCAGCGGAAGACCGTCTGGCCCTCCATCCGCAGGGCCGGCCACTTGGTCTCCGCACCGGCGCCGTTGACGGCGTCCGGCTTGGCGAACGCGGTGTCCCAGGCCTGGGTCTGCGAGATCACCTCGGCCTGCGAACCGTCCGAACCCCAGATCACCTTGCCGATGCCGGGGGTCTCGGACGGGCCGACGATCGCGGCGCCCGCGCCGTCGCCGAAGATGAACGCGGTCGAGCGGTCGGTGACGTCGGTCAGGTCGGACAGCCGCTCCACGCCGATCACCAGCACGTACTCGGCGCTGCCGCCGCGCACCATGCCGTCGGCCAGGCTCAGGCCGTAGCCGAAGCCCGCGCAGGCGGCCGAGATGTCGAACGCCGGGGCGGTGCCGCAGCCGAGCCGCTGGGCGATCTCGGTGGCGATCGCCGGGGTCTGCTTCAGGTGCGAGACGGTGGCGACGATCACGCCGCCGATCTGCTCCGGACGGATCCCGGACATCGCGATCGCCTTACCGGCGGCCTGCACCGACATCTCGGCGACGGTCTCCTCCGGGCCGGCCCAGCGGCGCTCGGCGATCCCGGACCGGGTGCGGATCCACTCGTCCGAGGAGTCGATCCAGTTCAGCACCTCGGAGTTGGGGATCACCCGGGTCGGCCGGTAGCCGCCCACGCCGTGGATGCGGGAGTACTGGGCGCCGGTGGCCGGCTTGATGGTCGCGCTCATGCGGTCGTCTCCTGGTTGCCGTGCTCGGCCACGAGTGCGCGGGCCTTGTCGAGATCGGCGGGGGTCTTCAGGGCCAGCGTGGCGACACCCTTGACGTTGCGCTTGACCAGGTTGGTGAGGGTTCCGGCGGGGGACAGCTCGATCACGGCGGTCGCGCCGATCCGCTGCAGGGTCTCCATGCACAGGTCCCAGCGGACCGGGTTGGAGACCTGCGAGACCAGGCGGGCGAGCACCTCGGCGCCGGAGCCGACCACCTCGCCGTCCTTGTTCGAGAGGTACGTGACGGCCGGGTCGGCGACGGTGAGGGTCGGCGCCAGCTTCTCCAGCCGGGCCACGCCCGGGGCCATGTGCGCGGTGTGGAAGGCGCCCGCGACCTTCAGCGGCATCAGCCGCGCACCGGCCGGCGGGTCCGCCTTCAGCGCGTCCAGCTGCTCCAGCGTGCCGGCCGCGACGATCTGGCCGCCGCCGTTGTTGTTCGCCGGGGTCACCCCGTGCTCGGCGAGCTTCGCGAGGACCTCGGCCGGGTCGCCGCCGAGCACCGCGGTCATGCCGGTCGCGGTCGCCGCGGCGGCCTCCGCCATGCCCAGGCTGCGCTCGCGGACGAAGCCCAGCGCGTCCTCCTCGGAGAGCACCCCGGCCAGCGCCGCGGCGGTGATCTCGCCGACGCTGTGGCCGGCCACCGCGCCCACCGGGCCGGTCGGGCCCTGCGGGAACAGCGCGGCGGCGGTCACCAGGCCGGCGGCCACCAGCAGCGGCTGGGCGACGGCGGTGTCCTTGATCTCCTCCTCGGAGGCCGCGGTACCGGCGTGCACCAGGTCGAGCCCGGCGGTCGCCGACCACCGGCGCAGCCGGTCGGCGGCGCCGTCCAGTTCGAGCCAGGGGTTGAGGAAGCCGGGAGTCTGGGCACCCTGTCCAGGGGCGACGATAACGAGCACGGTTCAACCCTCTCTCGCCGGACGCCCGGGGGCGGGTAGGCGACGATGACGAAGAAAAGCACGTCGGCTTGTGGGGTCCCTACAGTCGGTTCAGCCCTGGTCAGAGCCGGAACCGAGACGCCCCAGAGCAAGGGCGATGCGCAGGGTGAAGGCCGAACGTACGTCTGACGGAGCATAGCCGGTGACGTCTGTCACACGACGCAGCCGGTAGCGCACGGTGTTCGGGTGAACGAAGAGCATCCGGGCGGCCCCCTCCAACGAGGACGCCTGCTCCAGGTAGACGCTCAGCGTCTCCAGGAGCGCCGAGCCGGCCTCCTCCAGGGGTGTGTAGATCTCCTCCACCAGCTGACGGCGCGCCACCTCGTCGCCCGCCAGGGCCCGTTCCGGCAGCAGGTCGTCGGCCAGCACCGGGCGGGGCGCGTCCGGCCAGGCCGCGCACGCCTTCAGGCCCTGCGCGGCGGCGTGCGCCGAGCGGGTCGCCGACAGCAGGTCGCCGACCGTCGGACCGACCACCACCGGGCCCGGCGCGAACTGGCCGATCAGCGCCCGGGCCGCGTGCACCGGCTCCTTGTCGCCGCCGACCACCACCACCAGGCGGCGGCCCAGCACACCGGTCAGCACGTGCAGCTTGGCGTACCGGGCCGCGCGCCGGATCGCCTCCACCACCAGCTCGCTGTCCCCGTCCGGGGCGCTGCCCATCACCACCCGCACCTGGCTGGGCTGCCCCCAGCCGAGCGCCGCCGCCCGCGACAGCACGCCCTCGTCGGCGTCCCCGGACAGCAGCGAGTTCACCACCAGCGCCTCCAGCCGGGCGTCCCACGCGCCGCGCGCCTCGGCGGCCTGCGCGTACACCTGGGCCGTCGCGAAGGCGATCTCCCGGGCGTAGACCAGCACCGACTCGCGCATCCCCGCCTCGTCGCCGGGCGCGGCCACCTCCTCGATGGCCTCCTCCATCACCTCGATGGTGGTGCGGATCAGCTCCACGGTCTGCCGCAGCGTGATCGCCCGGGTCAACTCCCGCGGCGCGGTCCCGAACACGTCCGTGGAGATCGCCTGCGACGCCTCCGGACGCCGGTACCACTCGGTGAACGCCGCGATGCCCGCCTGCGCGACCAGGCCGATCCACGAACGGTGCTCCGGCGGCATCCGCCGGTACCAGGTCAGCTGGTCGTCCATCCGCGCGATCGCCGCCGACGCCAGCTTGCCCGCCGACTTCTCCAGCCGCTTGAGCGTCGCCGCCCGCAACTCCGCCCGGTCAGCCGCCAACCGGCGTTCCTCGGCCGTCATCCGGCCCCGGCCCGGCACCGCGGCGGGACGCCCGGACGCGGCGGCGCGCCGGGTGGGCTTCCGCTCCGCCGCCTTCTCGGCGGGCCGCTCCGGGGAGGAGCGCTCGCCGGACGACCGGTCGGAGGGCTTGTCGGGTTTCGCTGAAGCGGCTGGCACGGCACTAGCCTGCCTCACGCCGAAGGGTGCTCGTGCACGCCGGGCCCGATGTCGTCCGGTGGCCCCCGTCACACCGGCTACCGTGGTGCCCGTGAGCGTGGAATCTTCGCCCCGGGGCGGGCAGGCATTCGAGCCCCTCGAACCGGCGTCCGGTCCGCTCCGGAAGGAGCGCGGCCGCGCCGACCTCAGGCGCACCGCCGAACGCTACCTGTCGGAACCCGCCGAAGGGATCACCACCCGGCACGCCTTCTCCTTCTCCGGCCACTACGACCCGAAGAACACCTCCTTCGGCGCGCTGCTCGCCTGCAACGAGGAGACCCTCGCCCCCGGCGCCGGGTACGAGGCGCACCGGCACAGCGAGACCGAGATCGTCACCTGGGTGGTGTCGGGGGCCCTCGCGCACCGCGACGACGCGGGCCACGCGAGCGTCGTGCGACGCGGCACCGTCCAGGTGCAGTCCACCGGCACCGGCATCACCCACACCGAACGCAACGCCGGCGGGGCCACCGAACCCGTCACCTTCGTCCAGATGTGGCTCCAGCCCGACGCGTACGGCGCCGCGCCCGGCCTCGGCCTGCGCACCGTCCCCGACGGCGACGGCCTCACCCTGCTCGCCTCGGGCCGGCCGGCGGACGCGGAACGCGCGCTGCGGCTGCGGCGCGGGGACGCGGCGCTCTGGCTGGTCCGGACCCCGGCCTGGATGCCGCTGCCCGAACTGCCGGCCGCCCCCTACCGCTACGTCCACGTGGTGTCCGGCTCGGTTGGCTACCGCACCGTCCCCGGCCCGCAGGGCGGCGGCCGCTCGGCGGTCGCGGGCGACTCCGTCCGGATCACCGGCGACGCGTTCGCGGACCCGACGGCGGGGGAGGACGGCGTCGAACTGCTGCTCTGGGAGATGCACAGCCCGGTCACGTACGGCTAGCGGGACTTGGCGGAACGGCGGAACGGCGGAACGGTGCGGACAGGGGCGCGGGGAACTGCGCGCGGCGGCAGGTGGGCGTCCGCAAGGCCGCGAGGCGGGCGGCGAGTTGATGTCGGCCCGCGATCTCGCGGTGGGTGCGGGGTTGCTCGCGCAGTTCCCCGCGCCCCTGGCTTCGCGGGGGTTTGACGCGGTAGTTCGCTCCGCGCCCCTGGCTTCGCCGGGGTTTGGTGCTTCGCTCCGCGTTCTTGGCTTCGCGGGGTCTGATGCGGCAGTTCTCCCCGCGCTCCTGGCTGCGCGGGGGTTTGGTGCGGTGGCGCGCCCTCCGTGGGGCCGGTGTCAGCCGTTTTCGGCGAGGACCGCGTCGCTGAGTCGCGGCCAGACTTCGGCGGCCCAGGGGCCGAAGTCGCGGTCGGTGAGGGCGAGGCAGGCGAGGTCGGCGGCGGGGTCGACCCAGAGGAAGGTGCCGGACTGGCCGAAGTGGCCGAAGGTGGCGGGGGAGTTGGCGGTGCCGGTCCAGTGGGGGGACTTGTGGTCGCGGATCTCGAAGCCCAGGCCCCAGTCGTTGGGGCGGCGGTGGCCGAAGCCGGGGAGGACGCCGCTGGTGCCGGGGAAGGCGACCTCGCGGGTCGCGGTCCGGACGGTGGCCGGGTCGAGCAGCTTGGGGGACTGCAGTTCGGCGGCGAAGCGGACCAGGTCGGCGAGGGTGGAGAGGCCGCCCGCGCCGGCGGGGGCGCGGTGGGCGGTGTTGATCAGGGTGGCGTGCATGCCGAGCGGCTGGAAGACGGCCTCCGCGGCGTACTGGGCGAACGGGATCCCGGCGGCGTCCTCCAGCGTCGCCGCCAGCACGTCGAAGCCGGCGTTGGAGTAGAGCCGCCGGTTGCCGGGCTCGGCCATCACCCGGTGCTCGTCGAAGGCCAGGCCGGAGGTGTGCGCCAGCAGGTGGCGGACGGTGGAGCCGTCGGGGCCGGCCGGGTCGTCGAGTTCGAAGACGCCCTCCTCGACCGCGATCAGCACGGCGTACGCGCTGAGCAGCTTGGTCACCGAGGCGAGCGGGAAGAGGTGCTCCTGCGGGCCGTGCGCGCCCAGCAGCGCGCCGTCGCTCCCGCGGACCACCGCCGCCGCGGCGTGGGGTACCGGCCAGTCCTCGATCATCCGCAAGCTCTGCATGGGCGCACTCTACCCAGCGGGCCGGGCCCGGGAGGGCGGGCGGCGTGCCAGGCTTGCTTGGAGTGCGCTCCAACTCGGTAGCGTCAGTCGTCGTCGTCGATACGGGGGTCCGGAGATCATGGCAGTGCCCGAGCAGGGGGCGGCGGAGTGCGCGACGGCGTTCGGAGCTCCGGTGCCCGCACCGGACCCGACGCCGCGGCACGGCATCAGCGAGGTGTCCGCGATCAGCGGGCTGAGCGCGCACACGCTGCGCTGGTACGAGCGGATCGGCCTGCTGGAGCCGGTGGACCGCTCGCACGCCGGGCAGCGCCGCTACAGCGACGCGGACCTGGCCCGGCTGGCGTTCCTGACCAAGCTGCGGCTGACCGGCATGCCGGTGGCCGACATGGTCCGGTACGTCGAGCTGCTGCGGGCCGGGGACGGCACCCGGGCCGAGCGGCGGGACCTGCTGGTCGCGCACCGCGAGGAGGTCCGGCAGCGGCTCGCCGACCTGCACGCCACGCTCGCCGTGATCGACAAGAAGATCGACCACTACGGCGGGTCCGACCACCCGGTCCCCGGCGAGACGACGACCTCGGACCACTCCGCACAGGACAGGAAGAGCGCATGAGCAGCATCGAGACCACCCGGCTCGGCACCGGCGGCCCGGTCGTGGGCGTGCAGGGGCTGGGTTGCATGGGCATGAGCGAGTTCTACGGCCCGACCGACACCGGGGAGGCGCTGGCCACCCTGGAGCGCGCCCTGGAACTGGGCGTGACCCTGTTCGACACCGCCGACATCTACGGCTCCGGCGCCAACGAGGAGCTGATCGGCCCGTTCGTCCGGGCGCACCGCGAACAGGTGGTGCTGGCCACCAAGTTCGCGATCGAGCGGCGCGCCGACGACCCCGCCTACCGGGGGATCAACAACGACCCGGCGTACATCCGCACGGCGGTGGACGCCTCGCTGCGCCGGCTCGGCGTCGACGTGATCGACCTCTACTACATGCACCGCCGCGACCCGAACGTGCCGCTGGCCGAGTCGGTGGGCGCGATGGCCGAGCTGGTCGCGGCCGGGAAGGTCCGGCACCTGGGCCTGTCCGAGGTGACCGGCCCGGAGCTGCGGGAGGCGCACGCGGTGCACCCGATCGCGGCGCTGCAGTCCGAGTGGTCGCTCTTCGCCCGGGGCGTGGAGCGCAGCGCGGTGCCCGCCGCGGCTGAACTGGGCGTGGCGCTGGTGCCGTACTCGCCGCTCGGCCGGGGCTTCCTGACCGGGGCGTTCGCCGACGCCGGGCAGCTGGACGCGGGCGACTTCCGCCGCCACCTGCCGCAGTTCACCGGCGCGAACGCGGCCGGGAACGCCGAACTGGTCGCCCCCGTCCGGGCGATCGCCGAGCGGCACGGGGCGACGGCCGCGCAGGTCGCGCTGGCCTGGGTGCAGCAGCGGGCCGAGGTGCACGGCCTGAGCGCCGTGGTGCCGATCCCCGGCACCCGCAAGCGCAGCCGGCTGGAGGAGAACCTGGGCGCGACCCGGCTGGTGCTGGACAAGGAGGACCTGGCCGAGCTGGAGCCGGTCTCCGGCCGGGTCTCCGGCGGCCGCTACGCCGACATGAGCTCCACGGCGGACGCCCGCGAGGTCTGAGGGCCGGTGAGGTGGCGGTCCGTCAGCCCTGGCTCTCGGACGGGCCGCTGACCTCGCCGTAGTGGCCGAGCGCGATGGCGGCGAAGTTGTGCCGGCTCGCGGTGCCCTCGGCCAGGTAGCCGGTGTGGCCGCTGGCGCCCACCGAGGAGATCGACACCGCGCCGAACGCGTGGGTGGTGGGGTCGGCGCCGTGGCCGAGGCCGCCGACCTCCAGGTAGGGGACGTTGCCGATCCAGTCGCTGAGGTTGCGGGCCGCCCACACCTGGACACCGGTGCCCAGCTCGGCGGCCGAGTCGACGCCCATCCCGGGGCTGCCGAAGGCCACCACGTCGGTGGGCTGCGCGTCGTGCAGCGCGGGGGCGGCGGTGCCGCACACCACCGAGCCGTACGAGTGGCACAGCAGCGCGGGCGGCGCGTCCGGGTGGGCGGTCTGCTTGAGGCCGGCCAGCAGCCGGTTCAGCCGCGGCGCGGCCGCGTCGGCCAGCCGGGAGGTGACCGCGTCCGGGCCGAGGCCCTGCGGGGTGACGTAGCCGGTCCAGGCGATCACCGCGGTGCGGGTGCCGGGCGACTGGGCGTGCTCCTCGGCGTACAGCGCGCGGGCCATGCCGGCCGGGGAGCGCAGCGGGTCGCCGCTCTGGTCGAAGTGGCCGAGGTCGGCGTCCGAGCCGGGCACCAGGACGGCGACCCGCTGGGCGGTGGCGAGGTCCCCCCAGACCTCGGTGACCAGGCCGCGGCCGCGCGGGTCGAAGGCCAGGATCTGCCGGTCCCCGGCGAGCAGCCGGTCAGAGTCGTTGGCGCGCGAGACGGCCAGCGCGCGGGTGGTGGCGTCCTGGGAGGTGTCCGCGGCGCGCTGCCGGGCGCGGTCCCGCTCGGCGGTGATCGCCACCCGGTTGGCCCGGTAGCGGACGGCCGGCGGGGCGCCGTCCAGGTTGCCGACCACCAGCGGGTACTCGGCCACCAGGTGGTCCAGCTCGGCGGGCGACAGGGAGGCGAAGAACGCGGCCACGGCGGCCGGGTCGGCGGTGGCCGGGTCCGGCAGCGGGCGGCCGAGGGTGTGGTCGGCGACCCAGGCGGTGCTGCCCGCGGGCGGGGTGGTGATGGTCAGCTGCTCGTTGGAGGCGGCGGCCGTCGCGGCGGCCGCACCCGCGTCCACCAGCGCGGCGCAGCCGGCGAACACGCCGATCAGGATCCGCTTGACCCGCCTGCGGTGCATGGCGTCCACTCCCTCGGGCCGGTACATCGCGGCGGGACGGGCCCGACGGTGCTGTGACTGCCAACTACTAGTCAGCCAGCGTAGAGGGCGACCGACCCCGGAGGCAGGGAGCAAACAGTGTTCCCCGTCACATTCGCCCGGACGCTACCCCCCGTACTCCTTCACCACCCGCTTCGGGGCGACCGAACGCCAGGCGTCGGTGAGCAGTTCGCGCAGTTCGTCCGCCTCCACCCCGGCCAGCCGGACCCGCACCCAGCCGAACCGGCCGGTGTACGGCGCCACCGAGTACACCCCGGGCGCGGCGGCGACCAGTTCGGCCTGCTCGGCCGGGGCGGCCTTCACCGTGGCCTCGCCCGTCTCCGGGCGGCCCATCGCGAAGATCTTCCGCCCGGCCCGCAGCGTCACCTGCTCCCAGGTCTCCTCCTGGTGGGTGCCCGGCAGGGCCAGGGCCAGCGCGGTCAGTTCCTCGAAGGTCGCCATGACGTCAGGGTAGGTGCCCGCACCGACAGTTGACGCGAACTCAGACCGCGCCCAGCGCGTACACCGCGAACAGCGCCGCGCCCGCGCCCGCCAGCGCCCGCCAGGTCCGCGACGGCCACGGGGCGTCGAAACGCCGGGCCCAGCGGCCGATCAGCGCCAGCACCGCGCCGAACACCGGCAGCCAGGCCAGCCGGGCCAGCGCCCAGCCGACCGAGTCCGGGGCGGTGGTCAGGCCGGGCAGCGCGCCGAAGTGCGAACCGGCCAGCGCGGTCAGGAACATCGCGCTCTGGTGCCAGCAGAAGACCGTCATCGCGCCCAGGTTGACCACCACCACCGGCAGCCACAGCAGCGGCCGCCGCAGCGCCCGGCCCAGCCGGTCCTTCAGCAGCACCGCCGCGCCGCCCTGCACCGAGGCCAGCGCCAGCACCAGCAGGGACGGCGGGTGCGAGTTGGTCCGGGCCGCGCCCGGCACCCCGACCATGCTCGCCGGGTAGTGGAACACCAGCAGCAGCACCGCGAACAGCGCCGCCCCGCCCAGCGCCAGCAGCTTCGCCCCGGCCCGGGTCAGCCGGCCGTGCGCCCAGTCCACGCCCAACTGGTAGGCGAACAGCCAGCCCGGCAGCAGGTTCAGCAGGCTCAGCCAGCCGGGCATCGAGGCGCCCCACGGCCCGTACCGCAGGAGGTCCACCGCCGCGACCGCCGCCAGCAGCCCGGCCGCGCCCCAACCCCTGGCCCAGGCACCGAACTTGACGCACAGCGGGGTCAGCGCGGTCAGCACCAGGTACATCGCGATGTACCAGAGCGGCTGCACCATCAGCACCGCGCCCGTGCGCACCGTCCCGTCCGGCACGCCCAGCGCCCGCAGCAGCGGCACCAGCGCCGCCCACACCGCCGCCACCCCCAGCACCGGGCGCACCAGCCGCAGCACCCGGCCGCGCAGCCAACTGCCCACCGGCACCCCGCGGTCGGTCGCCCGGCGCAGCGACAGCGCCGAGGCCCGGCCGCCCACCAGGAAGAACACCCCCAGCATCTGCAGCAGCCAGCTCAGCGGCGCCATGGACGGCAGCGCCCCCAGCGGGCTGGCGTTGTGCAGCACCCCGCCCCCGGTGGTGAATCCGCCGAGCAGCCAGTGCCCGACCGGGACGGACAGCAGGGCCAGGGCGCGCAGCCCGTCCAGGGCGCGGTCCCGGGTGGCGGGGGTCTTCGCGTCGACCGTCGCCGCGGTGCGGCGCAGTCGGGCCAGGGCAGTGGTCACGGGGTCTCCTCGGGTCGCCGACGGATCGTCAGGGCCGGTCGGGGGAAAGGGGATGGGGGAGGGAAGTGGGGAGGGGCGGAGGGGAGGGGCGGTCAGGCGTCGGGGGCCAGGGCGAGGGCGGCGAGGACCGCGAGGGAGACCGAGCCGGGCGCGAAGTAGCCGCTGTGGCCGCGCGAACCGGTGGACGGCAGCAGCCGGGCGCGGAAACCGCCCGAGGTCGGGTCGGCGCCGTGGCCGAAACCCAGCAGCGAGACGTGCGGGACGTCGCCGACCCAGTCCTCGGCGTTGCGGAGCACCGCCCACACCGGCACCCGCAGCTCGTCCGCCCGCTCCAGGCCCATCCCGGGCGAGGCCACCGCCACCACCCAGGCCACCAGCGCCGGGTCCGGCGCCGAGCGCCCGCACACCACCGACCCGTACGAGTGGCAGAACAGCTCCACCCGCCCGGTCACCGGGGCCAGCCCCGCCAGCAGTCGGTCCAGCCGCACGGCGCCCGCCTCGGCCAGCTCCTCGCGGGCCGCGTCCGTCCCCAGGCCGACCGGCGTGGTGTAGCCCACCCAGGCCACCACCGCGACCCGGCCGCCGCTCGCGGCCCGCAGCGAGCGGGCCATCCCGGCGGCCGTGTCGTAGCCGGCCGCGGAGGGCCGGTCGTAGGTCGACAGGTCGGTGTCCGAGCCCGGCACCAGCACGGCCGTCCGCTCGTCGTGCTCCAGGTCGCCGAACACCTCGGCGACCTGGCCGCGCCCGCGCGGGTCGAAGGCCAGCAGCGCGCGGTGCGCCAGCTCCCCGTAGCGGTCGGCCCGCGCGGCGGCCGCGGCGCGCTCGGCGGACGGCAGCGCGGCGTCCCGGGCGCGGGCCAGCTGCTGCTCCCGCTCCTCCGCGACGGCCAGCGCGTTCGCCCGCAGCCGCAGGGCGACCGGGGCGCCGTCCAGGTTGCCGACCACCTGCGGGTGGCGCACCGCGAGGGACTCGCGCCGGGCCGGCGCCAGGCCCGCGAAGAACGCGGCGACCTCGGCGGGCGGGGCGCTCGCCGGATCGGGCAGCCGCACCCCCAGCGCGGTGTCGGCCCGCCAGGCCGCCGTTCCCGGCGGCGGCCCCGTCAGCGGCGTCTGCGCGTCCGCCGACGCCCACGACCCCACCCCCAGCACCGCGGCCAGCACCAGCCCGACCGCGGCCGTCCCCCGACGCAGACGCGACGACATCCGCTCCTCCTCCGCTCGTTCGGCAACGAGGTGGAAGGTAGGAACGGGACGGGCGGCCGGGCGTCACCCCGCGGAGCCAACCCGCGGGTCATACCGGAGGGGTAGCGGGTGCGCCCTACTGCACGCCGGGCTGGACCAGGCCGCTCTCGTAGGCGAGGACGACGGCCTGGGCGCGGTCGCGCAGGTCGAGCTTGCCGAGGATCCGGCCGACGTGGGTCTTCACGGTCTGCTCGGCGAGGACGAGGCGGGCGGCGATCTCCTGGTTGGACAGGCCGCGGGCGATGAGTTCGAGCACCTCGGTCTCGCGCGGGGTGAGGCCGTTCAGGCGCAGCCGCGGGTCGCGGCGCGGGGCCGGGCGGCTGCGGGCGAAGTCGGCGATCAGGCGGCGGGTGACCGAGGGGGCGAGCAGCGCGTCGCCCGCGGCGACGATCCGGACGGCCGAGATCAGGTCGGCGGGCGGGGCGTCCTTGAGCAGGAAGCCGCTGGCGCCGGCCCGCAGCGCCTCGTACACGTAGTCGTCGACGTCGAAGGTGGTGAGCATCAGCACGCGCGGGCGGTGGACCACCCCGGGTGGCGGGTCGAGCAGTCGGCGGGCGGCCTCAAGGCCGTCCATCTCGGGCATCCGGACGTCCATCAGGACCACGTCGGGGTGGGTGCGGCCGCTGGCCTCGACCGCCTGCCGGCCGTCGGCCGCGTCGCCGACCACGTCGATGTCGCTCTGGGCGTTCAGCAGGGCGGCGAACCCGGCCCGGACCATCGCCTGGTCGTCGGCGATCAGGACGCGGATGGTCATGCGGTGCTCTCCCCGGGGTCGATGCCTGCGTCGGTGTCCGCGCCTGGGCCGGCGCCCGGGTCGGTGCCGGTCGCGGCGCCGTGCAGCGGCAGGACGGCGCTCACCCGGTAGCCGCCGTCGGCGGTCGGGCCGGTGTCCAGGGTGCCAGCCAGCAGGCGGACGCGCTCGCGCATTCCGACGAGTCCCTGCCCGGTGCCGCCGGAGCTCTCCACGGCGGCGGCCCGGCCGGGCGGCGGGCCGTTGCGGACGGTCAGGGCGAGCGCGCCGTCCGCGGGGGAGAGCCGGACCTCGGCGGTGGCGCCGGGGGCGTGCCGGACGACGTTGGCCAGCGCCTCCTGGACGACCCGGTACGCGGACAGGGCGACCGCGTCCGGCACCGGGCCGAGCGCCGACACCCCCTCCTCGACGGCGAGTTCGGCCCGCACCCCGGCCTGCCCGGCGGTGGCCAGCAGCTTCGGCAGGTCGGCCAGGCCGGGCTGCGGGGTCTTGTCGGGGGCGCTCCCGTCGGCCCGCAGCACCCCCAGCAGGCGGCGCATCTCGGCGAGCGAGCCGCGGGCGGCGGCGGCGATCTGCCCGAACTCCTCGACGGCGGCCGGGGGCAGGCCCGCGATCCGGTAGGGCGCGCTGTCGGCCTGGACGGTGATCACCGACATGTGGTGGGCGACCACGTCGTGCAGCTCGCGGGCGATCCGGGCGCGCTCCTCCAGCAGGGTGCGCCGGGCCCGCTCGGTCCCGGAGATCTGCTCCTGCTCGGCCAGCAGCCGCTTGGCCTCGCCGCGCCCGCGCAGGCTCCAGCCGAGCAGCAGGACCGCCCCGGACAGCGCGGTGACCACCACCGAGGTGCCGTCGAAGTGCTGGTTGAAGACCGTCCAGCTCAGGCTGCAGCCGAGGAAGGTGACCACCCAGACGGCGAGCAGGGTGCGGCCGCGCTCGCGGATCGCCAGCAGCACCATCAGGAACAGGTACGACAGCAGCGTGGTGATCGGCCACGGCCAGGGCTGCTCGGCGGCGGTGCCCTGCGCGGCGGCCGCGCCGACCAGCACCGACGGCACCATCAGCTGCCAGGCGAGCAGCGGCCGGGTCAGGCCCAGCAGCAGCACCCCGGACTGCACCACGGCGAGCACGGTGGCCAGCGAGGGGTCCACCCCGTGGAACCGGATCAGGGCCACGATGCCGGTCGGCAGCAGGGCGCCGACCGCGGCCCCCGCCAGCAGGTACGGGACCGCCCGGATCCACGCCCGGCGGGCCGTCGCCAGCGGCGGGCGGCGGACGCCGAGGGGCTCGGTGAGGGCGCGCAGGAAGTCTTCCCGGATGGTCACCGGGCCGAGGGTAGGCCGGGGAGGCGGCGCTGTCCTCATACTCCGGTAGCGCGTCCGGGTGCCACCGCGGTAGGGGGTCGGCGCGGGGCGCCCGGCCGGTCAGCGCCAGGAGCCGGCCAGGGCCGGGCCCAACTGGTCGAAGTGGCGCTCGATCAGGGCCAGCATGCCGTCCATCGAGTGGCGGTGGGCGTCCGGGTCGGCGGCGTAGGCGAGGTGCGAGATCCGCACCACGGTGCCGAACACGGCGGCCAGCAGGCGGGGGCGCAGGTCGACGGCCGGGTCGAGGCCCTCGCGGTCGGCGAGGATCCGGGCGACCTCCACCTCCTGCTGGATGGCGTGCCGCAGGTGGGCGGCGAGCAGCGTCGGGGTGGACTCGATCAGCTCGAACAGCTCCAGCGCGGCCGGCCCGCTGTCCTGCCCGCGGTCGACGGCCTGCCAGACCTCGCGGACCGCGCCGCGCATCGCCTCCAGCGGGTTCTCGCCGGCCGGGCGGGCGCGCAGGAACTCCAGGAACGCCTCCTCGGCCTCTGCCAGCACGGCGAGGGCGACCTCCTCCTTGTTGGCGAAGTACCGGAAGAAGGTGCGTTGGGAGACTTCCACCTCGGACGCGATCTCGTCCACCGTGGTGCGTCCGTAGCCGTGGCAGAGGAACAGCCGGTGGGCGGCGTCGACCAGGGCGTCCCGGGTGCGCCGCTTCTTGCGTTCCCGCAGGCCGACGGGCTGCGGGTCGGCGGCGGTGGTGGGCATGGCCATGGGGCCAACGATAGCGCCGTGATCGTGAACTGGCATCACGTGACAGGAGTCACCGTTTGTCGAATGTCAGCAGCTGACATAATGTTCCGCGATGGCGGTGTCCGTCTGTCTTGGAGCTCGTGGGGACGGGCGTGAGGGCCGGACGCCGCCGTTTTTCGTTCCCAGCGGTCCCAGCGTCACCACACGAACGGGGAAGTCCCGAGACATGAGCCAGTCCGTAGTACTCGACAAGGAAGCGGCTCCGACCGCCGGCGGCCGGCTGCGGGGACACCCCTGGCTGACGCTGCTCACCGTCGCCGTCGGCGTCATGATGGTCGCCCTCGACGGCACCGTCGTCGCCATCGCCAACCCGGCCATCCAGCAGGACCTGCACGCCTCGCCCGCCAACATCCAGTGGGTCACCTCCGGCTACCTGCTGGCCCTCGCGGTCTTCCTGATCACCGCCGGCAAGATCGGCGACCGGTTCGGCCACAAGACCACCTTCCTGGTCGGCGCGGTCGGCTTCGCCGCCACCTCCGCCGCGATCGGCTTCGCCGGCTCGATCCAGCAGGTGATCCTCTTCCGCGTGCTCCAGGGCCTGTTCGGCGCGCTGCTCCAGCCCGCCGCGCTCGGCCTGCTGCGCGGGGCCTTCCCGGCCGAGAAGCTGAACATGGCGATCGGCATCTGGGGCGGCGTCATCGGCGCCTCCACCGCGGCCGGCCCGATCGTCGGCGGCCTGCTGGTCGAGCACGTCAACTGGGAGTCGGTGTTCTACATCAACATCCCGGTCGGCATCGTCGCCCTGGTGCTGGGCCTGCTGGTGCTCAAGGACGTCCGGGCCGAGAACGCCGCCAAGTCCTTCGACATCCCCGGCATCGTGCTGCTCTCCGGCGCCATGTTCATGCTGGTCTGGGGCATCATCAAGGCCCCGACCTGGGGCTGGGGCGACCCCACCACCCTGCTGTTCCTCGGCGGCGCGCTGCTCGCCCTGGTGTTCTTCGCGATCTGGCAGAAGTACGCCAAGGAGCCGCTGATCCCGCTCTCGCTGTTCCGCTCGGTGCCGCTCTCGGCCGGCACCCTGCTGATGGTGCTGATGGCCTTCGCCTTCTTCGGCGGCATCTTCTTCGTCACCTTCTACCTGCAGAACGTGCACGGGATGGCCCCGGTCGACGCCGGCGTCCACCTGCTCCCGATGACCGGCATGATGATCGTCGGCGCGCCGGTGGCCGGCGTCCTGATCGGCAAGGTCGGGCCGCGGATCCCGATCGTCGGCGGCATGGTGCTCACCACCGCCGCGATGCTCGGCATGTCCACCCTGGACGTCGACTCCGGCACCGGCGTGATGTCGCTCTGGTTCCTGCTGATGGGTCTGGGCCTCAGCCCGGTCATGGTCGGTGCCACCGACGTCATCGTCGGCAACGCCCCGATGGAGCTGTCCGGCGTGGCCGGCGGCCTCCAGCAGGCCGCGATGCAGGTCGGCGGCAGCCTCGGCACCGCCGTGCTCGGCGCGGTGATGGCCTCCAAGGTCACCGGCGCGCTGCCCGACAAGTGGCAGGCCGCGACCGGCCAGCCGCTGCCCGGCGGCGAGCAGGGCGAGCAGCTCAAGCAGCTGGCCCAGCTCGGCATGGCCCCGCCCGGAGCCCCCCAGGGCGTCGCCGACGCCGTCCACTCCTCCTTCGTCAGCGGCATGGGCCTGGCCTTCGTGGTCGCCGCGATCGTCGCCCTGGCGGCGGCGGCGCTGGGCCTGCTCACCCGCCGCGGCGTGAACGAGACGGGCCCCTCGGTCCACATCTGAGCCGGCCGCACCGCCCGAGGATCCGCCCGGGAAGGGAGTTCCCTTCCCGGGCGGATCCTCGCGTTGCCGGGGTCGCTCGCGCAGCCACGGACAGACGGAAAGGTCCGCCCGGAGAGGGAAACCCCCTCTCCGGGCGGACCTTTCCGGTCAGCGGCTAGCGCTTAGGCGTCGCCGCCCGCCGCGCCCGGGTCGGCCGCCGCCACGTCGAGCAGCTGGTAGCGGTCGATCGCGTCCTTCAGCGCCGAGCGGTCGATCTTGCCCTGCTTGGCCAGCTCGGTGAGCGTGCCCAGGACGATCGACTGCGCGTCGATGTGGAAGAAGCGACGGGCCGCGCCGCGGGTGTCGGCGAAGCCGAAGCCGTCGGCGCCCAGGGACTGGTACTGGCCGGGGACCCAGCGGGAGATCTGGTCCGGGACGGCGCGCATCCAGTCGGAGACGGCCACGAACGGACCCTCGGCCCCGGAGAGCTTGGTGGTCACGTACGGGACGCGCTGCGGCTCCTCGGGGTGCAGCAGGTTGAACTCCTCCGCCTCGACGGCGTCGCGGCGCAGTTCGTTCCAGGAGGTCGCCGACCAGACGTCCGCCTTGACGTTCCACTCCTCGGCGAGGATGCGCTGGGCCTCCAGGGCCCACGGCACGGCCACGCCGGAGGCGAGGATCTGCGCCGGGATCTGGCCGGCCTCGGCGCCCTTGAGCCGGTAGAGGCCCTTGAGGATGCCCTCGACGTCGACGCCCTCCGGCTCGGCCGGCATCTTGATCGGCTCGTTGTAGACCGTCATGTAGTAGAAGACGTCCTCGCCGTGCGGGTGCTCGGCGGAGGAACCGTACATGCGGCGCAGGCCGTCCTGGACGATGTGCGCGATCTCGTACCCGTAGGCCGGGTCGTAGGCGACCACGCCGGGGTTGGTGGAGGCCAGCAGGTGCGAGTGGCCGTCGGCGTGCTGCAGGCCCTCACCGGTCAGGGTGGTGCGGCCGGCGGTGGCGCCGATGACGAAGCCGCGGGCCAGCTGGTCGGCCATCTGCCAGAACTGGTCGCCGGTGCGCTGGAACCCGAACATCGAGTAGAAGACGTACACCGGGATCAGCGGCTCGCCGTGCGTCGCGTACGAGGAGCCGGCGGCGATCAGCGAGGCGGTGCAGCCGGCCTCGGAGATGCCGTCGTGCAGCATCTGGCCGGACGGGGACTCCTTGTACGCCAGCAGCAGCTCGCGGTCGACCGACTCGTAGGTCTGGCCGAGCGGGTTGTAGATCTTGGCGGACGGGAACAGCGAGTCCATGCCGAAGGTGCGGTACTCGTCGGGCGCGATCGGCACGAAGCGGTTGCCGATGCCCTTGTCGCGCATCAGGTCCTTGAGCACCCGGACGAACGCCATGGTGGTGGCGATGGTCTGGTTGCCGGAGCCCTTCTTGACCGCCTTGTACGCGTCGTCGCCCGGCAGTTCGAGCTTGCGCGGGCGCACCTTGCGGGTGGGCACGTAGCCGCCGAGCTCCTGCCGGCGGTCGTGCATGTACTGGATCTCCTCCGAGTTGCGACCCGGGTGGTAGTAGGGCGGGTAGCCCTCGTCCAGCTGCTTGTCGGTGATCGGCAGGTGCAGCCGGTCGCGGAAGCGCTTCAGGTCCTCGACCGTCAGCTTCTTCATCTGGTGGGTGGCGTTGCGGCCCTCGAAGTTGGGGCCCAGCGTCCAGCCCTTGACGGTCTGCGCCAGGATGACGGTCGGCTGGCCCTTGTGCTCGCGGGCGGCCTTGAACGCGGCGTAGACCTTGCGGTGGTCGTGGCCGCCGCGGCCCAGGTGCTGGATCTGGTGGTCGCTCATGTTCTCGACCATCGCGCGCAGGCGCAGGTCGCCGCCGAAGAAGTGCTCGCGGATGTACGAGCCGGTCTCGGTGGCGTAGGTCTGGAACTGGCCGTCCGGGGTGGTGTTCAGCTTGTTGACCAGGACGCCGTCGCGGTCCTGCGCCAGCAGCGGGTCCCAGCTGCGGTCCCAGACCAGCTTGATGACGTTCCAGCCGGCGCCGCGGAACTGCGACTCCAGCTCCTGGATGATCTTGCCGTTGCCGCGGACCGGGCCGTCGAGGCGCTGCAGGTTGCAGTTCACCACGAAGGTCAGGTTGTCCAGGCCCTCGCGGGCCGCCAGCGAGAGCTGGCCGAGCGACTCGGGCTCGTCCATCTCGCCGTCGCCGAGGAAGGCGTACACCTGCGAGTCGGAGGTGTCCTTGATGCCGCGGTGCTCCAGGTAGCGGTTCATCCGGGCCTGGTAGATCGCGCCGAGCGGGCCGAGGCCCATCGAGACGGTCGGGAACTCCCAGAAGTCCGGCATCAGCCGCGGGTGCGGGTAGCTGGAGAGGCCGTACGGCGCCTTGGACTTCTCCTGGCGGAACGCGTCGAGCTGCTGCTCGGTCAGTCGGTCCAGCAGGAAGGCGCGGGCGTAGATGCCCGGCGAGGCGTGGCCCTGGAAGAAGACCTGGTCGCCGGACTCGCCGTCGGCGTCCTTGCCGCGGAAGAAGTAGTTGAAGCCCACGTCGTACAGGGACGCGGAGGAGGCGAAGGTGGCGATGTGGCCGCCGACGCCGATGCCGGGCCGCTGGGCGCGGGAGACCATGACGGCCGCGTTCCAGCGCGTCGCGTTGAGGATCTTGCGCTCGATCTCCTCGTTGCCGGGGAAGAACGGCTCGTCCTTGGTGGCGATGGTGTTGACGTAGTCCGTGCTGCGCATCTCGGGCACGGCGACGCGCTTCTCGCGGGCGCGCTCGATCAGCCGCAGCATCAGGTAGCGGGCGCGCTCGCGCCCGCGCTCGTCGATGGCAGCGTCAAGCGACTCCAGCCACTCCGCGGTCTCCTCGGGATCGAAGTCCGGGACCTGGCTCGGGAGGCCGCCAATGATGATCGGGTTGCGATCGGATCCGGAAGCCACGCTGTTCCTTCACTGTCGGTCGAAACTGAGTTGTCGCGCCGCCTCCATCGTGCTACCGCGTTCGGAGATCCGTCATCTCTACCGATCGGTAACCGTTCCGCCTGGTGGACGGTACGGTTCAGGAGGTGGTCCGACCTGGGACCCCGGCCGGACGATGGCGGCCGGTCGGGATGAGGGCCAACAGGAGACTTTACGCCCGCACCCTGCCCGGACCCGAATGCCGTTCGTATCTCGGGCAGGCGTGCGGGGGGTGAACGGGTCGGAAGCGGGTACGAGACGAAGCATCCTTGTCGGTACGGACACGGACATATGGGTGTGTTCACCACCACAGTGGGCGGCGTGTCGCCCGGCGACACGTCAACCTTTGGGTGGGATCGGGGGTCGGGTACTTGCGCGAACCGCCGCTCCCGTGTGGACTACGGCCACAGCCCCGGCATGGACGCCGGGCCGAATACTGGAGGTTATTCCCGTGAGCGCGACCGCGGACCCCGCGGACAAGTCCAACCCGGCTCTCCGCCTCGGCTTCGAACAGGGCCAGATCATCCAGGAGCTCGGGTACGACGAAGACAGTGACCAGGACCTCCGGGAGGGGATCGAGGAGATCACTGGCACCGAACTCGTCGACGAGGACTACGACGACGTCGCCGACGGCGTCCTGCTGTGGCACCGCGACGAGGACGGGGATCTCACCGACTCCCTGGTCGACGCCCTGGAGTACCTGGCGGAGGGCGGCCTGATCTGGCTGCTCACCCCGAAGACCGGCCGTGACGGGCACGTCGAGGCGCACGAGATCGCCGACGCGGCCAAGACCGCCGGCCTCTCGCAGACCAGCTCGGTGGCGATCGCCAAGGACTGGGCGGGCACCCGCCTGGCCACCCCGAAGGCGTCGAAGGCCGGCAAGCGCTGACCTTCGGAGCAACCCCCGCGGCGGGCCCCGCCGGCGAGCACCCGGAATCCGGGACGCGCCGGCGGGGCCCGTCGGCGTTCCGGCGTGTTCACCCAGGGCGAACGGGGCGCCCGGACGGCCGGTCCGGCTCACCCGAACGGTCGAACGGGGGCGGACGAGTGGGAGGATCTTCCCGACCGCACCATCGCATCGGCAGGAAGGTCCCCCCATGACCGTCGAGATCGGCACCCAGGCCCCGGACTTCGAGCTGAAGAACCAGCACGGCGAGTCGGTGAAGCTGTCCGACTTCCGCGGCGAGAAGAACGTCGTCCTGGTCTTCTACCCGTTCGCCTTCACCGGCGTCTGCACCGGCGAGGTCTGCGAGATCCAGAAGGAGCTGCCGCGCCTGCAGAACGACGAGGTGCAGGTGCTCGCGGTCTCCAACGACTCGCCGTTCTCGCTGCGGGTGTTCGGCGACCAGCAGGGCCTGGAGTACCCGCTGCTGTCGGACTTCTGGCCGCACGGCGAGGTCTCCCGCGCCTACGGCGTCTTCAACGAGGAGAAGGGCTGCGCGGTGCGCGGCACCTTCGTCATCGACAAGGAGGGCACCGTCCGCTGGAGCATCGTCAACGGCCTCCCGGACGCCCGCGACACCCAGGAGTACCTGGCCGCCCTCGGCGCGCTCTGACCCTCCCGCCGGCAGCCCTCCCGGCCCGGTGCGGCGGAACTTTCCGCCGGGCGCCGGGCCGAGTCGCGGGGGCGGCCCGGGAACCCCGCACTACGATCGGGCCGTTGACGGATCGGGAACCCGACTTCTTGGAGGACCACGTGGGTGTCAGCCTCAGCAAGGGCGGCAACGTCTCGCTCACCAAGGAGGCGCCCGGCCTGACCGCCGTGGTCGTCGGCCTCGGGTGGGACGTGCGCAGCACCACCGGCACGGACTTCGACCTGGACGCCAGCGCGCTGCTCTGCACCGAGCAGGGCCGGGTCCGCTCCGATGCCGACTTCATCTTCTTCAACAACCTGAAGAGCGCCGACGGCTCGGTCGAGCACACCGGTGACAACCTCACCGGCGAGGGCGAGGGCGACGACGAGCAGATCAAGGTGAACCTGGCCGGCGTCCCGGCCGACGTCGCCAAGATCGCCTTCCCGGTGTCGATCTACGACGCGGAGAACCGGCAGCAGAGCTTCGGCCAGGTCCGCAACGCGTTCATCCGGGTGGTCAACCAGGCCGGCGGCGCCGAGATCGCCCGGTACGACCTCTCCGAGGACGCCTCGACCGAGACCGCGATGGTCTTCGGCGAGCTGTACCGCAACGGCGACGAGTGGAAGTTCCGCGCCATCGGCCAGGGCTACGCCTCCGGCCTGCGCGGCATCGCCCAGGACTTCGGCGTGAACGTCTGACCGGAGACCGACCGCACTGCGGGCCGGGGCCGTCCACGGCCCCGGCCCGGCGCGTTCCTAGACGGTCGGCAGCGCCATCACCTGGTTGCCCTGGACGGCGATCAGCAGGTCCTCGCCGCCGGCCAGGTGCCAGGGCAGCTCGGCCCCGGCGTTGGTCTGGAACACCCAGCGGATCTTGTGGTTCACCACGTCGACGGCGTAGATCCCGTGCTCGGGGCTGGGCACGAACAGGGTCTCCTTGACCAGCACCGGGTTGGTGTCCATCGACACCTCCACCGGCAGCTCCAGGTGCCACAGCTCGGTGCCGTCGGCGGCGTTGAAGGCCACCACCCGGGTCGCCGCGGCCGGGGTGTAGGTGGTGCCCTGGTAGGTCAGCGTCATGCCGCCGAGCACCGAGTACACGACGTGGTTGCCCGCCGCGGGCGGCGAGTACCACATGTGGGTCGCGCGGTCCGAGGTCTTCGTCCAGACCTGCTTGCCGTCGGAGACCCGCACGCCCTGGATGCCGTTCGGCTCGACCGAGCAGAACACCAGGCCGTCCTGGAGCACCGGCTGGTACTCCGAGCGGGAGTTGGTGGCGGCGAACCAGGTCTGGGTGCCGTCGGCCAGCGACCGGGCGACCAGGTTCTCCTTGCTGTCGGTGTAGAGCAGGGCGTCCGCGGTCAGGTCGGAGCTGACCGTGTAGTCGGCGGTCTGCTGGCGGTGCTGGTTCCACAGCATCGAGCCGTCCTTGCGGGACAGCGCCATGATGCCCTTGCCGGTCTTGGCGCCCAGGTCGGGCATGCCCTTGTCGTCCATCTGCAGGTACGAGCACATCGCGTACACGGCGCGGTCGTCGGCGTTCAGCACCATGTCCGAGGCGATCTGGGTGCCGTTCGGCTTCCCGCGCTCGGCCTGGTACTTCCACAGCACGGTGCCGGTGGCGGCGTCCACCGTGATCAGGTCGGAGACGGTGCCGTAGCTGATCGTGCCGCCCGCGCAGGCCATGTTGTAGGCCATCGCGTCCTTGGTGATCCACTTCTCCTTGCCGTCGGCCAGGCTCACCGCGACCAGGTCGGCGCTGCCCAGGTGCAGCAGGCCGGGGGAGAAGGCCATGCCGAGGCTGCCGGCGTTGTTCCCCGCGGTCCGGTACGTCCACAGCGGGGCCGGGGGCATGCCGGGGGCGCGGCTGGGCGCGGCGCTCGACGCGGCGGCGGTCGGGCTGCCGGTGGGGCCGCCGGTCGACGGGGCCGGCGACGGGGCCGGGTCCTTCGTCGTGCCGCCGCCCAGCGCCCAGGCGGTCAGCCCGCCCGCGCCGGCCAGCAGCACCACGCCGCAGCCGAACAGCAGCGCCCGGCGGGACGGCAGGGGGCCCGCGGCGGCCGGGTCGGCGCCGTCGGGCGCGGTGGGGTGCCCGGCC
>NZ_BAAANS010000054.1:0-56310 GCF_039529925.1 Kitasatospora saccharophila | reverse complement strand
CAACGCCATCAACAGCAACAGCAACAGCAACAGCAACAGCAACGAATCGTCGCACTCACCGCAGCTTGCTGGCGCGCAAGATCTTGTTACGAGCTCTGAGCAAGCAGCGCTGGGACCCACCTCAGAGCCCCCAATGCTGCTCTGCTTTCGGCTCTGGGTAGTACAGGTGCAGAACGTTTCAGCGATGTAGAACGTCGCGATCAAGCCTGTGCTATCGATCAGGCAGGCAGGCTCTCCGTCTGCCGGCTGTAGCGCTGGCGCCGAATCTCACGAAGCGACTTCGGATCGGACACAACGATCTCTGGGACAACGGCCAGGCGGTCAGCCATCTTGCCGTCGGTAAGAACGGGGTGCAGTTGGTAGAGCGCGTCGTCAATCTGCCAGGCGAGCTTCGCACGCTCCAAAGCACCGACAGCTTTGTTCACCGAGGGGTGGGACAGGGCCAGTAGTTCTCCCATGTCCCGCTGACTCAGGTTCACGGTGCCGAAGTCGGGGTCGAACCTGGCAAGAAACAAGTGTAGAAGCCGATGAGCGCTGGCAGTCAGGTCGACCAACGAGAGCACTTCGAACGTCTCCCGGCTAAGGACAACCGGAGCTGACGGAAGTGGGGCGATGTACGCCATGGTGCTGGTCCTTCCTGATCTTGGAGCTGTGATGGAGGCTGGCGGGGCGGGGATCGGGGTCAGAGGGCGGCAGAGCGCCCTGGCTGGGCCTTCCGGCCGGGCGCACGCTTCATCGGCACCACGTTCTCACTCACTGCCGCCTGCTTCGCCTTCTTCGCCGCGTCCTTGGCCGTGGCGCGGATTTCACGCCACTCCGCCGGGTGATCGGGGCCCGGCAGCAGGAAGGTGTCGCCAACGGCGCCCAGCCACTCCTGCTGCACCCTCTCATGATCCCCCGAACCGATGGCGACCGTCAGGAAGGGATTCAGCTGGAGCAGGCCACGTCCTGCTGGGCGGATCCAGGGAAGCGAGGAGAAGTACTGCATCGCTTCAGAAACCGTGGCGGCCGAAAGACCCGTGCGAGACTGAAGATCACGTTGGGTGGTTCGAACGTAACCAGAGGTGTTGGGGCGCTTTGGGGTGCCTCCGCCCATCCTCTGAAGTGAAAGCACCTTGCACCAGGTCTGGAACCAGCCGCCCGGAGCACGCAGGCTGCCGAGTACCTCCAGCATGATCCGCGCATCGGTGACGTAGCCGAGGACAGGTTCGCCGAGCGAGTCGTAGCCGGACTCGAACTCCCGAGACCTAATAGTCTGCACACGGACGATGACGTTGCCCTTGCGGTCGAGTTCGGTGATCACGCGCTGGCCCTTGGCGGGGAGCAGGCGGTCGGCCATCGCGGCACCCATCTCTGGTCATGAACGGAACGATCAAGACGGTAGCACAGACTTAACCACTCGGTTTCAGATTTTCAGAACAACACGGCCAAGTCAGTGCTACCGAGCAACTGCCGGCGTACGAAAGCAGGAGTCGCACCCCGCTGGAGGAGGTTTGTTTCAGAGATGCCTAACACCAGCACACCCTGGTGTTTCAGATATCTGAAACAGACGCCCCCAGATAAGTGCAGGTCAACCGCCGTTTTAGCGGATCTGCCTCTCATCTGTGACAGGAACCCGCCGTCGTGACGTGCGTAACACCAGGCCTCAGCAGCCCAACGCGACGTCCACCGCCTCAACCGGGGGCCTCCGGCGGGCTGGCTGTCCGTGCCGCTGCCGCCGCCCGGGTCGGGTACCCAGGACAGTCTGCAGGCCGGTCAGGGGCGGGGCTTACTGCGTAAGTCGCGGAAGTCCGGCTGCCGCCGGACCCGGGCCCTTGGGGGCCCTTTCCGCGCCTCCCCACCCAGGCACGAACCCCCTCCACCCTGCCGCCGGCCCCCAACCGGCAGGACGACCAGTACCCACCGCAGCAGCTCGCCTCGCTGCACACAGGGCGAGCAGGACGAAGCCAGGCAGTTCACCAGGAAGGCGGTACCCAGGACAGTCGACCTCGGCCCCGAGCGACCCCAACAACCCCGAACACGCACAACCCCATCCCGGCGCCCACTGCAGGGAAACTCCACCTGGTCGGCGGCTACAGGCCTTCCCGCTGCCGGATTCTGCCGCCAGCCGATGCCAAGCCCTCAAAACCGAATCTCCCCTGTCTAACGAGGTTGCGTACGGGAACCTCCGAATTGGCCGAAGGGCGATACTGCGGCAGGCGCCGCAGCCCCGTCTCGTAGCTCAGCACCCACTTAGAAGAGGGAGATGGCGTGTTTGCGCTGGTCAAAGGAGTATCGGCTCAACGATCTGTCCCCTCAGCCGGGACACATCGAAGGCGATCTGTCCCGGCTGAGGGGACAGATCACCTGGAAAATGTCGGTGAGACTGACATTAATCACACCAAAATGTCGGCCGGGCTGACGTTCTGTCGGGTGGCACGATACTTCAGCGTCTCGGGCGGAGCGTCGGCATGGGTGCACTGGGAGGCCCCATCCATCTGCGAATCAAATGGGTCGGCCTCCCGGCAGAGCTGCTTAAGGTGTCTGCCAGTAGGTCCTCGGATGCGTGGGGTTCGACGTTTGGTCCTGCCCTCAGGACCGAACGGCTCGGCGAGTCCTCCTCGCTGGCCCGACCGCAGGCTTCGGAGCCGGTGGATGAACTCCGCCGGTTTTGGCCTGGCCAGTAGGGCCAAAACCGCAACCGTTTGGCCCTACTGGCCAGGGCCAAACGATGCCTGATACAAAACTGGTGTTTCTGCAGGTCAAACACGGTTTTCGGCAGCGTCTTCTCGGCGGCGCCCTCTTATACTCCCGCCGTGCGGGAGAACCGGCGCTCCCGAGCCCGCAGGTCATCGGCGACCATCCACTCGCTCCCCACAAAAGGTGACCTGACCTGCTGTTTCATCCATCGAAAGCCTCCGGCAGGGCTACCGCTCCGTGCCGCTTCCGCTCCCCGGGCTCGGCATGGTTTGGCCCTACTGGTTCTTGCTGGTTGCGGCTACCGCGCAAGTCGCGGGATTCCGGCTGCCGCCGGAACCGGGCCCTTGGGGGCCCTTCCCGCGCCTACCGGTCAGGGGATGCCTGGCGTCGTCTCGGGCCGGGGAACCGGAGGACCAGGACGTGCCGGTTGCTGCGGCTCCCGTTGTGGTCGGTGAGGTGTTCGTCCTGGTAGTCGGTGAGGTCGGATGGAACAGGTTGTTAGCAGGTACGGGCCTGCGCATTCGGTCGGCCGGACGTTGCCGTGTCCGGCGTCCGGCCCCTCTCTGACCAAGGGCCGCCGCCCTTCCCGGGGCCTGCTGGGGGCCGCTGGCCGCGGAAACGGCCCCGGTGGCGCCGGCCTGCCGGACCGGCTACCGGTCAGAGCCAGCTGCAGGGAGCGACGAACACAACAGAACGCAGCAGGGAGACGTCGGTGCGGGGGCCGTTCCGGGGGGCAGTGACTCTGGTTTTGGGTCACTGGCTCAAAAATCCTGGGAAAAAGCTGGTCATGGGCTTACCAGTGGGACGGGAGCGACTGGAGCGACCAAAGGGCGCTGTATATCGGGTCAGCGTGCTGGGTCGTGGTCGTCATATATGGGGGGCTTCAGTCGCTTCAGTCGCTGTTTTGCGAGCGGCTGCTGCACTGAGCTGGGGTGATGGGGATCCGTGCCGTGAGCGGGGCAGCGGGGTTGGGTCGCTCGGGCGGGGAGTCGGTCGCTCGGGTGGGGGTGGGGGTTGTGTGGTGGTCGGTGGATCACCCGTTGCTCAGGGGACTCTTCCTGTCACACCGGGTTCGCTAGTCTGTCTCAGTCATTGGGTAGCTTGAGTCGCTGGTCGGGGGGTGACGGGTGGTTGCCAAACTGAGCCTTCCCCCGGGTGAGGTGGCTCTCGGGGGCGTCTGGCCCGGGTCGTTGGAGATCGCGCGGAATTGTGCGGCGCGGGGGTGGCCGGTGCATCCGCTCGCGCCCGGGGGGAAGGTTCCGGCGGCGAACTGTCCGGAGTGCCGGCCGGGCGGTCCGGGTGGGGCTCCGCACCGGCCGCAGGAGTGCGGGTGCCGGGCGGCCGGGCGGTGGTGCCACGGGTTCCATGCCGCGACCACGGACCAGGCGCGGATCGGGCAGTGGTGGGGCGGGCGGCCGGGTTTCGGTGTGGGGGTGGCGTGCGGGCCCGCGGGGCTGGTGGTCATCGACATCGACGCGCACCCGGGGGCCGTTCCGGCCCGGGACCGGATCCTGCCGGGCACCGGCATCGGCGAGGCGGTCGACCTGACGGGCCTCGCCAACGGTTTCCACTCGCTGGCCGTGCTGGCCGCGCTGTCGGGGCGGCCCACTCCGGTGGACGACGCCTCGACCCTGCGGGTGCGCACTCCGTCGGGGGGCATGCACGTCTGGTACCTGGCCGGGGGCGGGCGCTGGTCGTGCTCCTCGGGGAACGGCGGCGGCCGGGGGCTGGCCTGGCAGGTCGACGTCCGGGCGGAGGGCGGTTACATCGTGGCGCCCGGGACGGTCACGGCGGCCGGACGCTACCACCCGCTCCCGGGGGCGACCGAGCCGGCGGTCCTCCCGGACTGGCTGGCGCGGCAGTTGCGGCGCACCGGGCACCAGCCCCCGTCCGGGGCCGCGCCCGTCGGGCCGCGGCCGGTGCCGCCGCGGGCCCGGCAGGCGGTGCTCGCGGCGGGCGGGGCGGCTCCCGGGACGGCCCGGCTGGTGGCTGCGGCCGTGGAGCGGGTCGCCGAGGCCGTCCGTCCCGGCCAGGAGCGCCGGGCCGAGCAGATCATCCGCAGTGGCCTCGCCGCCGGCGAGCGCCACCCGCTGCGCCCCGGGAGGCGGCCTTGAGTTTCGATTCCGGGGCCGAGGCGCTGTTCGGCTTCGATCCGCAGGCCGTGGCCGCGCAGATCCTCGCCCAGCAGACGCGGGTGCTGGAGCCGTCCGTGCCGGCCCTGGTGCCGGTCGCGGAGCAGCCGGCCGCGGCGCGGGGCCTGCTGCCCGACACGCTGTCCGACCGGGGCAACGCGAAGCTCTTCGTGCGCCTGTACGCGGGTGACTACCGGCACGTCCCGGGGTTGGGCTGGTATCGCTGGGACGGTACCCGGTGGACCGCCGACGAGGACGACACCATCCTGTGGGCGGCCGGGGACCTGGCGGAGAGCATCGCGGTGCAGGATCCGCGCGGGCTGTTCTCCATGCAGGCGCTGCAGCAGCACCGTCGGCGGTCGCTGTCCACCGCCGGGATCAACGCGATGCTGGCGCAGGCGAAGTCGGCGCCGGGGATGGTGCTGTCCGCCGTGCAGCTGGACGCCGACCCGTACGTCTTGTGCACGCCGGCCGGTGTCGTCGACCTGCGCACCGGGGTGGTGCGCAGGTCCGAGCCGGACAAGGACTTCTACTCCCGGTCGACGAGCGTGGGTCCGGCGGACACGCCCACTCCGCGGTGGGACCGGTTCCTGGCCGACACCTTCGGGGAGGACGCGGCGGGGCGGGAGATGGCCGGCTTCCTCCAGTTGCTGCTGGGCTACTCGATCACCGGGGACGTGGGCGCGCAGGTGATGCCGTTCCTGTTCGGGTCGGGGAAGAACGGCAAGTCCGTGCTGCTGGACGTCCTGATGAAGCTGCTCGGGGACTACGCGGACGCGGCTCCGCCCGGGTTCCTGATGGCGCGTCCCTTCGAGGGCCATCCCACCGACCTGGCGGAGTTGCACGGCCGCCGGGTGGTGGTCTGCGCGGAGGTCAAGCCGGACGACAGGTTCGACGAGGCCCGGGTGAAGATGCTGACCGGCGGGGACCGGATCAAGGCGCGCCGGATGCGCCAGGACTTCTTCTCCTTCACGCCCACCCACAAGCTGTGGCTGCTGGGCAACCACCGGCCCCAGGTCGGTACCGGGGGGTTCGCGTTCTGGCGCAGGATGCGGCTGATCCCGTTCCTGAACGTGGTGCCGGACGAGCGCAAGATCGACAATCTGGCCGGGGTGCTGGTCGCCGAGGAAGGGCCCGGCATCCTCAACTGGCTCATCGAGGGTGCCCGCCGCTACCTGGGCGGCGACAAGGACCTCACCGGTCCGGCCAGCGTGCGGATCGCCACCACCGCCTACGCCGAGACCGAGGACCACACCGCGCGGTTCTTCGACGAGTCCTGTGCCGTGCACCCGGACCAGCGGGCGGAGCAGACCGCCCTGTACGCCGCGTACCGGACCTGGTGCCACAATGAGGGCGCGGTGGCCCTGTCCTCCCGGGCCTTCGCCCAGCGCGCCCGTGAACTCGTCGGTCTCGGCTCCCCCAAGGAAATGGTCCTGTCCAACAGCCGCAAGTACTATCCGGGGATCGGTCTTCTCACCGGACAGGAGCAGCAGCCGTGAGCTCCCTGATCAGCGACGACGAACTCGTCCACGAGGCGGAACTCGTCTGGCTGGAGGACATCAGCGCCCTCGACTACGTCCGCCAGAGCCTGGACCGGCTGCCGAACCGCCGCGGTCGGCCCGCGTACCACCGGGCGGGCCGGTTGGTGGGGTACGCGCAGTTGGGCCGGGAGGCGAAGGCGTCGCGGTCTTCGGGGACGTTCCGGCGGCGGGTGTTCTGGCTGCTGCCGCACGACCGCGACGCCCGGCCCGAGGGGTTGTACGCCACGGGGGCTCCGGCGGAGGCGGTCGATCCGGGGACGCTGGCGCCGGGGACGCGGGGTCGCAAGACGGAGCGTTCGGAGGGCGGGCCGCCCTCCAGTGCGATGCGGGAGCTGGGGATCACGCTGCCGCTGTGAGGCCGGGCCCCCGTTCCGGCGGGGGCCCGGTGCGGCGGGGCTACGCCGCGGTGGTGAGCGTGCGCAGTCCGGTGGCGCCGAAGGCGTGGGCGTTGTCGTGGGCCCAGGTCAGGTAGTCGGTGGGCTGCCGTCCGGTGAGGGCGGCCAGGTCGGTGCTCACCCGGGTCTTGGCTCCGGCGTGCTGGCGCTCGGCGCTCTCCAGGAGGGCCTGGGCCACCGGCAGCGGGTAGCGGCGGCACAGGCCGGCCAGGGCTTCGTGCGGCGGCAGTTCCTCGAAGCGCACGGGTCGGCCGAGCGCCCGGCCGATGGCGTCGGCCTGTTGGGCCGGGCTGATCGCCTCGGGGCCGGTGAGCGCGTAGGTGCGGCCGTGCTGGCCGGGGCTGGTGAGCACCTGGACGGCGGCGCGGGCCACGTCGCGCGGGTCGATGCAGGCGTTGCGGGTGGTGCCGCCCAGGGCCCGCACCACGCCGTCCTCGCGGATCGTCCGGGCCCATCCGAGGGTGTTGGTCATGAAGGCGCGCGGCCGCAGGAAGGTCCACTCCATGCCGGAGGTGCGGATGAGTTCCTCGTTGTCGCGCTGCCAGCGGGTGACCAGGTCGTGCGCGCCCTGGTCCTCGACCGCGAGGGCGGAGAGTTTGACCAGGGAGCGGACGCCGGCCGCGGCGGCGGCCTCGACCAGGATCTCGTCCTGCCAGGGGCGGCAGGGGTCGCAGGTGACCACGAACACGGTCTCGACGCCGGCCATGGCGGCGTGGATGCTCGCCGGCCGGTCGTAGTCGCCGCGCACGACCTCGAAGGGGTTGCCGGGGCGTTCGGGGACGCCCGTGCCGCTGCGGCTCAGGACCCTCACCGGCGTGTCCTGGGGGAGTCGGCGCAGAATCTTGCGCCCCACCGTGCCGCTGCCGCCAGTCACCAGGATCATTCTCTTCACCTTGTCAGTCATCGGTTCTCGGAAAGGAGTGCGGTGCGCGCGGGGCGCGGTTCCGGTCAGCCGGGCGGGAGGCCCGGGGTGTCCTGCCAGGCGGCGGGGCGGTCGGCGGCCGCGACGCAGCGGGGGGTCTGGCTGCCGCGCCAGCCGGGGCCGACGGTGCGGGGGTCCACGGACTCGGAGGGCGCGCCGTAGGCGTAGGGCCCTTCGGGCCGGGTGTCGCGGTCGTGGGGCAGCAGCCAGAACACCCGGCGGCGGAACGTGCCCGAGGCGGGGGAGGCGGGGGCGTCGGGGTGGAGCACGGCGTAGCCGACCAGTCGGCCGGCGCGCTGGTGGCGGGGCCGGTCGTGGCGGTCGGGCAGCCGGTCCAGGCTCTGGCGGACGTAGTCGAGGGCGGTGATGTCCTCCAGCCACACCAGTTCGCTCTCGTCGGCGAGTTCGGCGGGCTCGATCAGGGCGCTCATCGGGTGCCTCCCCTGGGGTCGGTGGTTCGGGGGCCGGTGCCGCGGACGGTGGAGAGCGTCTGGTCCACCCGGGCGGCGAAGGTGCGTCGGGGGACCGGTGCGGCGTCCTCGGTGCCGCACCAGTCCTGGTAGGTGCGGTAGAGCCGGGTCCGGGCGGCCGGGTCGTCCGCGGCGGCGAGGTGCTGGTCGAGGAAGCGCGCGGTGTGGTCCTCGGTCTCGGCGTAGGCGGTGGTGGCGGTGCGGACGCCGGCGGGGCCGGTGAGGTCCTTGTCGCCGCCGAGGTAGCGGCGGGCGCCGTCGATGAGCCAGTTGAGGATGCCGGGTCCTTCCTCGGCGACCAGCACTCCGGCCAGGTTGTCGATCTTGCGTTCGTCCGGCACCACGTTCGGGAACGGGATCAGCCGCATCCTGCGCCAGAAGGCGTCTCCGCCGTTGGCGACGCGCGGGAGGTGGTTGCCCAGCAGCCACAGGGTGTGGGTGGGGGTGAAGGTGAACGGTTCCCGGCGCATCCGGTGGGCGGTGACGGGGCCGTTGCCGGTGAGCAGTTCCACCCGGGCCTCGTCGAAGCGGTCCTCCGGGTCGGGTTCGGTGCACACGATGATGCGGCGGCCGTGCAACTCGGCCAGGGTGGTGGGGTGTTCGTCGAAGGGGCGGGTCATCAGGAAGCCGGGCGGGGCGGCGTCGGCGTAGTCGCCGAGCAGTTTCATCAGGACGTCCGTCAGCACGGACTTGCCGTTCTTCCCGGATCCGACGAGGAAGGGCATCACCTGCTGCTCGGCCCGGCCGGTGAGGGAGCGGCCGAGGAGCAGGTGGAGGAAGCCGGTGGTCTCCCGGCCGGCGGCGTCCTCGCCGAAGGTGTCGGCCAGGAAGCGGTTCCAGCGCGGGGTGGGGGTGTCCGCCGGACCCACGCTCGTCGACCGGGAGTGGAGGTGTCCGTGCGGTTCGGGCGCGGTGAGCGTGCCGGTGCGCAGGTCGACGACGCCGGCCGGGGTGCACAGCGCGTACGGGTCGCTGTCGAGGCGGGAGGCGGGCGCGGCCAGGCCGGGCAGGTGCCGGGCCCGGTCGAGGAGGCCGGTGATCCCGTCGGTGGAGAGCACGTTCTCCGACAGGCCGTGCAGGAGGGGGGCGCCGCGGTGTTCGAACGCGGGGGCCGTCAGCGCGTCGGCCATCTCGCCGGCGGCCCACAGGGCGGCTCCCTCGGCGTCGGGCTGCCAGCGGTGGCCGGACCAGCGGTACCAGCCCAGGCCCGGGACGTGGCGGAAGCTGTCGCCGTACAGCGAGGCGAACAGCCGGGCGGCGCCGTCCAGCGGGTCGGTCCAGGTCGGGCGGTACCCGGTGGCGGGCCGGGGTGCGGGGTCCGGGCGGGTCGCGGCGGCGGCGCCGGCCGCGGCCGGGTACCGCGCGTCGGCCGGCAAGGCACGCGGTACCCGGCTCACTGGTGTCCTCCCCGGCGGTCGTGGGGGTTCCGGGGAGGGGTCGGGGGTGCGGGGAAGCGGGGTCCGCGGCCGTCCGCGGGGCCGCGGGCGGGGCGCACGGGCCGGCCCTGGGCCGCGCGGGGCGGGCCGGAGTGCTCGGGGCGCATGGGTCGCTTCCTCTCGACGGTGCGGTGGTTTCGGCGGGCCGCGGCGGGCGGGGTGCCGGTCAGGCGCGGTGGGGCCGCAGGGCGGCGGTGGCCGCCAGCACCGGCCGGCCGTTCTGCACGGCGGTGACCGAGAAACGGGCGTCGCCCGACTCGCTGTCGGACAGCCGGGTGCTGTGGAGCCAGCAGGGGCTGTCGAGTTCGGTGTAGCGCTTGAACGAGCAGCGCAGGGCGACCAGGTCGGCCGCGGGGGTGCCGAGGCCGGTGTAGGCGGCCTGGCGGACGGCCTCCAGCAGGAGCATGCCGGGGACGTGGTCGACGGGGTGGTCGAACAAGCCGGGGTGGGTGACGTCGACGCGCAGCTGGTGGCAGGTCGGGGAGTTGGTGGCGGACAGGACCACGTCGCGGAAGTCCTGGCGGCCGGCGCCGGACGCGGACAGCGGGGGGGCGAGCGGGACGGCGCGGGCCACGGAGCGTTCGAGGTCGGCGTACTCGCCGCGCAGTCGGGCGTAGACGGCCGGGGACTGGCTGGTGAACGAGGTGGCCGCGGTGGCCAGCGGGCGTCCGTCGGCGGTGATGTCGGCCTGCACCCTGGCCGAGGCCAGCCGTCCGGCGCGGCGCACCGTGTCGGAGGCGGTCATCCGCAGGTCGATCTCGGTGGGGCCGGGGCCGATGGCGAGGCCCTCGGGGTCGAAGGCGGCCTCGAAGTCCATCCAGGTCTGGCGGTCCGCGGCCGGCGCCCCGAGTTCGGCGTGGCCGAGCAGCAGGACGGCCTGGCGGAACGCCTCGACGACGAGCACGGGGTCGAGGCCGGCGTGGGGGGCGCGGTAGATGCAGTGGTCGTCGGGCAGCACCGCGGTGACGTGGTGGGTGCCGGGGGCGCCCTCGTGCCAGCGGGTCGGGAGGACCTCGGAGGGGTTTCTCTTGTGCACCAGCGTCGCGATGGTGCGGGAGAGGTCGGTGGTGACGGTCGTGTCGTGCTCGAGATCCGTGGACATGCGAAGCCCCCCTGGGTCAGAACAGGAGGCGGCGGAGGCCGCCCCGACCAGCACAACATAACGAGTGCTCGGTTTATTGTCACAGAGATCGAGTAACTTTTTGATAACGGTGGAGAATGTCGATTCTGTCGATGGTCACAAGCCAGCCACCCCCAAGATGACTCAAAAGCCCTACATAGCAGTCAATTTGGACATGCAGCCTAGGAGGAAGGCGCCAATCCGGCTCGGGGCTTTACCAAGAGAAGGTAAAGAAAAGTAAAGAAAAGATAAGTTGAGGAGGGGTGAAGTTCGATACGATAGCGATCGTTCTTAACGTTTTGGAGGGATCGTGGTGCGTGAAGAGCTGAAGCAGGAGCGGGCGGTGCAGACCCGCGCCGCCCTTCTCATGGCGGCGGCGGAGGCCTTCGACGAGTCCGGCTACGCCGGCGCCAGCGTCGCGAAGATCCTGGAGCGGGCCGGACTGACCCCGGGGGCGATGTACTTCCACTTCAAGAACAAGGAGGCGCTCGCCACGGCCGTGGCCGCCTCCCAGCAGCAGACGGTCGTACCGCACCTGGAGTCCGAGGGCATCCAGCGGGCGGTGGACACCACGCTGCTGTGGGCCAGGCAGCTGCGGACGGATTCGGTGCTGCGGGCCGGGGTGCGGCTCGGCGTCGAGCGGGACGCGCTCGAACTGCACGACGCCACCACCTTCGACGCCTGGACCGAGATCCTGGCCGGGTTCCTGCGCACCGGGGCCGAGCGGGGCGAACTCCAGGCCGGGGTCGACGTCCACGAACTGGCCGAGTACATCGTCTCCTGCTGCACCGGCATCCAGATCTACTCCGAGGCCGCCACCCGCCGGGCCGACCTGACCGAACGCCTGGTGCGGATGTGGCAGATGGTGCTGCCCGGCGTCGCCGTGCCCGCCGTGGTCGCCCGGATCGACCTCAGCGGCGCGCGCCTGTACGCGGCCGCCGCCACCGGGAGCTGACCCCGGGCGCGCGGTGACCGCCGCGCTCGACTCCTTCGGCGGGCTGGACCGCGCCTTCAGCAACGCGGGTTACGGCACGGCCGGCGTGCCGCTGCACGAGATCCCGCGCGACGTCTTCGAGCGCACCCTGGCCGTCAACGTCGGCGGCGTCCGGAACTGCCCGCAGGCTCGGATGCCCGCCATGCCGAAGAACGGCGGCGGGGCCACCGCCAGCTGAGCCCCGCCGGTGCCGGAGCCCGGCCGCGCGTCCCGGACGGACGCGCGGCCGGGATCCGGCGTTCCCGCTCCGCCCGCCCCGCCCGCCCTGCTCCCGCCCTTCCCCGCCCGGGCTCCGGCCTCGGATCGGAACTCCACAAGAATAAAGCGAGCAACCGCTTTGTTTTTGCGGGGTTGCGGCGCTACAGTCATCCCGTGAACAGAGGCGCGCCGGGCCGTCCGGCGCCGGAAGGGACGTGTGGCCATGGGGCGGGCACGTGAGGGGCAACGGTCGGTCCGCGCGGAGCGGACGAGGGCGGAGCTGGTGCGGGCCGCGGCCCGCACCTTCGACCGCGACGGCTTCGGCGGGGCCTCGCTGCTGCGCATCAGCGGCGAGGCGTCCGCCTCGCTCGGGGCGCTGACCTTCCACTTCCCCTCGAAGTCGGCGCTGGCCGACGAGGTGCAGCGGCAGGCCCGCGACGTGGTCCGGGCCCTGATCGCGCAGACCGCGATCGCCGGGGCCGAACCCCTGGAGGCGGCGCGGCTGCTGACCCGGGACCTGGTCGGCGCGCTGGAGCGGGACGACCGGGTGCGCGGTGCGGCGCGGCTGCTGCGGGAGCGCGAGGGCGCGGGCCCCGGGTGGATGGTGGAGTGGGCGGTGGCCGTGCAGCTGCAGTTCGCGCGCGCCGCCCGGGCCGGCCTGCTCGCCCCCCGGGCCGAGCCGGAGGAGGTCGCGGCGCTGGTCCAGTACTTGATGGTCGGCGTCGAGGCGGCCGTGCGCGGCCGGGACAGCGGGGTGTACCCGCTGCAGTCCGCGCGGCTGTGGGAGTTGCTGGAGCGGGGCATCGCCGCGTCGTGAGCCGGTCGTGAGCCGCAGGAGAACGCCCGTCACGATCAGCATATGCCGATCCGAAGTAGCCCTGTAAAACAAAGCGAGCATTCGCTATTGTGTTGATGCGGCTGGGGGACGGTCCACAGCGATGACAGAGGAAGGCGGACAGCCATGACGGTGACCTCCATCGGTACCGTCCCCGACGCGGACCTGCGCACGCTCGTCGCCCGGGAGGTGCACGACCGGATCGGCAGCGGACTGGCGCTGGTCCTGCGCCGCCTCGACCTGCTGGAACACACCCCGGCGAGCCAGGCCGAGAGCCGGAGCGGCCGGCTGGAGGACGTCCGGGCCGCCCTGTCCGAGGCCCTCGGCGCCACCCGCGAACTCGTCGCCACCCTGCGCGGCGCCCCGCCCGCCGACGGCGCGAGCGCCCCGGCGCCGCCGCTGGAGGCGGCGCTGCGCGACTACCTGCGCGCCGCCGCCCCCGCCGGGACCGAGGTGCGGCTGCGGGTCTACGGCGACGACAGCCGCCTGCCCGGGCCCGTCGGCGACGAGGTGTTCGTGATCGTCCGCGAGGCCCTGCGCAACGCCCTCGCCCACGCCGGGGCCGGCCTGGTCAGCGCGATCGTCACCGTCGCCCCGCACGAGGTCTGCGCGACGGTGCGCGACGACGGCGACGGCTTCGACCCGGCGGCCGTCCGGCGCCCCGGCCGCGCCAACGGCCTGCTCGCCATGGAGGAGCGCGCCGCCGCGCTCGGCGGCACCGCCACCGTCTCCTCCGCACCCAGGCAGGGCACCGAGGTGTCCCTGTGGATCCCGATCGACGAGAGGAAGAACGACCATGACTGACCGCCGGATCCGCATCCTGGTCGCCGACGACCACACCCTGCTGCGCGAGGCGGTGTGCGAGATGCTGGGCACCGAGGACGACTTCGAGGTCGTCGCCCAGGCCGGGGACGCCGTGTCGGCCGTGCGGCTGGTCGCCGAGCACCGCCCCGACGTCGCGCTGCTCGACATCCGGATGCCGCACAACGACGACCCGGTCGCCACCGTGCGCCGCATGCTCCAGTACTGCCCCCGGCTGCGGATCGTCATCGTCAGCACCGACGACCACCCGCTGCTGGTACGCCAGTTGGTCGCCTCCGGCGTGTGCGGCTACGTCCACAAGAGCGCCTCGTGGCAGACCATGACCGCGGCGGTGCGCCAGACCCGCGGCCCCGAGCAGGCGGTGGTGACCCTCTCCCTGCCCACCGGCCGCGCCGCCGACCCCGGGACCGGGGACGGGACGGCGGACGAGCGGCGGCTGTCGGCCCGCGAGATCGAGGTGCTGACGCTGGTGGCGGCCGCCCTGAGCAACCGCCAGATCGGTGCCCGGCTCGGCATCACCGAGGGCACCGTCAAGCGCCACCTGCGGAACCTGTTCGACAAGCTCGGCGCCGTCTCCCGGATAGACGCCGTCAACAAGGCCGTCGCCACCGGCCTGGTCCGGCCGCACCAGCCGCAGCGGTCGCAGCGCTCGGCCGCCTGAGCGCTGCGACCGCGGGGCGGGGCCCGGACGGCCCGGCCCGCGGGGGCCGGGCGCTCAGATGCTCAGGTAGCCGCCGTCCACCGGGATGGCGCTGCCGGTCACGTAGGAACTGGCGTCGCCGGCCAGGAAAAGCAGCGCCCCGTCCAGTTCGTACAGCTCGCCGGCCCGGCGCATCGGGGTGCGGCGCTCGACCCAGGAGCGCCCCTTGTCGTTCTCCAGCATGTCGGCCGTCATCTCCGACCAGAACCAGCCGGGGCACAGGCTGTTGACCCGCACCCCCCGGTGGGCCCACTGGGCGGCCAGGTCCCGGGTCAGGTTCACCACCCCGCCCTTGCTCGCCGCGTACGCCGCCTGCGGCAGGCTCCCGCTGCCGACCATCCCGTAGACCGAGGCCACGTTGACGATGCTGCCGCGGCCCCGTTCGAGCATGCCCGCGCCGATGACGCTGCTGAGGGCGAACACCGCGGACAGGTTGACCGAGACGATGGCGTCGAAGCTCTCCGGGCTCTGCCGCTCCGCGGGCACCACCTCCGACAGGCCCGCGTTGTTGACCAGGACGTCGATCGGGCCGAGCTGCTCGGCGACGGTGCGCACCAGCTGCTCGCGCTGGTCGGCGCGGGTCACGTCGCACACCACCGGCAGGCTGCCCGGCAGCTCCTCGGACAGCAGGCGCAGCGGCTCCTCGCGGCGGGCCGTCAGCACGACCCGGGCGCCGGCCGCGCTGAGCACCCGGGCGAAGTGCGCGCCGATCCCGCTGGAGGCGCCGGTCACCACCGCGACGCGGCCGTCCAGCCGGAACATCGCGGTGGGGTCGGGCAGCGCCGCGGTGTCGCGGGCGGGGCGCGGCGGGGTCTGGGTCGGGGTCTGGATTGCGGTGGTCATCTCACATCACTTCCACAACGGCGGCGGACCAGGTGAAACCTGCGCCGGCACTGAGCAGGACGAGGAGTTCGCCGGGGCCGGCCGCCCCGGTGGCGAGCAGGTCGGCGAGGTTGGCGACGGCGTCGCCGGCGCCCAGGTGGCCGGTGTCCCCGCCCAGGTCGACGACCGGGGCGGAGCAGGCCGCCAGGAACGCGAGCCGGTAGGGGCCGTCCATCACGTGGCGGGCCAGCCGGGGCAGCCCGGCCGCCCGCAGCCGGGCGTCGTCGGGCGCGACCCGGGCGTCGGCCAGCGCCCGGCCCACCACGTCGACCACCGCCCGGCAGGCGACGGGGCCGAAGTCCAGCTCCGGGCGCAGGGCGCGGAACTCCTTCTTCGACACCCGGGGCAGCAGCGTCTTGGTGCCGCTGACCGGCGCCGGGGTGAACGGGGCGTTGCCGCGGTGCATGCCCTCCAGGGCGGCCACCGCGACGGTGGCGACCGACAGCAGCCGCACCGCGCCGGCGTGCGGCACCCGGTCCACCAGCACCGAGGTCGCGCCGTCGCCGTAGGCGACGCCGTAGTCCCCGCCCCAGCGGTCGAAGCCGGGCGCCGGGAAGCAGTCGGCCGTGGTCACCAGGGCCGGCCCGGCGCCGGGGTCGACCGCCAGGTCGCGCGCGGCCCGGTCGACGGCGGTCAGCCCCCCGTTGCACATCTGCTGGATGCCGAGCGGGACGGCGGCGGCGGCGCCCAGCCGGTCGGCCAGGTAGTGCGCCGGGGACCAGAACTCGTGGCCCTGGTGGTGCGTCCAGGCGTGCAGCAGCGCGCCCAGGTCGGCCGCCGGCAGCCCGGCTTCCGCCAGGGTGCGCCGGGCCGCGCGCTCGGCGAGCTCCACCGGGGCCGCCGTGGCGGTCGGCAGCCCGCGGTAGCCGTACCGCTCGGCGTCCTGCGCGCTGATCAGGGCGTCGGCGACGGCCTGCTCGCGGGTGTGGAGGCCCTCGCCCAGGACGGTCGCCGGGGCGCTGAGGTAGACCGCGTCAAACCGCATCGCGCACCTCCCCGGCGGGGCGCCGGGCCGCGGTGCTGCCCAGCTCGACGTACAGGGAGGCGACGGCGGTGCCGTCCTGCTCGAAGTCGACCCGGGCGCCGACCCGGCCGGGGACGCTGCCGTCGACCGGTCCGACCCGCACGGTGATGTCGGAGTCGAGTTCGGCGAAGCGCAGGTAGGAGGCGTCCACCCGGCGCAGGAACAGCTTGGACGGGGCCAGGCCCAGGTGCTCGCCGGCGGCGAACAGGGCGGCCTGCCGGGCCGCCTCCATCATGACCGGTCCGGGCACGTGGTCCTGGGGGTGGTCGAACATGCTCGGGTGGGCGACCGGGACCCGCAGCCGGGCCACCGCGCCGTCGGCGCTCGGCCGGACGTCCCGCAGCACCACGTTCGCGTCGCGCTCGCGGCCCACCAGGTGCGGGGCGAGCGGGGCGCCGCCGGTGTGCCGCTCGACGGTGTCGGAGGTGGGCGGCAGCGTGTCGCGGTGGCCCATCCGCAGTTTCTGGTAGACCGCGTCGGGGCGCTGGGCGGTGTCGACGGTGACGGTGCCGGCCTCGTGGCCGCCGGCCGTGACCCGCACCTGGTGGACGACCCGGGAGACCGCCCCCTCGTACTCCTTGACCAGCAGCACCGAGCCGAGCAGGACCAGGTCCAGCGGTCCGGCGGCCCGCAGCGGCTCGGGGTCGGTGATCTCCATCCGGGCGGTCGCGGTGATCGACTTGGTGGCGGAGCCCGCGTCGTGCTGCAGGTGCATCGCGCACAGCAGCATCTGCCGCACGCCCTCGAACACCGCGAGCGGGTCGTGCATGGCGGGGCTGCCGGTGTGGTCGCCGTAGTAGGCGTGGTCGGCGGGCAGTTGGGCCGCGGCGTGGAAGGTCGTCGCGTCCACCGAGCGGAAGTCGGTCAGGAAGACCTCGGCCAGCGCGGCCCGGTGCACCAGGTGCCGGGAGACGGTGCGCTGGGTGGCGAGGTCGGCGGTGTCCGTGCGGGCGGTGCCGGCGCCGCGGGCGGCGTCCGCGCGGGGGGCGCCGGCGGGGCGGGCCGCGTCGCGGGGGAAGGTGATGACGGTCATGGCGGTGGCTCCAGGAGGTGGGAGGGCTCGGGCCGGGGCTTCAGGGGGCGGGGACGGGGGCCGCGCCGTCCAGCGCCTGCCGGAGCAGTTCCCCGACCTCGCGGGCGGCCTGCTCGGCGTCGCGGAAGAGCACCGCGTGCCAGCCCGCCTCGCGGGCGCCCTCGGTGTTCTTCTCGACGTCGTCGACCAGCACGCACGCCTGCGGCTCGACGCCGGCCAGCCGGGCCGCGAGCCGGAACATCTCCGGTTCCGGCTTGCGGGTGCCGACCCGGTGGGAGCAGACGACGGCGTCGAAACGGGAGTCGTCGGCGACGGCCGCGCGGTGCCGCTCCCACGACGGCGGCAGGTTCGACAGCAGGCCCACGAACGCGCCGCTCGCGCGGAAGGCCGCCAGGTGCGCGGCCCAGGCCCGGTTCGCCGGCCGGCCGGCGAACCAGCGGTCGCCGAAGTCCGACAGGTCGCACTCCAGGCCGAAGGTGCGCTCCAGTTCCGCCTCGACCTCCTTGGCCCAGGTGTCCTCGTCGAGCAGCGGTATGTCGAGCACGCCCATGGAGTCGGTGCCGTGGGCTTCGCCCACCAGCCGCATCGACTCCTTCAGCGCGTGCAGCGGTATGCCGTAGCGGGTGCTGAACTCGCGGAAGGTGGTGTCGACCGGCTGGGTCAGCACACCGCCGAAGTCGGTCCACACGGCGAACGGCGGGGCGGCGGCGGAAGCGGGGGAGGACAGGGGGGAGGACACCGCGGGGGCTCCTTCGGGACGGGGCGGGACGGCGGACGGGGCGGAACGGAGGACGGGGCGGAACGGAGGACGGGCGGGCGGCGGGGCACGGGCGGGCCGGGCCGGCGGCGGGGCACGGGCCGGCTAGAGCCGGTAGAGCAGGCCGCCGAAGTACCAGCCGGAGCCGACGGCGGTGGACAGCACCAGGTCGCCGCGGTGCAGGACCCCGGTGCGCAGGTACTCCGACAGCGCGATCGGGATGGAGGCGCAGCCGGTGTTGCCGCGGGTGGCGAAGTTGGTCAGGAACTTCTCCCGGGGCAGGTCCAGCCCGTCGCGCACCCCGGCGTGGATGGCGTTGTTGCCCGGGTGGGGCACCAGCCAGTCCAGGTCCGAGGTCTTGAGCCCGTTGCGCTCCAGCACGTCGCCGGCGACCCGGAGGCTGGAGCCGACGGCGAGGTCGATCAGTTCGGGGCGGGGCCGCAGCCAGCCCTCCGGCGGCCGGGCCGCGACGGTGTCGGCCTGGGTGGAGTCGCAGTCGAGCACCGAGTCGAGCAGGGCGCTGCCGTCGCCCGGGTCGCCCTTCTCCAGCACCACCGCGCCGGCCGCGTCGCCGAAGACCAGCTGGCCGCGGGTGCCGGGGCGGGCCCGGTGGGAGAAGCGGTCGGCGGCCACCACCACGGCGCGCCGCCAGCCCGGGTGGGCGGTCAGCATCGAGGCGGCGATCTGCACCCCGTGGACGAAGCCCGTGCACGCGCCGCACACGTCGAAGGCCAGCGCCCCGTGCGCGCCGAGGGCGGTGGCGACGCCCGGCGCGATCTCCGGGATCCACTGCCGGTCGGTCCAGTTGGCCAGGACCACCAGGTCGGTGTCCTCGGCCGCGTGCCCGGCGTCCTCCAGCGCGGCCCGGGCCGCGCGGACCGCCATGTACTCCACGGTCTCGTCCTCGGCGGCGACGTGCAGGCTGCGCACGCCCAACTCGTCGGCGGCGCCCGGCGGGTAGGTGCGGCCGCCGAGGGTCACCTCGCCCTGGTGGCTGCGCAGTTCGCGGGGGAAGTAGTGGCCGAAGCCGGAGAACCTGAGGCCGGATCCGGTCCAGGTGCTGCCTTCGGTGCGGGTGTGCATGGTCGGGCTCCTCGGTGCGGGGTGTGGGGTGGGCGGGGCGGCGTCAGCGGTAGCGGCCGTCGGGGTCCAGGGCGCGCAGCGCCGCGAGCTCCCGCTCGGTGACGGGCTCCTCGGGCACGGCGGTGTCGGTCCGGGCGTTCCAGCCGGTGCGGGTGGCGACGGCGTGCGCGGCCTGCCGGGCGACCTCTTCCGGGGCGTGCTCCGCCGGGTCGGCGTCGGACAGCCAGGTGGCCAGCCGGAACGGCTCCTCGGGGGCGTCGCGGACGAACCTGCCGAAGTCGCTGACCACGGACTTGACCCGGTGTCCGGGGCTGGTGCGGTAGGCGACCCGCTCCACGTAGCGGCGCCGCGAGGAGGGGGCGATCACCACGCAGTCGGTGCTGGAGGCGATGTCGTTGGCGCCGCCCGAGCCGGTGAGCCAGCGGCCGTCGCCGGAGACGCTGGTGTTGATGGTCCCGGTGCCGTCGATCTCGGCGGCGGCCAGCACCCCGAGCGCCCGCGGGTTGGCCGCGACCATGCCGCCGAGGATCTCCGGGATGCCCGCCAGCATCTCGCTGCCGGCCGCGTGCAGCAGGCTGAACAGGAACACGTCGCCCTGCTGCGGGGTGAAGCCGTACATGCCGAGTTCGGCCGTCACCTTCACGTCGCGGCCCTCGTCGCGCAGCAGGTCGGCGGCCAGCCAGGCCGCCATGTGCGAGGAGCCGATGCCGGCCAGCAGCGTGTCGTAGCCGTGCGCGCGGACCTGCGCGGCGACCTCCCGGGCGCCCAGGACGATCAGGCGTTCCTGCCGGGTGGGGGGCGGCGGCGCGGCCGGGGCGGGGAGTTCGGCGGGACGTTCCAGCAGCGCGGTGCCGGCGCGGCCGGCCGCCCGGGCGGCGACCTGGTGGCCGAGGGGTGCGCGGGGCGCGGGCACCGGGACGGGTGCGGTGCGGCCCGCCCGCTGCTCCGGGCCGCGCGGGTGCGCTCCGGTGCCGGGGCCGGTACCGGTGGCGGTGGCGGCCGGTTCGGCGGGTTCGGCCAGTTCGGCGAGCCGGACGCAGCCCAGGCGGTTCAGGTAGCCCTCGTGCGAGCCGGTCCCCTCCACCCAGGTGCGGTACCAGTCGCGTCCGCGCTCGGGGCCGTGGCAGGAGTCGACGATCTCCTCCAGGAAGGCGTAGTCGTCGCGGTAGCCGGTGACCCCGGCGAGGCCGCCGGTACGCAGCGCCTGCGGGTGGGCGCCCATCGGCGCCTCGCACAGGCCCAGCACCCGGGTGCCGGGGATCAGCACCCGGTCGGCGATCGCCCGCAGCTCCTCGCGGCTGACGATCCGTTCGACCGAGGCGACCACTCCGCGCTTGGCGGCGTAGGCCGCCCAGGCGCCCTCGCCCAGCGGGGGCACCAGCGCGAGGTTGCCGTCCTCGTCGGCGGCCACCGCGTGGATGAGGGTGACGTCCGGCCGCAGCGGTGCGGCCAGGGTGACCTCGGCCCGCGGGTCGGCCGGGTCGGGCACCCGGAACAGGGTGTCCGGCTTGTCCTCGGCCAGGTCCGTCCCGGCCAGCGACCCGGTGGCCGCGTACGGGGCGCCCGTGGCTCCGGCGATCAGCCGCTGCACGTAGCTCAGCAGCGACCAGGCCTCGAACGCGAACGGCTCGCCCTGCGGCAGCCGTTCGTACAGCGGGTTGGGGCGGGGGGAGGGGTAGGTGTCCCCGGCGAAGCCGGCGATGACCTTGTCGGCGACGCCGGACAGCGCCAACGCGTGCGCGGAGGAGTGGACCGCGGTGGTGCTGACCGTCAGGTGGCCCCGGTCCCCGAGGACCCGGCACAGGGCGTGGGTCAGCGCGTTGGGCCGCGAGGGGGTGCCCGCCAGGTGGACGTGCTCCCCGGGCCGGACCAGGGCGCGCACCAGCGCGTCGGGGTCCGCGGCGATCAGCGGCGCGTTCACGCCGCCGCTCCCAGGGCCACCACGGAGGTCTGGCTGCCGAAGGCGAAGGACATCGAGACGGCCAGGTCGAGTTCGGTGCGGCGGGCGCCCTCGAAGACGTGGTCCTGGTCGCACTCGGGGTCGATCGAGCTGAGGTTGATGGTGGGGGCGATCGTCTGGTGGTGCAGCATCAGGCTGGTCGCGGCGGTGTTGATGATGCCGGCGATGCCGAAGGTGTGACCGTAGATCGGCTTGTTGGAGCTGAGCGGGGGCAGCTTGCCGGCGCTCAGCTCCGGGTACAGCGCGCGCAGGGCCCGGGACTCGGCGATGTCGTTGTAGCGGGTGGCGGTGCCGTGCGCGCAGTAGTAGTCGACGTCGGCCACCGAGCGCCCGGCCACGGCGAGGGCGTCCTCGACCACGGACGCGGTGACCTTGCCGGTCAGGTCCATGGTGGTGGGGTGCGCGGCCTCGTTCAGGGAGGCGACGGACAGGATCTCCGCGTACACCCGGGCGCCGCGCGCCCGGGCCACCGATTCGCGCTCCAGGCAGAGCACCACGGAGCCCTCGCCCAGGGCGAAGCCCTCGCGGTCGTTGCTGTAGGGGCGCACCGCGCGGGTCGGGTCCTCGCGCTCGGAGGAGATCACCCCGTGGCCCATGGCCCGGTAGCAGGCGGCGACCTCGGGGACGATCGGGAACTCGTGGCCGCCGACCAGCATCGCGTCCGCCGCGCCCGAGCGCAGTTCCCGCACCGCCAGGCCGATCGCCTGGTGGCCGCCGACGCAGGCGTTGCTGACGGTGGTGACCAGGCCCTGGGCGCCGTTGTAGATGGCCGAGAGGCTGGCGGGGCAGCCGGGCAGGCCGCGGAACATGGCGCCCTTGTCGCCGAACGCCGCCGGGTCCGCGCCGGTGAGCACGTCGCGCCACCAGGAGAACGGGCCGCGCGAGGAGGACATGATGATGCCCAGCCGGCGCGGGTCCACGTCACCCGTGGCGAGTCCGGCGTCGCGGCGGGCCTCGGCGACCGCGGACATCGCGATCAGGATCTCCCGGGAGTACTTGGCGGCGTGCGGGTCGGTGAGCTCCGGGAGGAACGGGTGGTGGTCGAAGCCGGATATCTCGGCCGCGGCGTACACCGGCAGGCCGGCCTCGGCGCCGTCGAATCGGGTCAGCCGGCCCACCTGGGAGCGGCCGCCGGAGATGTTGGACCAGAACTGGTCGACGGACAGTGTGTTCGGGAGGACCACACCGATTCCCGTGACCACGACGCGGTCGGCGCCCTGGCTGAGGAATGACGATGGGGAACTCTTACGGGTGTTCCGTTCGGAATCGTTGCTCGTCATGCGGGAAACACTACGAACGCGGACCGGGAATTCCATGGGCTCTCCGGTACTCGAATTCCGGTCCGCCCGGTACCGCGGGTACCGGGCGGTGCTTTCCGGACGCTTTCCCCGGCGGTTCTCCGGGTGGTTTCCCGGGCGGTGCCCGCCGCGTGGTCCGCGAACGCCGGGAAGCCGGCTCCCGCCCGCTTCCGGGAGGGGACCGGCTTCCCGGTGGCGCCGGTTCACTCCGGCTGGAACCGCTTGAGCTCGCGGCGGGCCAGCGAGGCGCGGTGCACCTCGTCCGGGCCGTCGGCCAGGCGCAGCGTGCGGGCGTGCGCCCACAGCTGGGCGAGCGGGAAGTCCTGGGAGACGCCACCGCCGCCGTGCGCCTGGATCGCCTTGTCGAGGACCCACTCCGCCATCACCGGAACGGCGATCTTGATGGCCTGGATCTCGGTGTGCGCGCCCTTGTTGCCGACGGTGTCCATCAGCCAGGCGGTCTTCAGCACCAGCAGCCGGGCCTGTTCGATCCGCACCCGGGACTCGGCGATCCACTCGCGGATCACGCCCTGCTCGGCCAGCGGCTTGCCGAACGCGGTCCGCCGGGAGACCCGTTCGCACATCAGCGCGAAGGCCCGTTCGGCCATGCCGATCAGCCGCATGCAGTGGTGGATCCGGCCCGGCCCGAGCCGGGCCTGCGCGATGGCGAAGCCGCCGCCCTCCTCGCCGATCAGATTGGCGGCCGGGACCCGGACGTCGGTGAAGACCACCTCGCCGTGGCCGCCGTGGGCGCCGTCGGTGTAGCCGAAGACGGTGACCCCGCGCTCCACCCGCACGCCCGGGGTGTCCCGGGGCACCAGCACCATCGACTGCTGGCGGTGGCGCTGCGCGCCGGGGTCGGTCTTGCCCATCACCACCAGCAGTTCGCACTCGGGCGCCATCGCCCCCGAGGACCACCACTTGCGGCCGTTGATCACGTACTCGTCGCCGTCGCGCTCGATCCGGGTGCCGATGTTCGACGCGTCGGAGGAGGCGACCTCCGGCTCGGTCATGCAGAACGCCGAGCGGATCTCGCCCTCCAGCAGCGGCTTGAGCCAGCGGTCCTGCTGCTCCGGGGTGCCGAACGCGGCCAGGACCTCCATGTTGCCGGTGTCCGGCGCCGCGCAGTTGACCGCCTCGGGGGCCAACTGCGGGCTGTGGCCGGTCAGTTCGGCCAGCGGCGCGTACTGCAGGTTGGTCAGGCCGGCGCCGAACTCGTCGCCCGGCAGGAAGAGGTTCCACAGCCCCTGGCGCCGGGCCTCCGCCTTGAGGTCCTCCAGCACCGCCGGGCGGCCCCAGGGGTCGCCGGCCAGGTGCTGGGCGGCGAAGACGGGCTCGGCGGGCAGCACGTGCTCGTCCAGGAAGGCCCGCATGCGGGCCAGGAGGTCCTGGGTGCGGGCGTCGTAGGCGAAGTCCATCGGGTCATCTCCGAATCGGGGCGCGGGCGCGTACGGGGGTGCGGGCGCCGCGGGCGGGCGCGGACGGGGTGCGGGAGGGGCGGTGCGGGGGCGGTGCGGATGCGCGAGCGGGCGGGGCGCCGGCCTGGTCGGCCCGGGTCAGCCCAGGGCGCGCAGCGCGGCGTGGCCGCGGTCGACCAGCAGCGCGACCGCCGGCGCGAGGTCGGCGGACTCCTCGCCGAGGGTCAGCCCCTGCACCGTGCGGCAGTGGATGCCCTCCAGGATCGCGGCGATCTTGTAGAAGGCGAACGCGACGTACCAGTCCAGGTCGTCCAGCGGCACCCGGCCGTGCCGGGCGTAGCGCTCCACCACCGCCGCCCGGTCGGGCCACCCGGGCAGCACGCCGGGCGAGGGGACGGGGGCGCGCGCGATGCCGGCGAAGCCGTCCCAGTACATGCACAGCATGCCCAGGTCGGACAGCGGGTCGCCGAGGGCGGACATCTCCCAGTCCAGCACCGCGGCCACCCGTCCGGGGTCGCCGGGCGCGAACAGCAGGTTGTCCAGCTTGTAGTCGCCGTGCACCAGCGCGGCCCGCGACGAGCGCGGCAGGCGCGCGGCCAGCAGGTCGTTGAGCTCGTCGGCGCCGGCGACCTCGCGGGTGCGGGAGGCGTCCCACTGCTTGCGCCAGCGCCGCACCTGGCGCTCCATGAAGCCCTCGGGCCGGCCGAAGCCGTCCAGCCCGACCGCCCGCGGGTCCACCGCGTGCAGCTCGGCCAGGGTGTCCACCAGGGCGTGCGTGGTCAGGGCCGCGGCCCCGGCGTCCAGCGGGGCCAGGTCGGCGTCGCTGCGGTAGGTGCCGCCCACCGCCAGCTCCATCACGTAGAAGGGCGCCCCGATCACCGAGGTGTCCTCGCACAGGCCGAACGGGCGGGGCACCGGCACCGGGGTCGGCGCCAGCGCGGCCAGGACCCGGTACTCGCGGCCCATGTCGTGCGCGGTCGGCAGCACGTGGCCCAGCGGCGGGCGGCGCAGGACCAGGTCCCGCTCCCCCCAGCTCAGCCGGTAGGTCAGGTTCGAGCGGCCGCCCGCGAGCAGTTCCACGCGGCCGAGCGGCCCGGGCGTCGCGGGCAGGGCGTGCTCTAGCCAGGCCGACAGCCGGGCGGCGTCCAGTGCCGCCGTCCGGGCCGGCGGTGCGCCGGTGTCCAATGTGCTCTCCACTTCGTACGGGCTCCTCGACCGGCGCGGCCGAGGTCCCGGACGCCGGGGGTGCGTCCAGGACCTCGGGAAGCCGCTCAGCTGTCCGCGATGAGCTTGCCGCCCGCGCCCCAGCTCTCCGGGCCGGTCTCCTGGATCCACACCTGGACGGTCTCGGCGGGAATCGCGTACGCCTCCACGAAGGCGTCGGTGATCCGCGCGACCAGGTCGCGCTTCAGCTCGACGGTGCGCGGGCCCTGCTGGACGGTAACGATCGGCATTTCATCCTCCAGTAATGCGGTGGCGGTCGGGGCCCGGGGAGTCCCGATTCCCGGCCGCCCGGGATGAGGAAAACGCTACGGCCCGCCCGGGGACCGGCCAAGGAGAATTCACCCATCGATTCCGGCCGTGTGTCGGAAGAGGCACCGGCGCTTTTTTGCGGGTGTTTCCTCGGAGGTGTTCCGCGGCTTTTCCCGCGCGGCCCGCCGTAGGCTCCGGCCACCCGACACTGAGGAGGACCCACCGATGTCCGCCACCGAGCAGCGCGTCGCCGTCGTCACCGGGGGAGCCCGCGGCATCGGCGCCGCCACCGCCCTGCGCCTGGCCGCCGACGGCCACGCCGTCGCGGTCCTCGACCTGGACCGGGACGCGGCCGCCGCCACCGCCGAGCGGATCACCGCGGCCGGCGGCCGGGCCCTGGCCGTCGGCGCGGACGTCGCCGACGAGGACGGGGTCGCCGCCGCCGTCGCCCGGGTCGCGGAGCAGCTGGGCGCGCCCACCGTCCTGGTCAACAACGCCGGGGTGCTGCGCGACAACCTGCTGTTCAAGATGACCGCGACCGACTGGGACACCGTCATGGGCGTCCACCTGCGCGGCGCGTTCCTCATGTCGCGCGCGGTCCAGCGGCACATGGTCGCCGCCGGCTTCGGACGCATCGTCAACCTCTCCAGCTCCTCCGCGCTCGGCAACCGCGGCCAGGCCAACTACGCCGCCGCCAAGGCCGGCCTGCAGGGCTTCACCAAGACGCTCGCGCTCGAACTCGGCAAGTTCGGCGTCACCGCCAACGCCGTCGCCCCCGGGTTCATCGCCACCGAGATGACCGCCGCCACCGCCGCCCGGATGGGCATCACCTTCGAGGAGTTCCAGGCCCGCGGCGCCGCCGCGATCCCGGTCCAGCGGGTCGGCACCCCCGAGGACGTCGCCGAGGCCGTCTCCTTCTTCACCGGCCCCCGGGCCGGGTTCGTCTCCGGGCAGGTCCTGTACGTCGCCGGCGGCCCGCTCGGCTGAAGCGGCCCCGCCCGGCCACCCCGCCCGGCCACCTCTCCCCCACCCCCACCCGGCCGCAGCGGCCGACCGCAGCAGGAAGGAACCACCCCGTGGCAACGCCCCGGCACTTCACCAGCCCGCTGGACCTGCACGCCGCGACGGGCCTGCGGCTGGGCCCCACCGACTGGACCGTCGTCGACCAGCCGCGCATCGACCGGTTCGCCGAGGCCACCGACGACCTCCAGTGGATCCACACCGACCCCGGGCGGGCCGCGGCCGGGCCCTTCGGCACCACCATCGCCCACGGCTGGCTGACGGTCTCGCTGCTGCCCTCCTTCGAGGCGCAGCTCGTCGAGGTCGGCGGCGCGACCATGGGCGTCAACTGCGGCGCCGACCGGATCCGCTTCCTCGCCCCCGTCCCCAGCGGCTCCCGGCTGCGCGCCACCGCCACCGTCGACGAGGTCAAGGACGTCGCGGGCGGGGTCCAGGTGGTCCTCGCCGTGGAGGTCGAGGCCGAGGGCGCCGACCGGCCGGTGTGCGCGGCCCGGACGATCAGCCGCTACTACCTCGCCGACTGAACGGCGCGGCTCCCCGCCCGCGCACCGCCCGCGTGCCGCCCCCGGCCTCCCCCCGGGGGCGGCACGCGTTTGCGCTCCGTCCGGCCACCGGGCCACCGGGACGCACGGCCGTCCGGCCGCCGGGACGCTCCGGGGCCGCGGCGTCCCGCGGCGTCCCGCGGCGCGCACGCCGATGCCCCGCGCCCGGTCTCCCGGGGCGGGGCATCAGGGGCGGGGCGTCAGCGGCCGGCCGCCCCGGCCCGGGGAACCGGCACCCACAGGACGCCGAGGGTGGTCAGCGCCGGGAGGGCGGACGGGGCCGGGAGGGGGAGCGGGGCCGGGAGGGGGAGCGACACCAGCCGCCAGGTCAGCCGGCGCAGCCGGAGCCCGACCGGTCGCGGGTCCACGGGGGTCAGATCCCCCCGCCGGCGGCGATCAGGCCGCCGTCCACGGTGATGGTCTGGCCGGTGATCCAGGAGGCGTCCGCGGAGGCGAGGAAGGCCGCGGTGGCGGCGATGTCCTCGGGCGTGCCGAGCCGGCCCATCGCGTAGCCGGCCGCGATCTCCTCCTCGCGGCCCTCGTACAGCTTGGCCGCGAACTGGGTGCGGACGACGGCCGGCGCGACCGCGTTGACCCGGATCCGCGGGCCGATCTCCTGGGCCAGCTGCTTGGTCAGGTGGATCACGGCGGCTTTGCTGGCGCCGTACACGCCGATGCCCGTGGCCGGGCGCTGTCCCGCCACGGCGGTGATGTTGACCACCGCGCCGCCGTTCTCCGCGAACCAGGCGTCCCGGGCCTCCCGCAGCCAGCCCAGGGCCGCCAGCACGTTGACCTCGAACACCTTGCGGACCGCGGACTCCTCGATGTCGAGGACCGGGCCGAAGACCGGGTTGATGCCGGTGTTGTTGACCAGCACGTCCAGCTGTCCGAAGGCGTCGAGGGTGCGGCGCACGGCGTCGGCCCGGTGCTCCGGGTCGTCGGCGCGGCCGGCCACGCCGATGGCGTGCTCCGGGCCGCCCAGCTCGGCCACGGCCTCGGCCAGCGGCTGCGGGGAACGCGCGGTGACGCACACGCGGGCGCCCTCGGCCACGAGCCGCCGGGCGACGGCGAGGCCGATCCCGCGGCTGGCGCCGGTGACCAGGGCCACCTTGCCGTGGAAGCGACCGGAGTTGGTGATCACGACTTGTTCCTCCATAGCGGGGCGGGACGGACCGGGGCCCGGGCGCGGTGGGGCGCGCCCGGGCGGGCGGTTCGAGCGGGCGGTTCGGGCGGACGGTCCGGCGGCGGTCAGGGGAGACCGCCGCCGAACGGGTGCCGGACGGCGGGCGCGGATCCGGGGAGAAACCGTCCGGCCCTTCGTCCTGCGTCGATCCTAGGAATTCCCGGCGCCGTTCTTAATTCCCCTTCCGGGGTGCCCGGGTACCACTCAGGAGGCAGCGGCCGGCACCCGGAGCGGGCCGGCCGGGACGGACCCGTGGATTCCCCGGACGGAACCGAGGAGTTCCCGCCGGTTGGCCATTCCGAGTTTGTGCAGGACGCTGCTCACGTGGTTCTTGACGGTCTGCCGCGCCAAATGGAGCTCCAGGGCTATCTCCTCGTTGGAGAAGCGTCTGAGCAGCAGCCCGAGGACCTCCTGCTCGCGCCCGGTCATGCCCGGGAGGCGGTCGCGGCCGGCGGGGAACGGGAGGGTGCCGGGCTGCGGCTCCCTCAGGTACCACACCGGGCGTCCGACGGCGACGGCCTCCACCGCCCGCACCAGGCGCTCGGGCGAGGCCGTCCGGTGGACCAGGGCGTCGACGCCGCCGCTCAGGCAGGCCGCCACCACGGCCGGGTCGTCGGCGCCGGTGAACACCAGCACGGACGGCGGTTTCGCGAGGGCCTTGGCCTGCCGGCACAGCAGCACGCCGTCCCCGGGCGCCAGCAGGTCCACCTCGGTGATCAGCACGGCCGCGTCGAGGCGGCGCACCGCGTCGAGCGCGGCCTGCGGGGAGGCGGCCTCGACGGTCTCGTCCGCCGCGCCGCTCCGCCGCAGCAGGGCGGCGATCGCGGCCCGCGGGACGGGGAAGGGGTCCGCCACCACCACCGCGCGGTGCCGGGAGTAGGAGGGCGTCGCCGGCGGATCAGCCATGTCCGCTTCCTTTCACCGGTCCTCCGGAGCGCCGTCCGGAGGGATCGGAATGGTGACGGGTCGTCGTGGGGGAATTCCCCGCGACGCTACCGCCCGTTCCGGCGGTGGGGGCGCCCGTTGTTCCGATCCTCCCTCCGGGTGCGCCCCAGGTGGTTCCGGAAATGGTCCGGCGGAGGAATGCGGGGTGCATTCGGCATTTCCCCTTAAGTGGCATCCCGCGTGTTCCCAACGGGCCGCCGCGGCCTCCTTGGGGAAGGTGGGGGCCGTCGGGACGGCGAATCGGATTAGCGTGGCCGCCCGACGGACGACTTTACGGAGCACCGATGACCGCATCAGCACCGCTCTCATCCCCGACGGCCGACCGGCAGGACCTGCCGTCCGGCGCACCGTCCCCCCGCCCCGCCCCGGGCACCCCGGCGGGCACTCCGGCGAACGGCCCGGCCGCCGACCCGGCGAACGACCTGGTCGGCGAGCTGGAGCGCTCGTTCCGGCACACCGCGCCGTCCATGCGCGAACGGCTGGACGAGCTGGCCGGGCTGCGCGCGGCCCTGCTCGACGGCCCCGACCCGGCGGCCACCGAGCGCCAGCACGCCCGCGGCAAGCGCACCGTGCGCGAACGCATCGCGATGCTGCTGGACGAGGGCTCCTTCACCGAGGTGGAGGGGCTGCGCCGGCACCGCGCCACCGGCTTCGGGCTGGAGCGCCGCAAGCCGCCCGGCGACGGCGTCGTCACCGGGTGGGGCACGGTCAACGGCCGTCAGGTCTTCGTCTACGGGCACGACTTCCGGGTCTTCGGCGGCGCGCTCGGCGAGGCCCACGCCGAGAAGATCCACAAGGTCATGGACCTGGCCGAGGCGGCCGGCGCGCCCCTGGTGGCCCTGTGCGACGGGGCCGGCGCCCGCATCCAGGAGGGCGTCACCGCGCTGGCCGGCTACGGGGGCATCTTCACCCGCAACGTGCGGATGTCCGGCGTGGTCCCGCAGATCAGCGTGATCCTCGGGCCGTGCGCCGGCGGCGCGGCCTACTCGCCCGCCCTGACCGACTTCGTGTTCATGGTGCGCGGCACCGCGCAGATGTACATCACCGGCCCGGACGTGGTCCAGGCGGTCACCGGCGAGCGGGTGACCCACGAGCAGCTGGGCGGCGCCGACGTGCACGCCGCCGTCTCCGGGGTCTCGACGTTCCTGCACGACGACGAGGAGTCCTGCCTGGAGGACGTCCGCTACCTGCTGGACATGCTCCCCGCCAACAACCGCGAACTGCCCCCCGACGACGGCGGCCCCGACGACGAGGAGGACGGGGGCGACGCGCTGGTCAACCTGGTCCCGGCCGACCCGCACCAGGCGTACGACATGCGCGCGGTGATCCGGGAGGTCGTCGACGGCGGCGAGAGCCTGGAGCTGCACGAGCGCTGGGCGCCCAACATCGTGTGCGCGCTCGCCCGGATCGGCGGGCAGGTCGTCGGCATCGTCGCCAACCAGCCGATGGCGGGCGCCGGCGCGCTGGACATCGACGCCTCCGAGAAGGGCGCCCGCTTCGTGCAGATGTGCGACGCCTTCAACATCCCGCTGGTCACCCTGGTCGACGTGCCCGGCTTCCTGCCCGGCACCGACCAGGAGCACGAGGGCATCATCCGCCGCGGCGCCAAGCTGCTGTACGCGTACTGCAACGCCACCGTCCCCCGGGTCCAGGTGATCCTGCGCAAGGCGTACGGCGGCGCCTACATCGTGATGGACTCCCGCTCCATCGGCTGCGACCTGTCCTTCGCCTGGCCCACCAACGAGATCGCGGTGATGGGCGCCGAGGCCGCCGCCAACGTCGTCTTCCGCCGCGAGATCGCCGCCTCGGCCGATCCGGAGCTGACCCGGGCCGAGCGCGTCGCCGAGTACCGCGGCGAACTGATGCACCCGTACTACGCGGCCGAACGCGGCCTGGTCGACGACGTCATCGACCCGCGCCACACCAGGCGGGTGCTCATCCGCTCGCTGCGCATGCTCCGGGCCAAGCACGCGGACCTGCCCCAGCGCAAGCACGGGAACCAGCCGGTATGACCGCGACCCGCACCCCCACCGCTCCCGCGCGGCCCGCGCGGCCCGCGCCTTCCACGCCCGCGCCCGTCGCCCTCGCCGTCGCCGTCCCGGCACGGCCGCCCGCGCCCGTACCGGCGGCCGCGCCCCCGCCGCCGACCGTGCGGCTGGTGCGCGGCAACCCCACGCCGCAGGAACTCGCCGCCCTGCTGGCGGTGCTGCGGGCGCTGTCCGCCACCGCCCGCCCCGCCGCCCCGGCCGGGCGGGGCCGCCGCACCGCCCGGTGGTCGCTCGGTTCGGCCCGCCCGGCCGCCGGGACCTGGCGGGCCGAACCGCCCACCCACGCCACCGTCCGCCGCGCCACCGGCCCGGGAGACGGCCGGTAGCCGCACCGGCGCCCGCGAAGGAGACCCACCGTGAGCACCTCCTATGCGAGAGCGGCCCAGGGGCCGCGCCTCCACCGCCTCGAAGCGCTGCGCCACCACGCCGATCAGCTGGCCGAGCTGGCCGCCCGGCTGCACGACCTCGTCCCCGTCGACGAGCCGGCCCCGCCCGGGCCCGACCAGGTGCAGGCACTGGCCGCCCGGCTGCTGCACCGGGCGAGCCACACCACCGTGACCGTGCGGGCCTTCAACTCCACCCTCAGCGCGCCGCTCCCGCTGGCCCGGCTGCACGCCCGGCTGCCGCCCCACCGGGCCGACGTGCGGCTGCTGTTCCCCTCCGGCCTGCTCGGCGACGAGGACGCGGTGGCGGGCCTGCGCGACCTCGCCGCCCGCGGCGCGCAGGTGCGGCTGTCGCCCTCCGCGCTGCCGACCATGACCGTGTACGACAGCAGCGCGGCCGTGGTCGCCGGCGGCGAGGGCCTCACCGTGGTCCTGGACCCCGGCCAGGTCCGCGCCCTGCGGCTGCTGCACACCGCCGTGTGGAACCAGGCCGCGGACCTCGCCGTACTGGCCCGGGCCCGGGTGGACTGGGACGAGGAGGACACCATGGCCCGGACGCTGCGGACCCTGGGTCAGGGCTACACCGACGCCAGGGCCGCCCGGGAGCTCGGCATGTCGGTGCGCACCTACCGCCGCTACGTCGCCGAGCTGATGAACCGGCTCCAGGCCGCCTCCCGCTTCCAGGCGGGCGTGCGCGCCTCGCAGTCCGGGCTGGTGGAACCCGCGTGAGCCGGCGGGCGGCGGGGCCGCACCACCCCCGCCGCCCGCACCCCGCCGCCCGCACCGGGTCCGCCGTCCGCGCCGCCCGCCGCCGTCAGGCGGGCACCGCGACCGGCACCGTCCGGCCGCACAGCGCCGCCACCGCGTTGGCGACCACGGCGTGCCCGGCCCCGCCGTCCGCCGTCATGATCGACTCGGGGTGGAACTGCACCGCCGCCATCGGCAGCCGCCGGTGCTCCACCGCCATCACCACGCCGTCGTCGGAGACCGCGGTGACCCGCAGTTCCTCGGGCACGGCGCCGGCCGGCGCGTGCAGCGAGTGGTAGCGCCCCACCTCGAACACCGGCGGCAGCCCCGCGAGCAGCGCGCTGTCGGGGGCCACCACCCGGACCGCCGACTGCTTGCCGTGCACCGGGCGCCCGAGCGTCGCCAGTTCGCCGCCGTAGTGCTCGACCAGGCCCTGGAGCCCCAGGCAGATCCCCAGGACGGGCACGCCCAACCGCTCGGCCGCGGCCAGGGTGCCGCTGACGTCGAAGTCGCCGGGCCGGCCGGGGCCCGGGGAGAGCACCAGCAGGTCGGGCCGCTCCCGTTCCAGCGCGGCGAGGTGCCGGCCGCTGCGGTAGGTGTCGACCCGGGCGCCGGTCTGCCGCAGGTAGTCGGCCAGGCAGTGGACGAAGGAGTCGCGGTGGTCCACCAGCAGCACCCGGCGGCCGCTGCCCGGCCCCGGTGCCGCCGCCCGGGCCGGCGCGGCCGCGGCGGGTGGCGCCGGGGGTTCCGCCGGGGGTTCCAGCACCCGCAGCAGCGCGGCGGCCTTCAGCTCCGTCTCGCGCTCCTCGGCGTCCGGGTCCGAGTCGTACAGCAGCGTCGCGCCGGCCCGCACCGTGGCCACCCCGTCGCGCAGCTGGACGGTGCGCAGGGTCAGCACGGTGTCCAGCGTCCCGTCGAAGCCCAGCCGGCCGACCGCGCCGCCGTACCAGCGCCGGGGCGAGCGCTCCTGGCGTTCGATGAACTCCACCGCCGCCAGCTTGGGCGCGCCGGTGACGGTCACCGCCCACAGGTGCGCCAGGAACGCGTCCAGCGCGTCCCGGTCGGCGCGCAGTTCGCCGCGGACCCGGTCGACGGTGTGGATGACGGCCGAGTACATCTCGATCCGCCGCCGCTCGGTGACCTCCACCGTGCCCGGCACGCAGACCTTCGCCTTGTCGTTGCGGTCGACGTCCGTGCACATGGTCAGCTCGGACTCCTCCTTCACCGAGCCCAGCAGCTCGCGCACCCGCGCCGCGTCCTGCAGGGCGTCGGCGCCGCGGGCGACGGTGCCGCTGATCGGGGAGGACTCCACCACCAGTCGCGGGCCGGACCCGCCCGCCTCCCGGCGGACCCGGACGAACATCTCCGGGGAGGCGCCCACCAGGTACTCGCCGCCCCCGAGGTTGGCGAGCAGGCTGTGCGGCGCCGGATTGGTCGCCCGCAGCCGCCGGAACAGCTCGGACGGCTGCCGCCCGGCCCGGTGGAACACCTGCCCGGGGACGACCTCGAAGAGGTCCCCGGCGGCGAACAGCGGCATCGCCCGGCGCACCAGCCGCGCGTACTCGCCCGGCTCGTGGTCGCGGCGGCGCGCCGGGGCACGGGGCACGAACGGGCGGGACGGCGTGCCGCGGGGCAGGTCCCGGGTGCCGAGCCCGCGGGCCCAGAACTCGTACGCGTGGCACACCGCCTCGTCGCGCCGCAGGTCGAGCTCCAGGATCCGGTCGGGCAGGTGCAGCACCAGGTCCCGGTCGGCGGCGCCGCGGGGCTGGACCAGCTCGACCGGGTCGACCTGGAACAGCAGGTCGTAGCCGAAGGCGCCGTACAGGCCGAGCAGCCCGTCCCCGGGCGAGGCCAGCGCGCCGGCCAGCGCGCGCAGGGCGCTGAAGACGCCGCGCTGGCGGGTGCGCTCCTCCTCCGCGAAGCCCGCGGCCGGGGGCGGCGCGCACCCGCTGACCAGGTCGGCCCGGTTCGTCGGGTCCAGCCGCAGGTGCGGGGCGACGGCGTCGCGCAGCACGGGCAGCAGCACCCGGCCGCGGTCGTTCAGCGCGGCCAGGGTCATCCGGTCGCCGCGGACGGTGACCTCCACCGGCGGGTCGGTGTAGCCGACGGCCCGGTCCCGGCCACGGAAGAGCAGCAGTCCGCGGCGCCGGTCGAGGGCTTCCTCCAGGGCCGCGCGGGCGTCGGCGGCGCGGCCCGCGGGGCGGACCGCGCGGTCCACCCCGACCCCGCCGGGCGTCGTCCATCGGTCGGAGCCGCCCGGGGCCGGGCGGGGGGCGTCCTGGTTCAGCACGGGGACTCGCTTTCGCTGGGGTGGCGCGGGCCGGCCCCGCGCAGGGCGGCGCGCTGCAGCTTGCCGGTGCTGCTGTGCGGCAGCGCGGTGACGAACTCGATCAGGCGGGGGTACTTGTACGGGGCGATCCGCCGCTTGGCGAAGGACTGCAGCTCCGCCACCAGGTCGGGGCCCGGACGGGCGCCGGCGGACACCTGGACGAACGCCTTCACCAGGTGGCCGCGGCGCTCGTCGGGCACGCCGACCACGGCGCACAGCGCCACCGCCGGGTGCTCCAGCAGGGCCTGCTCGACCTCGGGGGCGGCGATGTTGTAGCCGGAGGAGACGATCATGTCGTCGGCGCGCGCCCGGTACCAGAAGTAGCCGTCGGCGTCCCGGACGCAGGTGTCGCCGGTCAGGTTCCAGCCCCGCTCGACCTGGACGCGCTGGCGCGGGTCGTCCAGGTAGCGGCAGCCGGTCGGGCCCTGCACCGCGAGCAGGCCCGGCACCCCGTCGGGCACCGGCTCCCCGGTGGCGTCCACCACCCGGGCCCGGTAGCCGGGCACGACCCGGCCGGCGGAGCCGGGGCGGATCTCGTCCCCGGCCGAGGCGATGAAGACGTGCAGCATCTCGGTGGACCCGAGCCCGTCGACGATCCGCACCCCGGTGGCCTCGTGGAACTTCCGCCAGGTGGCCTCGGGCAGCGGCTCGCCGGCCGACACGCAGCGGCGCAGCGGCGACAGGTCCGTCCCGTCGAGTAGGTCCAGCGCGGCGCGGTAGGCCGTCGGCGCGGTGAACAGGGTGGTGATCCCGAACCGGGGAACCGCCGCGAACAGGGCGCGCGGGCCGGCGTCCTCCAGCAGCACCGCCCGGGCGCCGGCCCGCAGCGGGAACACCAGCAGGCCGCCCAGTCCGAAGGTGAACGCCAGCGGCGGGCTGCCGGCGAACACGTCCTCGGGCCCGGGCCGCAGGACGCGCGCGGAGAAGGTGTCGGCGACGGCCAGCACGTCGCGGTGGAAGTGCGCGGTGGCCTTGGGCTCGCCGCTGGTGCCGGAGGTGAACGCGATCAGCGCGACGTCGTCGGCGGCGGTCGGCACCGCCGCGAAGCCGGCCGGCCGCTCCCGCGCCGCGCGGCCCAGCTCGCCGCCGTCGCCGCCGTCCTTACGGTCGTCGCCGTCGCCTCCGTTGTCTCCGGCGCCTCCGGTACCGAACAGCACGGTGGGCACGCCGGGGGCGGCCAGTTCCCAGTCCCGGGCGAACCGCTCGTCGCACAGCGCCAGCTGCACCCGCGCCCGGTCGGCGACGGTGCGCAGCTCCGCGGGGCGCAGCAGCGGCACGGTGGCCACCACCACCGCGCCCGCCTTCAGCACCGCCAGCCAACACACCGCCAGCCACGGCGAGTTGGGGCCGCGCAGCAGCACCCGGTTGCCCGGGACCAGGCCCTTCTCCTCGACCAGGTAGCGGGCGACCCGGTCGACCCGGTCGCGCACCTGCGCGTAGGACCAGGTCGTCCCCGATCCGTCCGTCAGGCACGGCCGGTCGCCGCCCAGCCGCCGGATCGTGCCGTCGAGCAGTTCCTGCGCGCAGTTCAGCCGCTGCGGGTAGCGCAGTTCGGGCAGGTCGAAGTGCAGCTCGGGCCACTCGTGCCGGGGTGGCAGGCGGTCGCGGGCGAAGGTGTCCGCGTGCGCGGAGGGCGACAGGGCCGCCGGGCGCGCGGACGGCGGGGCCGGTGAAGTCATGGTGCCTCCTGAACTGGGTGGGTCAGCGGCTCCGGGCCGCGTCCGGGACGGCCACGCAGGTCATCCGGGCGCTGCAGACCAGGCGCTGCGCCTCGTCGCGGACCGAGATCTCGTAGGTCGCGTGGGTGCGCCCCAGGCGCAGCGCGCTCGCCGTCGCGGTGACCAGGCCGGCCGAGACCGGGCGCAGGTGGGTGGCGCTCAGCTCGGTGCCGGCCGCCGTGCCCGGGGCGAAGTGCAGGCACGCCGCGACCGAGGCGGCCGTCTCCGCCAGCGCCAGGGACGCCCCGCCGTGCAGCACCCCGAAGGGCTGGCGGTTGCCCGGCACCGGCATGGTGGCGACCACCGTCCGCGGCGTGCCGGACAGCACCCGGATGCCCAGCCGCAGCTCCAGCTCCGACACCGGCACTAGCACCGCTGCGGGCTCCGGCCCCGGTTCCGGCCCCGACCGCCCGGTCGTCCGCGCAGCTCCCCGCTCGGCCATCGGCCCCGCTCCCCTCGTGTGATCCCGACGGCGGACCACTCTGCGCGGCCGGGCCCGCCCGGCCGCGGGCGCTGGCACCTAGCTGACAGCCCGGCCCGCACCGCGGCAGCTAACTGAAACCGCCCCCGGACCGGCCCCCGCGCCTTCCTACGGTGCTGCCACGGCAGGGGCCGCCATCAGGGCACCGGCCCCGGAACAGGGAGGGCTCCACCGTGGGACGACCGGCAGACAGCGGTGACCTGGCGCCCGTGCCGCCGGGCCTGGACCGGCTCCTCGCGGAGGTCGACCGGGCCGGACGGGCGGACGCCGGGGCCCCGGGGCGGGCCGAGGGACGGACGGAGGTCAGGGCCGCGGGACGGGCGGCGGCCGCGGTGCCGCAGCCGCACGAGCGGCAGGCGCGCTTCGAGGCGCTGATCGCCGCCGACCGGAAGGTCGAACCCGGCGACTGGATGCCCGACGCCTACCGGGAGAACCTGCTGCGCCAGCTCGCCCAGCACGCCAACTCCGAGATCGTCGGCATGCAGCCGGAGGCCCACTGGATCGCCCGGGCGCCCTCGCTCAAGCGCAAGGCCGTCCTGCTGGCCAAGGTCCAGGACGAGGCCGGCCACGGCCTCTACCTCTACGCGGCCGCCGAGACCCTCGGCACCGACCGGGCCGCCCTGCTCAACGCGCTGCACGAGGGCCGCCAGAAGTACCTCTCCTTCATCAACTACCCGACCCTGACCTGGGCGGACACCGGCGCCCTGGCCTGGCTGACGGACGGGGCGGCGATCGTCAACCAGGTGCCGCTGTGCCGCTCCTCCTACGGCCCCTACGCCCGCGCGATGGTCCGCGTCTGCAAGGAGGAGTCCTTCCACCACCGGCAGGGCTTCGACTCGCTGTGGACGCTGATGCGCGGCACGCCCGCCCAGCGGGCCATGGCGCAGGACGCCGTCGACCGGTGGTGGTACCCGGCACTGGCCATGTTCGGCCCCCCGCACACCGCCTCCACCCACTCCGAGCGGTCGATGGCCTGGCGCATCAAGCGCTTCACCAACGACGAGCTCCGCCAGCGGTTCGTCGACATCTGCGTCCCGCAGGCCGAGGCGCTCGGCGTCCGCCTGCCCGACCCCGGCCTGCGCTGGAACGCCGGGCGCGGGCACTACGACTTCACCGAGCCCGACTACGCGGAACTCGCCCGCGTGGTGCGCGGCGACGGGCCCGCCAACCGCCAGCGCCTGGCCCACCGCCGCCGCGCCCACGAGGAGGGCGCCTGGGTCCGGGAGGCCGCGGCCGCCTACGCGGCCAAGCACGCCCCCGCGGCCCCGGGCGGGCTCGCCCGCGCCGCCACCGCTCGTACCGGAGCTCCCACCGCCACCGCTCGTACCGGAGCTCCCACCACCACCGCTCGTACCGGAGCTCCCACCACCACCGTTCGCGCCGGAGCTCCCACCACCACCGCTCGTACCGGAGCTCCCACCACCACCGTTCGCGCCGGGGCTCCCGCCGGGCCCGCCGCCCCGGCCGGGACGGCGGGCGAGCAGGACCACGCCGCATGAGCGGCACCGACCGGCGAGGAGGACCACGCCGCATGAACAGCACCGCGCCCGCCCCGGACTGGCCGCTGTGGGAGGTGTTCGTCCGCGCCCGGCGCGGCCTGGCCCACCTGCACGCCGGCAGCCTGCACGCCCCGGACGCCGCCATGGCCCTGCGCAACGCCCGCGACCTGTACACCCGCCGGAGCGAGGGCGTCTCGCTGTGGGTGGTGCCCGCGGAGGCGGTCTTCGCGTTCGACCCGGACGAGCACGGGGCGCTCCTCGACCCGGCCGCCGACAAGGACTACCGCCTCCCCGGCCACTTCGAGCTCCCGGAGGGGGTGCGGCACCTGTGACCGACCACCGCTACCCGCTGCGGCTCGGCGACGACGCCCTGATCGCGGCCCAGCGCCTGTCCTGGTGGTGCACCCGCGCGCCCCAGCTGGAGGAGGACGTCGCGCTGGCCAACGTCGCCCTGGACCTGCTGGGCCAGGCCCGGGCCCTGCTCGCCCACGCCGGCGACCTGGAGGGCGCCGGCCGCACCGAGGACGACCTGGCCTTCCTGCGCGGGGACCGCGAGTTCGGCAACGCGCAGCTGGTGGAACTCCCCGAGGCGGACTTCGCCCACGCCGTCGCCAAGCTGCTGTTCTTCGGCACCTACCAGGAGCTGCTGCACACCGCGCTGGCCTCCTGCGCCGACCCGGTGCTGGCCGCGCTGGGCGGCAAGTTCGCCAAGGAGTCGGCCTACCACGTGGACCACGCCACCCAGTGGACCCTGCGGCTGGGGGACGGGACCAGCGAGTCCCGTCGGCGGATGCAGGACGCCGTCGACGCCCTGTGGCCCTACACCCACGAACTGTTCGCCGAGGACCCGCTGTGGACGGCCGCCGCCGCGGACGGCACCGGGGTCGACCCCGCCGCGCTGCTGCCCGACTGGACGCGGTACGTCACCGCGGTGCTGGCCCGCGCCACCCTGGTGCGGCCGGAGGGGGACTGGCGCCCCGGCGGCGGCCGCCGGGGCCTGCACACCGAGGCGTTCGGCCCGCTGCTGGCCGAGATGCAGGCCCTGCACCGCGCCCACCCCGGGGCCCGCTGGTGAGCGCCGCAGAGCGGATCGCCGCCGCCGTGCGCGCCGTCCCGGACCCGGAGATCGGCACCGTCACCATCGACGACCTCGGCATCCTGCGCGCGGTGCGCACCGCGGCGGACGGCGCGACGGTGGTCACCATCACCCCGACCTACACCGGCTGCCCCGCGATGGACGCCATCCGCGCGGGCATCCGCACCGCCGCGCTCGGCGCGGGCGCCACGGCCGTACGGGTGGACACCCGCTGGTCGCCGGCCTGGACCACCGACTGGATCACCCCCGCCGCCGCGGCCAAGCTCACCGCCGCCGGCATCGCCCCGCCCCGGCCGGGCGCCGGCGGGCCCGCGCTGCCGCCCGAGCGGCGGCTGCTGCCGCTCACCCCGGTGCGGCGGCCCGGGCCCGCGTGCCCGCGCTGCGGCTCCCCCGACACCGCCCTGCTGGCCCGCTTCGGGTCCACGGCCTGCAAGAGCCTGTGGCGCTGCGCGCCCTGCGACGAACCGTTCGACCACTTCAAGGAGCACGTGTGACGGCCCCCGCCCCGGCGCGCCCCCGGCCGCGCACCCGCTTCCACCCGCTGCCGGTCGCCGCCGTGCGGCCGGCCGCCGCCGACGGCAGCGCCGTCCTGATCACCCTGCGCGTCCCGCCGGAACTGCGCGCCGGCTTCGCCTTCGCGCCCGGGCAGCACCTGGTGGTCCGCGCCGACCTCGACGGCGCCGAGGCCCGCCGCTCGTACTCGCTGTGCTCCGTCCCGGCCGAGCTGGCCCGGGACGGGACGCTGCGGATCGCGGTCCGCGCCGTCGACGGCGGCGCCTACTCGTCCTACGCCACCCGCCGCCTGCGGCCGGGCGACCTGGTGGAGGCGCTGCCCCCGGCCGGGCGGTTCGCCCTCGCCCCCGGCGACCCCGGCCGGGGCCGGGGCCGGCGGATCGCCGCGCTGGCGGCGGGGTCCGGGATCACCCCGCTGCTGTCGATGGCGGCCGCGGTGCTGGCCGCCGAACCGGACAGCACCGTCACCCTGCTGGCCGGCGACCGCGGGGCGGACACCGCGATGCTCACCGAGGAACTGGCGGACCTCAAGGACCGGCACCGGCACCGCCTGCGCGTCCTGCGGGTCTTCTCCCGGGAGGAGCGGCAGGCGGGGCTCCCCGCCGGGCGCCTCGACCGGGCCGGGCTGCGCGCGCTGCTGCCGCGCCTGCTGCCGGCGGGCGCCCACGAGTGGTACGTCTGCGGGCCGCCCGGCATGGTCGAGGCCGCCGAGGAGGTCCTGGCCGAGCGGGGGACGGCGCACGTGCGCACCGAGCTGTTCACCACCCGCGCGCTGCCCGCCGGCCCGCCGCCCGCGCCGCCGCGCCCGCCGGACGGGTCAGCCGGGTCGGCCGGGGCGGAGGTGGCGGCGGCCGGGTGCGAGCTGACGGTCCGGCTGGACGGCCGCAGCAGCGTGCTGCGGGTCCCGGCCGGCGCCAACGTCCTGGACGCAGCGCTCGCCGCCCGGCCGGAGACCCCGTACTCCTGCCGCACCGGGGTGTGCGCCACCTGCCGGGCGAAGGTCGTGCTGGGCCGGGTGGACACCGAGGGCAGCCTGGCGCTGGGCGCCGACGAGAGCGCCGACGGCTACGTGCTGACCTGCCGCAGCACCGTCGGCGGCGAGCGGGTCACCGTCGACTTCGACGCCCTGTGAACGGACGCCGGGCCCGCCGCGGCCGTCCGGCCGCACCGCGGTCGCGGTGCGCGCGGACGGCCGCGGCGGGCCCGGCGCGGGCGCCCCGGCGGGGGCGGGTCTCAGCCGCCGCTCACGGTCAGCACGGCGTTCCCGACGATCTTCCGGTCGCGCAGGTCGTTCAGCGCGGCGGCGGTCTCCCGCCAGTCGGCGAGGCGGCCGATGTGCGGGTGCAGCCGGTCCTCGGCCACCAGCTCGACCAGCTCCTCCAGGTCCGGACGGAACGGCTCGTCGGAGTGCTCGTAGTGGAAGTGCCGGATCACGCCCGAGCGCGGGCCCTTGAAGAACTCGAAGAAGCTCAGCTGCGCCGGGGTCCGCGAGGCCTGCCCGAACCACACCAGCTGGCCGCGCGGCGCCAGCAGCGCCAGCGCCTGCGGGGTGGAGGTGCCGCCGACCGACTCCAGCACGGCGTCGTAGGGGCCGACCGCGTCGGAGACCTCGTGCACGACCTCCGCGCCCAGCTCCGCCAGCCGCTTGCCGCGCTCCGCGGTCGCCGTCACCGCGGTGACGTCGGCCGCGGCGCCCAGCGCCAGCTCCACCACGTAGTGGCCGACGCCGCCGGAGGCGCCGGTGAGCAGCAGCCGGCGGCCCGCCAGCGGCCCGCACAGCCGCAGCAGCCGCAGCGCCGTCAGGCCCGCCAACGGCAGCGCGGCGGCCTGCTCGAAGGACACCCCGTCCGGGAGGACCGCCAGCGAGGAGGTCGGCACCGCGACGAACTCGGCCCAGCCCCGGGCCGGCGGGTGGCCGACCACGCGCTGGCCCACGGCCGGCCCCGAGCCGTCCGCGGCCGCCCGCACCACCACGCCGGCGACGTCCTTGCCCGGCCGGCCGATCCGCTCCAGCGGGCCGTGCAGCTGGAACACCTCGCCGCGGTTGATCGAGAACGCCCGGACCTCGACCAGGGCCTCGTCGGGCGCGGGCTCGGGGAGCTCCGCCTCGGCGAGGACCACCATCTCCTCCGGACGCCCGGTGGGAACCAGCGCCCTCATCGCAGGGCACCGGGACGGCAGACGGAACGGGACATGCTTCCTCCAAGGACGTGTGGGCGGGATGCGCGGGGCCCCGGGCGCACGGCGCGCGCGGACGGCACGGCGGGCCCGGGAGCACCGGGGCGGGCGGCGGGCCGGGAGCCCGGGGGAGTGGCTCCCGACGACCGCGCCCACCACGCTAGGCAGCCCCCGCGGGGCCCGGCAACGCCACTGCCGCCAAGGACGCACCCGCGCCGCCCCCGAGGACGCACCCGCGCCGCGGCGCACCCCGAAAGGAACATCCCGGATCCCCCTACGCGGCATGTGCCGCCCGAACGGAATGCCTACGGTGCTGACATGAGCAACAGTCAACCGCCGCCCGCCGGCGCGGGACCGGCCGGCCTGTCCCGGGGGCTGGTCCTGCTGCTGGCCACCGCCTGCGGGGTGATCGTGGCCAACAACTACTACGCCCAGCCGCTGCTGCCCGCGCTGCAGCACGCCTTCGGCACCGGCCCGGCCACCGCGGGACTGTGCGTGACGCTCAACCAACTCGGCTACGCCGCAGGGCTGTTGTTCATCGTCCCGCTGGGCGACCTGGCCGGCCGCCGCCGCCTGGTCACCCTGCTGCTGTCCGTGGACGCGGTGGTCCTGGCCGGGGCCGCCCTGGCCCCCGGCATCTGGCCGCTGATCGGCCTGCTCGCCGCCGCCGGCACCGCCGGCACCGCCATCAACGTGCTCGTCCCCACCGCCGCGACCCTGGCCGGCGACCACCAGCGGGGACGGGTCGTGGGCACCGTGATGACGGGCCTGCTGCTGGGCATCCTGCTCGCCCGCACGGTGGCCGGCCTGATCGACTCCGCGGTCGGCTGGCGCCCGGTCTACGGCATCGCGGCCGTCGCCGCCGCCGTGCTCGCGGTGACGCTGCACGCCAAGCTCCCCGACCTGCCCGCGGCGCCCGGCGCCGGCTACCTGCGACTGCTCGGCTCGGTGGCCGCCCTGGTCCGCGACGAGCCGTTCCTGCGCCGGCGGATGGCGGCCGGGGCGCTCGGCTTCGGCGCCTTCCAACTGCTGTGGACCGCGCTGCCGTTCATGCTCAGCGACCGCCCCTACTCCTACGGCTCCTCGGTGATCGGCCTGTTCGGCCTGCTGGGCGCCGCCGGGGCCGCCGCCGCCCAGCCCGCCGGCCGGCTCCAGGACCGCGGCGTCGCCCACGGCGCCACCGGCGCGCTGCTCGCCCTGCTGGCCGGGTCCTGGGCGCTGCTCGCGGCCGGCCGGCACCCGCTGCCGCTGGTCCTGGGCATCGTGCTGCTCGACATCGGGGTCCAGGGCGTCCACGTGCTCAACCAGGGACGCATCTACCTGTTCCCGCCGCAGCTGCGGGCCCGCACCACCACCGCCTACATGTCCGCCTACTTCCTCGGCGGCTCGGCCGGCGGCGCCGTCGCCGTCACCCTGTACCCGCTGTGGGGCTGGGGCGGGGTGTGCGCCGCCGGCGCGGTGATGGCGCTGGCCGGGCTGGCGCTGTGGACGACCGACCGGCGCGCCGGGTCCGCCCCGGCCGGACCGGCCCCCCTGCCCGCTCCCGCGGCCGACGCCCTCGCGGCCGAGGCCGGCCGCGGGACGCCCTGACGGCACCCGGCCGCCGGGTCACGACTCCGCCCCCGCGGAGCGGGAACCCGCGACGGCGGCCGGGTGCCGGCGCACAGCGGCCGGACACGCCGTCCGGCCCCCGACAACCCCGAGGAGAACGCCCCATCATGCGCATCTTCATCGCCGGCGGCACCGGCGCGATCGGCACCCTCCTGGTGCCGCTGCTGGTCGGCGCGGGCCACACCGTGACCGGCGGCACCCGCACCGCCGAGGGCCTGGAGCGGCTCGCCGCCCTGGGCGCCCGGGGCGTGCGGCTCGACGCGTTCGACCGCGACGCCGTCGCCGCGGCCCTGGAGGACGCCGCCCCGGACGCCGTCGTCCACCAGCTGACCTCGCTCAGCGGGGGCAGCTCCGCCGACAACGCCCGCATCCGCGTCGAGGGCACCCGCAACCTGGTCGACGCCGCCAAGCGGGCCGGCGTGCGCCGGATCGTCGCCCAGTCCGTCTCCTGGGCCTACCGGCCCGGCGAGGGGCCCGCCGACGAGGACACCCCGCTGGACACCGGCGCGCCCCAGCCCCGGCAGACCACCATCGGCGGCGTCACCGCCCTGGAGGAGGCCGTCGCCGAGATCGACGAGCACGTCCTCCTGCGCTTCGGCGCCTTCTACGGCCCCGGCACCTGGTACGCGCCCGGCGGCCTGATGGCCGGCAAGCTCGCCGGGGGCGTGCTGGCCGCCGACGACGGCGTCAGCTCCTTCGTGCACGTCCGCGACGCGGCCCGGGCCACCCTGCAGGCCCTGCAGTGGCCCAGCGGCCCGGTCAACGTCGTCGACGACGAACCGGCCCCCGCGCACGAGTGGGTCCCCGCGCTGGCCGCCGCCCTGGACCGGCCCGCCCCGCAGCGCACCGCGGGCGGCGCCCCCTGGGAACGCGGCGCCCTCAACACCCGCGCCAAGTCGCTGGGGTGGAGCCCGCGGCACAGCAGCTGGCGCACCGGCTTCGCCGACCAGGGCTGAAGCCGCGGCGGGGGCGCCGGGCCGACCCGGCGCCCCCGCACCGGACGGGGGGTCAGCGCCCGCGCGTTCCCCGCGCGGGCACCGGGCCCCCGTCCGCCAGCAGCGCCGCCAGCTCCGGCCGGCGCACCTTCCAGGTCGAGGTCCGCGGCACCTCGTCGAACGGCAGGTGCCGCACCGGCCCCAGCGCCGGCATCCCCTCGGTCGCCCGCCGCCAGCGGGCGGCGTCCAGCGCCAGGTCGCCGCGCGTGCACACCACCGGCACCGCCTGCCCGTCCGGGCCGGCCACGATGACCACCTCCCGCAGCTCCGGCAGGCGCTCCATCAGGTCGTCCTCCAGCCGCAGGTTCGAGTCGACCTCCTCCACCCGGTCCACCGCCCGGTCCAGCAGGTGCACCCGGCCCAGCCGGTCCATGAAACCGGTGTCGCCCATCCGCCACCACCGGCCGTGCAGGCTCGCCCGGAACCGGGCGTCCTCCCCGAGGTAGGTCTGCGCCCGGGTGCGGCTGCTGACCTCGATGTGCCCGGTGGCGCCCGCGGGCAGCACCGCCCCGTCGTCGCCGACGATCCGCAGCCGGGTGATCCCCGGGAGCCCGCGGCCGACCCGGCGGCCGTCCAGCCGGTGCAGGTCCCGCCGGGTGTACCAGGTGCCGGTGACCGGCCCGGTCTCCGACTGGCCGTAGAGCTGGATGAAGGCCGGACGGCGCCGCTCGGAGGCTTCCAGCAGGGTCCGGACGGTCCGCGGGTGCATCGCGTCGAACGTGGCGCTGTAGTAGCGGACGTTGGCCAGCGGCCGGCCCGGGTGGCCGGCCAGCTCCTCCCAGTCGATGTACACGTTGGGCTGGGTCTCCACCGCCCCCGGCCGGTGCCGCGCGAACCACGGCCCGATCGACTCCGGGCCGCCGTCCACCGCCACCAGCAGCGGGTTGCCGTGGTTCAGCGCCAGGTCCAGGGCGCTGTAGAAGCGCGCGTGCACGAAGCTCAGGTGCAGGGCGACCGTCTCGCGCCGCCAGGTGGCCGCCGCCACCAGCCGCTGCAACCGCAGCCGCTGCCACAGCGCGTCCGGCGACTGCACCACCAGCTTCGGCAGACCGGTGGTGCCCGAGGTGTGGCTGATGAACGCCGGCTCGCGCACCCCCGGCACCCGCACCCCCGCCAACGGCGCCACCGGGCACCCCGCCAGCGCCCGCCCGCCCGCCGGCACCGCCCCGCCGCCGCCCGGGCCCGGCCCGGGAACGACCAGCACCTCGCGCGCCGCCGCCGGCACGAACCCCGGCAGCGCCAGCTTCCCCGCATCGGTCAGCAGCCACGGCCGCTCCAGCCGCTCCAGCAACCGCGCCGCGACGGCACCCTCCAGCTTCGGCGACAGCAGCGCCGGCACCGCGCCCACCCGCTGCACCGCGGCGGCCAGCAGCGCGATGTCGAAGTTGTCCGACTTGTACAGCGCCACGTGGTCACCGGGCCGCACACCGGCCCCGACCAGCCGCCCGGCCGCCCCGCGCACCAGCGCGGCCAGCCGGCCCACCGTCAACTCCGTCCCCTCGTCCGGCGCGAGGTCCAGCGGCCGGTCGAGGAACACCGGCGCCCGGCCGTGCCTGGCCGCCGCCCGGTCGAACATCAAGCCTATGTAGAAGCCCCTGGGTCCCGGCATCGCCTCTCCCTCCCCGCCGCACGGCGGTTCCTCGGATGCACGGATGCTCCCGCCCCCCGACCGCCCACCCACCGGAATCGGCATCAACCTGCGCCCCCGCCCCGCCCCCTGGCAGCTAGCTGACCCGCCCGCCTGTCCCCTTGGAGGCAGGGCGGGAGCACTTTGGGCGCAGTTCCGTTGAGGGGGACCACGGCGCTTCCTACGCTCCGAAAGACGAGCAGCCGAACTCACGATTGGACCGCTATGACCTCCGCCGTTCTTGAGGCGCAGCCCGCTGAAGAGGTGGCGCCCCGTATGACCTCGCGTCAACGGTTGACGCTGACACTGCTGTTGGGCTCGCAGTTCATGCTTGCCGTCGACTTCTCGGTGCTGAACGTGGCGCTGCCGGAGATCGGCAACAACCTGGGCTTCTCACTGGGCAACCTGCAGTGGGTCTCCACCGCGATGATGCTGCCCTCGGCCGGCTTCACCCTGCTGTTCGGCCGGCTGGGCGACCTGGCGGGCCGTCGCAAGATGCTGCTGATCGGCATGGTGCTGCTGGCCGCCGGCTCCCTGGTCGGCGGCCTGGCCACCACCCCGGCGATGCTGCTGGCCGCGCGGGTCGCCCAGGGCCTGGCCGCGGCACTGGCCACCCCGGCCGCGCTGTCCCTGCTGCTGACCTCACTGCCCGAAGGACCGCTGCGCGCACGGGCCCTCGGACTGAACGGCACGCTCATCTCGGCCGGATTCACCGTCGGCGCGATCTTCGGCGGCATCCTGACCTCGCTGCTGAGCTGGCGCTGGGCGTTCTTCATCAACGTGCCGGTGGCCGTCGCGATCCTGCTGATCGCCCCGAAGATCCTCGCGGAGAGCCGGGGCGAGCGCGCCAAGCTCGACCTCCCGGGCGCGGCGACCGTCACCACCGGCCTGCTCGCCCTGGTCTACGGCGTCACCGCCGCCGGGCAGCACGGCTGGGGCAGCGCCGCCGCACTGATCCCGCTGGCCGCCGCCGCCGTGCTGCTGGCCGCGTTCTGGATGATCGAACTGCGCAGCGAGGCACCCCTCGCGCCGGTGCAGGTGCTGCGCCGCTCCAGCGTCAAGTGGGGCAACTTCGGCGGCCTGATCACCTTCACCATGGAGAGCTCGGTCATCTTCCTGCTCACCCTCTACCTGCAGGACGTGTTCGGCTACACCCCGCTGGAGACCGGCTTCACCTTCTGCGGCATCGGCGTGGCCGCGTTCGTGGGCGGCATGACCGCCCCCCGGCTGATCGGACGCTTCGGCAACCGCACGGTGCTGACCTGCGGCCTGCTGCTGCAGGCCGTGGCCACCAGCCTGCTGTTCCTGGTCGGCAACGGCGGCGGCGGCGCGCTGACGCTGATGCTCGCGGCCTCCTCCGCCGGCGCGTTCGGCCACATCTCGGCGATCGTCGGCTACATGGTCACCGCCACCTCCAACCTGCCGGACAGCGAGCAGGGCCTCGCCAGCGGCCTGGCGTCCATGACCCAGCAGGTCGGCATCACGGTCGGCATCCCGGTGCTGTCCTCGATCGCCACCGCCCGCGCCGCCGCCTCCGGCTCGGTGCTCAACGGCATCCACGACGCCCTGCTCATCGACGCGGTCGTCGTCCTGCTGGGCGCGGTGATCGTGCGCGCCGGGCTGCGCCGCGACTGAGCCGCACCGCCCCCGCCGCGGTCCCGTCCACCGTCCCGGTGGGCGGGACCGCGCGCGTTGCGGGACCGCGGTGCCACCTGCGGGACAGCGCCGTGCCACTTCGGGGGCAGTTCCGTTCTGCGCCGACCGGCCGGTCCCTAGCCTCGGTGGAAGAACCCCGGGCCGCCGCCGTCGCGGCGGGAGCACGGCGCCCGGAGCGGCCTGTCCAGTTTGCGGAACTCACCCAGAGGTGGAACGTGGAGCAGATGTACGAGCAGGAGGCAGGGGCCGACCGGCGCCCGGTCCTGGTGGTCGGCGCCGGGCCGGTGGGGCTGACCGCAGCTGCCGAACTGCGGCGCCGGGGCGTCCCGGTGCGCTGCGTGGACCGCGCCCAGGGCCCCTCCCCGCTGAGCAAGGCACTGGCGGTGTGGCCGCGCACCCTGGAGGTGCTGCGCCGGCTCGGCGGCGGGAAGCGGATCGAGACCCACGGACTGCCGATCGAATCGCTGCGCTACCACTCCAACAACCGGGAGGTCGCCCGGATCCGGTTCGACGACCGGACCCGGCCGGTGACGCTGCCCCAGCCCGACGTCGAGGCCCTGCTCGGCGAGTGCCTGTCCGAACTCGGCGGCGAGGTCGAGTGGGGCACCGAACTCGTCGCGCTCGAACAGGACGCCCACGGCGTGACGGTGGAACTGCGCACGGCCGACGGCACCGCGGTGCGCGAGGAGTTCTCCTACGTGCTCGGCTGCGACGGCGCGAGCAGCACCGTGCGGGAGCGCCTCGGCATCGCCTTCGACGGCAGCACCTACGCCCCGCTGTTCGCCCTGGCCGACGTGCGCGTCGAAGGGCCGCTGGTCCACGACGCCAACTACTACTTCTGCGGCCCCAAGGGCGTCGTGGTGCTGGTCGGCCTGCCCGGCGGCAGGTTCCGGGTGTTCACCGCCGCCCCGGCGGGCACCACCCGCGAGGACATCGACCTCGCCCTGATCCAGCGCCTGCTCGACGACCGCGGCCCCGGCGGCCTGACCCTGCACGACGCGACCTGGACCACCGGCTTCTCGGTCCACGCCCGGCACGCCGAACGCACCCGGGTGGGACGGGTGTTCCTGGCCGGGGACGCCGCCCACATCCACAGCCCGGCCGGCGGACAGGGCCTGAACACCGGGGTCCAGGACGCCCACAACCTCGCCTGGAAGCTCGCCCTGGTCCACGCCGGCCGCGCGCACGAGACGCTGCTGGACAGCTACGCCGACGAACGCGGCCAGGTCGCCCGGACCGTCATCCGCCAGGCCGACCTGCAGACCCGGGCCTGGACGCCCACCAAGCGCTGGCACGTCGCCCTCCGGGACACCGCCCTGCGCGTCGCCTCGGCACTGCGGCTGGGCGACATCGCCTACGTGCCCGGCCTGGCCGGACTGACCTACGTCTACCGGCAGGGCGCCGCCGTCGGACCCGCCGGTTCCGTGGGCGGGTTCACCACCGGCGCGCTGGCACCCGACCGCACGGTGTGGGACCGGCGCACCACCCGGCGGGTACCACTGCGCCTGGCGCTGACGGACCTGCGGATGACGCTGCTGGTCGCCGGCCCCGGCGACCACGCGGTACCGGCCGCGGCCACCGCGCTGGCGGCCACCCTGCAGCAGCAGTACGGGGACCTGGTCGAGACCCGCTACCTGGACACCACCGACGCGCTGCTGTCGGACACCGCGCCCCGGGACGCCGGGCTCAAGCGCAACGACGGCCGGTTCGCGCTGGCGCTGGTGCGGCCCGACGGGTACGTCGCGGTGTGCGGCGGCGGGCGCGGACCGGAACTGGTCCGCGACTGGCTGCGGACCGCGTTCCCGGCGCAGGGGCACCGACCCGCCGCCACCGCCACCGCCGTCACCGAGTCCGATTCCGAATCCGAGTTGAAGGAAGCCCTGCTGTGACGAAGATCCCCGACAGCCACCTCGACCTGCTCGAACGCCCGCTGTTCGGACACCTGGCCACGATCCGGCCCGACGGCACGCCCCAGGTCAACCCCGTCTGGTTCCGCTGGGACGGCGAGCGGCTGTGGTTCACCACCGAAACCGCCCGCTACAAGTACCGCAACCTCGCCGCCAACCCGAACGCGGCCCTGTCGGTCAACGACCCCGACCAGCCCTACCGCTACCTGGAGGTGCGCGGCACCGTCGACACGTTCGTCCCGGACACCTCCACCGACGGCTTCTTCGAACTCGCCGCCCGGTACGGCATGGACTTCGAGCGCCCGATCCCCGACGCCCCCCGCCGGGTCATGGTCGGACTGCTCCCCCACCGCGTCACCTTCCAGTAGCCGACGGCGAGCTGCGCAGGCAGCCACCGGACCCCGCCGCCCGCTGACGGAGAGACATAAACCGGGTTTACCCTCCCCCTCCCCCTCCCCCGCGCCTGCCCCGAGGGCGATGTAAACCCGGTTTACCCTCCCCCTCCCCCGCGCCTCCGCCGAGGGCGATGTAAACCCGGTTTACCCTCCCCCTCCCGCTCCCAGCGGCACGCCGGATCCCGCCCGCAGTGCATCAAATCCACCCCGACGCCACTATGGTGACGTCATGGCATCTCCATACTCCGATGGAGAGCGGGAAAAGGTTGCGTCCAAGCTTCCGCCGACTCTCCGCCAAGCGCTGAAGACCCGGGCCGCCCAACTCGGCATCGACATGCAGGTCGCGGTGACCGAGGCGGTCGAACGGTGGCTGGGCCGCGAAGCCGGCCAGGACGCGACCGTCGACACCGCGGGCGCCGACAGCTTCAACACCTGGCTGCCGGCCGGCCTGTACGACACCTTCAAGGCCGAATGCAGCGCCCGGGACATCTCCTTCGTCCAGGGCCTGGCCCAGGCCATCCGCGCGTGGGTGGACTCCCACGCCGCGCCGCTGACGGACCTGACGATCCCCCGCCTCACCCGGCGCTTCATCGTCTGCAACCAGAAGGGCGGCGTCGGCAAGACCACGGTGGCCGCCGGCCTCGCGCAGGCCATAGCGCTCGGCCTGCCCGCCACCACCGGCGCCTCGAAGCTCCCGGCGATGCCGGGCCTGCGCGTCCTGCTCGTGGACTACGACCCGCAGGGCCACCTCACCGAGCAGTTGGCGTGCAAGCAGATCGCACCGGGCACCGAGAGCCTGGTGACGCACATGGTCGAACGCGAGCGCGTGGTCGGCTCCCTGATGGACCACATCGTCCCGATCGCCCCCGAGCACTTCGACGGCCGGCTGTTCCTCCTGCCGTCCTCGTTCGAGGCGTTCCTCCTCGACTCGAAGCTCGGCGGCGTCCGGGGCCCCCGCGAAGCCCTCCTGCAGCGGGCCCTGGCCCCGCTGGAGGAGCACTTCGACGTCATCGTCATCGACGCCCCGCCGAACCTCGGCCTGGCCATGGACGCCGGCATCTACTACGCGCACCGCCGCAAGAACGAGGCGAAGGGCAACTCCGGCGTCGTCATCCCGGTCGAGGCCGAGGACTCCTCCGCCCACGCCTACCTGATGCTCGAAGGCCAGATCAACACGGTCTCCCTCGACTACGAGGTCGACATCGACCGCCTCGGCCTGGTCGTCAACAAGTACGACGTCCGCAAGGGCTACGTCGTGGCCACCGCCCTCGAACAGTGGCAGTCCCTCCAGGACCCGCCGGTGCTCAGCGTCGTACCCGACCTGAAGGAACAGCGGGAGGCCGTGCACGTGAAGCAGCCGCTCCTGCAGTACGCCCCGTCCTCGACCCAGGCGCAGCGCATGCGCGAGATCCGCCGGAGGCTCGGATGAGCATCGCCAAGAAGCTCGCCAGCGCCGGCGGCGGGTCCGCGTTCAGCAGCCTCAGCGCCGCCAAGGGCGGCGACCTGGCCTCGGCCGAAGCCCGCAGCGAGGCGCTCGGCCGGGCCCGCAAGGCATCGAGCGTCCCGCTGACGGATGTCGTCTTCAACCCCCGCAACCACCGCAAGACCTACAGCGAGGAGGCGATCGACGAGACCGCGGCGAGCATGCGGGAGAGCGGGCAGATCACCGCCATCACCGTGGTGTCGCGGATGGCCTTCCTCGACGCCCACCCTGGCGTGCCCGAGGAGCACCTCGGCGACGCCTCGTTCGTCGCCCTCGACGGCAACCGGCGCCTGCGCGCGGCCGAACGCGCCGGCCTGGAGCGGATCCGGGTCGACCTCCAGGACGACCTCGCCCCGACCGCCGCCGCGATGCTCGAAGCCGCGCTGATCGCCAACATCCACCGCGAGAACGTCCCGCCGATCGAGGAGGCCGAGGCCATCAAGGAACTCCTCGACACCGTCCACGACGGCAACCAGGCCGCCGTGGCCCGCCGCCTCGGGAAGACCCCGGCCTGGGTCGGCCAGCGCCTGGCGCTCCTCCACCTGGCCCCCGAGGTCAAGGAGATGGTGGAGAGCAAGGAGATCGGCGTCAAGGAAGCCCGCCGCCTCGGCGCCGCGACTCGCGCCGGAACCCTGACAACCGACGAGCAGGTCACCCGGGCCCGCGAAGCCAAGGACAAGCCGAAGGCCACGGTCACCCGCCCCCGGACCGCAGCCGATGTAAACCCGGTTTACCCCTCCCCCACCGCCCCGGCGGAAGCCCCCGCGCCCCGGCCCGGAGTAAACCCGGTTTACTCCGAGGGCCGACCGACCGAACCGGAACCCGCGACCACCGCACCGGCGCTGGCGACGCTGACCGTCGACCCCGCCGACGCGGACACCTTCGCGAAGAGCATCCGCTCGGCCACCACCCCCCGTCAGGCCGCCGCCATCGCCCGCGCCCTGATCGACCTGCTGAACACCGAGCACAGCATCGAGCTCTCCGAGGAGCCGGCCTGAGCGGGCCCGGCATAAACCCGGTTTACCCGGGGCTGGCCCCTGGCCTCGTGCCTGGGGCCAGCCCCCTTCTGTACGGCGCCCGCGTTACCAGGCCATTCCCCGAGCCGACTGTACAGAAAGAGCAGGAAGTGTACAGTTCTGTACATGAGTGACACCCTGCCGATCACGGAAGCCCGGGCCTGCCTCGGCTCGCTGGTCCGGCGCGCCTCCCACGCCCGTGAACGCATCACCATCACCGACCACGGCCAGCCCGCCGCCGTCCTGATCAACCCCCAGGAACTGGCCGACCTCGAAGACGCCCTCGCCCTCGCCCAGTACCGGGCCAAGCAGGCCACCGGCGCCACCACCGGCGTCCCGCACGAGCAGGTCCGCACCCAGCTCGGACTGGGGCCCGCTGCTTGAGCTACACGATCATCTGGGACGAGTCGGCCATCAACGCCGCCGCCCGGTTCCTCCAGGACGACCCGGAAGGCCTGCGGCAGCTCATGGACGCCGTCGACCTGCTCGCGAACTCCCCCCGCCCGCCGGGCAGCGCCGAGTACGGCTCCGCCGACCTCCGCCGGATGCACGTCGGCCGCTACCGCGTGATGTACGAGATCACCGAGACCACCGTCACCATCATCGTGATCCACCTCGGCCGCATCGGCTGACCACCCCACCCCGCCGCACCGGTAGCCGCCCTGCCGACAGGTCTCTGCCCGTACGACCAACGGGCACCCGGGGCGGCCCCTCCGCCCGAGCTGGCGCCGCCGGACTGCGGACCGCACCACCCTCCGCCCGGGCCAGGCCCTCGAAGGACGCCGGGCCCCGGCAGCGGCGGGGGTCACCACCCAGGACACAGTGGTTCCCGAGTCGCCACCGAAGGCCGTTGGCAGGGGCGGGAAAGCCCCTTCAGCAACGGCCGGGGTCCCGTGCGATGGCTGGTGCAGACGGGCGCGCGGTAGTGACCACTGGAACCCGCAGCCAGGGGTCCTGTCCGGTCCGTCGACCCCCGGCCGCGATCGCACCGGTGCGCCGAGAGCGGAGCTGAAACCCGAAGCGGGGTGGGGCCCCGGGGCACGCGTGCCTTTACTTAAGAAGGGGGAACATCCCCTGACCTGCGGCGATGCCCGAGCTAACGTCTGGTTTTCCAGCCGTTAAGGTCAGAAAACCAGACGTTAGCGGTACCGGCGGTGGAAGGGCCGGAAGGAAGCGAACCGACACACCCCGACTTGACCGCGTCCTTCGGCCGAAGACCTGTAGGTTCACGTCCACAAGGGCGGGTTTTCTGGAGCCAACGTCTGGAAAACCAGCCCTTGTGCAGCGAGACGGCGCCGACTGGCAGAACCGGCGCCCCGCAACGACCACCACACGTGATGAGGAGCAACGATGGCCCGCAGGGGCAACATCGCCCTGGTGAACCTGGACACCGGCGCGGTACTGCCGGCGCCGAAGAGCCGGACGCCGCACACCATGGACGGCTCCTACACCCTCAACGCCTACACCGACGACGCCCCGCTCTACAGCCTGGCGCTGTCCGGCGCGGAGTGGGCGACGATCGACTGGGTCCGCTCCAACGGCGGCGCCGGCGCGGCCGTCAAGGTCACCCCGGCCGCCGTCGCCACCGAGATCCACGCCACCGAGACGACCGCCAAGACGGCGCTCGCCCGCCTGGTGAAGCTGAACATCCTGCTGAAGACCAGCCCGCGCAGCCAGACCTACCAGCTCAACCCCCGCCGGTTCTGGGAAGGCAGCGGCGAAGCCCAGGTGCAGGCGTGCCGCCGCCTCGACCCGCCGGCCATCGTCCCCGACGCCAAAGCCGTCGCCGCGGCGCAGAAGGCGGCCGCGAAGCAGGCGCAGAAACCCTCCGGCCCGCGCCGCACCCGCAGCACCACCACGATCGGAGCCGACCGATGAGCGCCGCCACCCACGACCACCGCGGCGGATTCGACCCGGACGACCTCGGCATGCCGCCCGTCTACACCCTCAACCTCTCCGCCGGCCAGCGCAGCGTCCTGGAATGGCTGGTCAGCCGGGGGGCGGTCTTCGACACGGTCACCGCCGACGTGGAGGAGATCGCCGCGGACTGCGGAACCTCCGTCTCCACCGTCTACGACTCCCTCGCCCGCCTCGAAGCCCTGCACCTGGCCGACAACCCGGACCCCACCCGCTACCGCGTCAACCCCCGCTACTTCTTCGCCGCCAACCCGGAGATCCGCCGCCTGGTCGGCGAAGCACTGGACGCCCCGCAGATCACCCCCGACGCCCGCGCCACCGGCCCCCGCAAGATCGGCAACACCGAGGCCCGCCGCCGCCGGACCATCAAGGCCGTCCCCGACCAGCAGTAGCCCGGAGCCTCACCTGCGAAAACCCTCCACAAGGGCTGGTTTTTCGGACCCAAGGTCCGAAAAACCAGCCCTTGGCCGCAGCCCTCCTCCTCCACCACACCCCCTCCCGGCCCTGGTCGCCCCCCCCCCCGCAAGCATGGACAGACCCGGGCCGACCCCTCGGTGGGTACCGCCTTTCCGGTGGACTGCTCGGCTTCGCCCCTGCCCGTCCTGTGCGCCGCAGGGCACAGGACGTCCTGCCGATTGGAGGGCCGGCGGCAGGGCAGGGGCATCGGCATCGGGGTCGGTAGGCGCGGAAAGGGCCCCCAAGGGCCCGGGTCCGGCGGCAGCGGCCCGGACAGTCAGCCCGCCGGAGGCCCGGCGTCGGGGACGGTGTGACGGTTGGCTCTGCATTAAAAGAGGCGCAACGCGCTGACCTGAGGAAACGTCGCGCGAGTGTGGGGTTATAACCCCCGTTACTCACTGGTAACCGGGGGTTATAACCCCACACTCGTCGGACCAGCGCGCCAACTGCGGGTTGGAACCCTACAAAAGTTATGCCCTGAGATAACCCTTGAGGGTGATCAGTGCATCGAAGGGTGGCCGTGTGGCCCGCCTCCCCGCTTCGCGGCCCGGCCAACCTGCCGCGCTGCCCTCCACTGAGCCAGCGGGTACGCACAACGTGGTTGCCATCCGGCTTCAGCCAGGTGAGACGGTCACGGTCAATCCGTCTCCTGAGCTGGAACCGGCTACTGGCAAGCAGGAAAACTTTGACTTCCTCGGCCACACCTTCTACATGGCATCGAAGGAGCTCTCCGCCAAGCTGCCGTTCATCGGACTGACCGCCACGGAGTACGACGTCTGGCACACCGTGCTCGGTGCTCAGCTCAAAGGCGGCATCGTGCCGATCACCGTCATCAAGCTCGGCGAACGGCTCGGTATCGGCCGCAAGGAAGCGGGCGAGGCTCTGGCCCGCTTCCTTGAGATGGGCTTCATCTGGCTGGAGCGGTGAGGCCGTTACCGGATCAACCGCGCATCGCCTTCTGGGGGTCCAGCGCCGAACAGCAGCGCGCCCTGGAGCTGATGCCGGATTCCATCCCCGAGATCCGCCTGCCCGAGGGCGAGGTTCGTCCGCCCCGCCGCACCCGTCGACCGAAGCTGGAGTCGCTGTGATGACCGCCGCTGACCGTTTCCCTGGCACGGAAACCTTCCTGACCGCCGAAGGCAGCGTCTTCACCGCACAGGATCTGTCCCGGGCCCTGCCGTTGTACCGACTGACCATCCTGCAGTACGACGTCTGGCACACGGTGCTGGGCGAGATGACCGACGGCGGCTTCGTGGTCCTCACCCTCGATGACATTGCCGAACGGCTGGCCACGAGTAAGAAGCTATCTCATTTGGGCTTGTAAGCTGCTCGCGTGACGATCGTGGAGCGCTTGGTGCCGGACGAGCTGTGGGAGCTGTTCCAGTTGGTGGTG
>NZ_BAAANS010000053.1:0-57958 GCF_039529925.1 Kitasatospora saccharophila | reverse complement strand
GGAGATCGAACCACGCGGCCCCATCGAGACCGAAGCAGCCCGCCGCCTCGCCGACGACCTCAACGATCAGTAATCAGCTAATTACCCCACACTTTCTGAGCCGGGCGGTCCGGCAACTGGAGGCCGACCTCGGTGCGCTGCTGCTCGTCCGCTCGCCCTCCGGCGTCGCGCTCACCGCGGCGGGCGCGGTGCTGCTGGAGGAGGCGCGGTCGCTGCTGGCCGGCGCCGAACGGGCCCGGTCGCGGGTGGCCGCGGCGGCCGGGCGCACGGGCCTCACCGTCGGCATCCTGGGCGACGGCACCGATCCGGGGGTGTCCCGGTCGGCGGCCGCCTTCCGCCGCAGCCGTCCGGACGTCGACGTCCGGGTCCGGGAGACCGACCTGACCGATCCGACCTGCGGGCTGCGCGCCGGGCTGGTGGACGTCGCGCTGACCAGGGCGCCGTTCGACGGGACGGGCCTGGCGGTGCGCACGCTGCGGGCCGATCCGGTGGGGGTGGTGGTGCGCGCGGACGACCCGCTGGCCCGCCGCGAGCGGCTGCGGCTCGCCGAGCTGGCCGACCGGCGCTGGTTCAGGTTCCCGCCGGGCACCGATCCGCGGTGGCAGGCGTACTGGCACGGCGGCGTCCCGCGCGAGGGGCCGGTGGTCCGGGGCGTCCAGGAGTGCCTGCAGGCCGTGGTGTGGAGCGGCACGATCGGCCTGATGCCGCTCGGGCACGAGCTGCCCGCCGAGCTGGCCGTGGTGCCGCTGGTCGACCTGGCGCCGAGCAGGGTGGTGGTGGCGTGGAACGAGGGCAGCGGCGACCCGCTGGTCCGCGCGTTCGTCGAGACGGCGACGGCCGCGTACCGCGCCTGAGCCCCGGCCCGCGCGGGCCCGCCACGCCTCGGCGGCCCTGCAGGCCCTGCCCTGCTTGCGGTACTTGCGGTGCTTGTGGTGCCTCCGGTACTTGCGGTGCTTGCGATGACCGGGCTTGTAGGGCTGGCCGTGCTTGCGCGGCTCAGCAGGCTCAGCAGGCGCAGGAGATGCCGGAGCGCGGGGCGGTCAGGTCGTCGATCGGGCGCTGCTCGGTACCGGCGGCGGTGTCGTAGGCGAAGCCCTCGCGGGCCCAGTACTCGAAGCCGCCGAGCATCTCCTTGACCCGGTAGCCGAGCCGGGCGAAGGCCAGCGCCGCGCGGGTGGCGCCGTTGCAGCCGGGGCCCCAGCAGTAGGTGACCACGGTCAGCGACGGGTCGATCGACTCCGGTGCCCGCTCGGCGATCTGCGCGGTGGGGAGGTGGACGGCGCCGGGGATGTGCCCCTGGTCCCAGGCGGCCTTGCTGCGGGTGTCGACCACCACGGTGCCGGGCACGCCGGCGGCCAGGTCGGCGTGGACGTCGGAGACGTCCGCCTCGAAGGCGAGCCGCGCCGCGTAGTGGGCGGCGGCCGCGGCCGGGGCCGCCGCGGGGACGCTCAGGACGGCGCTGGTGACGGTAGCGGCGGTGGCGGTGACGTCGGCGGCGGACATGGAGGTGCCTCTTTCTGACGGTGCGGGGTTCCGGGGCCGGGGCTCCGGGTGCTGCTCCGGAGCGGGTTCCGGGGCCGGTGGCCGGTGGCCGTTCCGGTCGCCCGGTCGGCGACGGCTCCAGTCTCGCGGTACGCGCACCCGCCCCACGAGTGGCGTGACCGCCTACGGCCGTCAAGATCCCGCCAGCCCGGCCGCCAGCCCGCGGTGCGCGCTGTCCCGCGCTCACCGCTCACCGCTCCCCGTTCACCGTCTCGCCTCCGTCTCCCCGCGCAGGCGGGCGAGGCCGGTGTCCAGGGCGGCTTCCAGGTGGGTGGTGGCGCCGGTGGCCATCAGGATCAGCACACCGCCCTGGATCCCGGCCAGCAGCGCGGCGGCCTCCCGCTCGGCGTCCAGGGTCGGGGCGGCCGTGCCGTCGTCCTGCAGGTGGCGAACGCCCGCAGCGAGTTGGCGCTGCCACTGGGCGAGTAGTTCGCAGGTGACCGCCCGGGTGGCGTCGGTGGCCCCGCCGAGCTGGGCGAGTGCCGTGTGCAGGGGACAGTTCACGCCCTGGGCGCGGTAGCGGGCGATCACCTTGTCACGCCACCGCCACCAGGCGTCCCAGGAGGTGAGGGAGCCCAGCTCGGGCTGCTGGTCCTCGATCACCCGGGCCGCCTCGTGGCGGGCGACGGCGAGCAGCAGGTCGTCCTTCCCGGCGGGGAAGTAGTGGAAGAGCTGGCTCTTGCTGGTCGCGGTGCGGGCCATCACGTCTTCCAGCCGCACAGCGAACACCCCGTGCTCGCGGATCTGCTCGGCAGCGCCTTCGACGATGCGCTGCCGGGTGGCGGCGCCCTTGCGGGTCAGCGGCACGGTTCTCCTCCGGTGGGGCGGGACGGTGGTTCAGGGCAGCAGGAGCAGTTTGCCGGTGGTGCGGCGGGATTCGAGGTCGGCGTGCGCGCGGGCGGCGTCGGCGAGGGGGTAGCGGCCGGTGATCCGTTGGACCAGCCGCCCGTCCCGGACCAGGTCGAACACCTCGCCGGAGCGCCGCACCAGGGCCTCGCGGGTGGCGACGTGGTGGTGCACGACCGGGTAGCTGAGCAGGATGCTGTTGGGCAGGTCGGTGGGCCGCAGGGTCGGAACGCCCATGAACGGTCCGTAGTAGGCGTGCACGCCGTGCGGGCGCAGCGAGAGCTGGGAGGAGCGGAAGGTGTCCGCGCCGCCGCCGTCGTAGACCACGTCGGCCCCGCGTCCGCCGGTGAGTTCGCGGATCCGGTCCTCGAACCCGGCGCCGGAGTGGACCAGGACGTGGTCGGCCCCGGCCTCCGCCGCCACCACCGCCTTCTCCTCCCGGGAGACCAGGCCGATCACCCGGCCGCCGCGGGCCCTCACCAGTTGGGTGAGCAGCCGACCCACGCCACCGGCCGCCGCGTGCACCACGGCGGTGCTGCCGGGGGTGACCGGGTAGGTCTCGGTGGTCAGGTGGTTGGCGGTCAGGCCCTGCATCAGCAGGCCGCCGGCGACCTCGTCCGACACTCCGTCGGGCACCTTGACCAGCGCCTCCGCCGGGACGGCCAGCAGTTCGGCGTAGCTGCCGGGGTGGTAGAACCAGGCCACCCGGTCCCCGGTGGCCAGGCCGTCGACGCCCGGGCCGAGCTCGGTGACGTACCCCATCCCCTCGACGCCCAGGCCGGTCGGCGCCGCCCAGCCCGGTCCGCCCTGGGCACGGGCGCCGACGTCCATGTAGTTGACCCCGGCCGCGCCCAGCCGCACCAGCACCTCCCCCGGGCCCGGTACGGGGTCGGGCAGTTCGGTCCAGCGCATGGTCTCGGGGCCGCCGTGCTCCTCGATCCGGATCGCGTGCATGGGACAGCCTTCCTGTTCGGGCCCGGTGGCACCCGGGCACGCTCAGCACGCTAGGCAGCGAAAAATGGACCAGCAAGTCCAGAAAAGCGCGCCCAGGTGCGGCTGGCAGCCCCGGGCTGCTCGGCGGGCGCAGCCTGCTCGACGGGCCCGATCTGTTCGGCGGGCTCGGCGGGCTCAGCTTGCTCGGCGGACTTGGGGAGCCCAGCGTGCTCGACGGGCCCGATCTGTTCGGCGGTAGCTTCCACGGCGCGCAACGTACGGAGGAACTCGCGTCCGGCCTCGTGCCGGGTGTGGTCGTGGCGGAGCGCCGGGCGGCCGGTGGGGCCGGCGCCCCACAGCAGGCGTCCGGCCTCGAAGCCGACCTGGGTGCGCCCACCAGCCCGGGTGCGGCTCGTCGCCGTGACCCGCCTCCGGGCGCAGACCACGAACCCGGCGGGTCCGCCGGACTCCAGGACCAGGTGCAGCAGCGGACGGCGGACGGCGGACGGCGGACGGCGGACAGGATCGTGGTATCCGGCCCGTCGCGTGGGCCAGCAGTCGCGCGCGCCCGTCCGGGTCGCGCCCCCGGACGGTCAGCGGGTCGAAACTCTGCTGCAGGTTCATCGCCACCACTTCCCCGAACCAGGCTTCGACTGTCTCCTCCCCTCGTTCCAGGCCGCGCCGCGCAGCAGGAGCGTCATGTGGCTGACGGCGTAGTGCCAGACCCGAAAGCGCCGCCGCACGGTGAACGCCGGTGCGCTACCAGGGATGTGATCACTCGTCTCCCCGTGCTCCTCGCCACCCTCCAGCCGGAGAACCCCCGCACCCTTGCTCGTCCTCTCAGATGCTCCCGGCGCCCCAGCAGGCGTACCCCCGTTCCAGTTCGGCGGCGTACTGCCGCAGGTCGAAGCGGACCTCCTCGATGGCGCCGCCGTCGACCCCGGGGTACATCAGACCGCTCCACACCACGTTCCGCCCCCGCAGCCGGACCCGGATCTCGACCTCGGGCGCGTCGCTCCCGTCCCGCCCCAGCGCGGCCACGTTCACGGTGCGGGCCCGGTCGGTGGGCCAGAGCGGGCCGCCGGGGCGGAGCAGCAGGCCCGGCGGTGCGCCGGCCGCACCGACGTGGCTGCGCGTGATCAGGTCGAGGCCGTCCACGAAGAGGTACGTGTGCACGGCCCCGCACTGCGGCGGCCCCGGGCAGACACCGGTCAGCAGCGTGCTGACCCGGCCCGGTAGCGGGCCCTGCCCTTGCCCCTGTCGCCGCCCGGGACTGCCGGGACTGCCGTCCGCACCCGCCGGGAGGGCGCGCACCGTGCGCGGAGGTCTACGCGGCACCGGGCCTCCCGGGTGCCCCGACCGTCCCGGCCGGCCCGGGTGTCCCGGATCCGTTTCCGGGCTGCGGGGGCGGGGCGGTGACCTGGGCCTGGGCCTGGTGGGCGGACTTCGGGCCGTCCAGGGTCCAGAGGTGCACGACGCCGTCCTGCGCGGACTTGGTGAACCAGGTACCGTCGCCGAGCCCCTGGACGAGGCCGGTCACCGGGAAGGGGTAGTGCACCTGTGCGGTCACCCGGGGTTCGGCGTGGTCCGCGAACTCCGCGAGCCAGTGCCGACCGGTGCCGTGCTCGTCGTCGCTCTCGGCCGTTCCCACGATGGCCGTCTCCTCGTCGAGGAACCCGCCCGTGTAGTCGAAGTAGACCTGTGGTTCCTCCCAGTAGTCGGGAGCGGGGGCGGGATCGGGGGCGGGAGCGGGGTTCGGGGTGGCGTCGGGGTGCGGGGGCAGCAGGTCGGCGGGCAGTGCCGCGCTCACGGCTCCGTCGGAGGTCCGGTGCACGGCGAGGCGGTTCTGGGCGTGCGTCACGGTCAGCAGTCGGTGGCCGGAAGCGCTGACCGCGAGCAGGACGAGATCCTCGTCCTGGAACCGGTCGACCGCGATGCGGGCCCCGCCGTTCCAGCGGCCCCACCGCAGGGGGGTGCCGTCCTGTCCTTCGCCGAGGCTGAGTCCCATCTGCTGCGGGTCGGGATGCGGCACGTGGAACGAGCCGACGGCTGCCGTACCCGTCTCCGTCCGTGCCAGTACCGTGCCGTCGGTGGCGTCGAGGACGAGCCACTCGTCCGTCGATCGGCCCGCCCCCGGGCCGTCCTGCACCAGCGGGCCCCGGACGTGGGCCCACACCAGGGCGCCGTCGGCGGAGAAGGCCACTGATCCGCGGCCCCCGTACCGGTGTTCCCGGCTGCTCAGGTGCTCCCCGTCCGCTTCGTGGCCGTCGCATCCGGCCCAGCAGCGGTGCCGGACCTCCCAGCGGAGCGCCCCGGAAGGGTCTACCGCCCGTAGCGCGTACGGTCCGGCGAAGACGGCGAGGTCACCGGCGGGAGCCACCGCGTACTGGCCGACCCCGCGCGGCCACGGTGTCGGGAACCGGGTCTCCGCGACGACCCGCGCCGGATCGGAGCGGTCCAACTCCCGGACCACCACCTCTGCGTCCCCCCGCTGCACCAGGCGCCGCCGCCCGGCCGTCACTTCCACGGACGGCCCGTCGTCCGGCCTCGCGTAGGGGAAGGGGGCGGCGCAGGTGGCGACCAGACGGGCTGTCACGGTCATGGTGCTGTCACGGTCGTGGTCATGACGGTGTTCCGGAGCGGCGACGGTTTCTTCGGCGCCGTTCCGGGCCCGGGCACCGGCGCCGTCCCCGCCCGGGGCCGCCGGGTTCCCGTCCCCGGCGGCGACCGGGGCGCGGTAGACCAGCAGGTACCGCCAGAACAGGAGCCTCCGCACCCGGGCACCGGGCAGCAGCACGGCAGCCTCCCGCGCCGTCTCCGCGTAGGTCATCGTCGGTGGTTTCACCGGCGCCCGGACCGCACCCGGCCCGACCGGGGCGGTGCCGCGGAGCCGCTCCGTGAGCGCGACGAGGGCGCGCGCGACCGCGTTGACCGGGACGGCGGCCAGGCTCCACAGCCAGTCCGTCCGGGACTTCTCCGGGTAGCAGCCCAGCACGACCAGCACCCCGCCCGGGGCCAGCGACTTCCGCAGCGCCCGGACGGTGTCGAACGGCACGTGGTGGAGGCTGGCCAGACAGGAGACGAAGTCGTAGTGGGCCCTGGGCAGTTCACTCCGGGTCACGTCGGCGTGCCGGAAGTTCGGCGCCCCGTCGCCCGGACCACCGCCCGCCCCGGCGGCGGTCAACTCCCGTGCGGCCTCGATCGCCTCCGCCGAGGGATCGAGCGCGTCCACCTCGATCCCCGACGCGGCCAGTCGCCGGGCGAAGCGGCCCGTCCCGCAACCGACGTCGAGCGCGGTGCGGCAGCCGGACGGGAGCTGGCGCAGCAGGAGGCGGTGGTAGTGGTCGTTGTGGTCGAAGGGCATGGCAGTGACCCTGCCACAGCCCCGCTCCCTCTCCATGGTGGATTCCGCCGTTTCCCCACCACTCCGTCCCCTCCGCCGATCGCCCGTCCGCACCACGCCGTTCACCGTGCCGGGCCGCGTCGTGCTCGGCGACACCGTGCTCGGCAACGCCCTGCTCGGCAGCATCGCACTCAGCAGCATCAGCAGCAGCCGCATCGGGCCCGACCGCGTCTGGGACAGCCGCGCCGGGCCAGGCGGCATCAGGCCCGGCCGCGCACTACGGGAACGGCGGCCGCGCACTCCCGCTCGGCCTTGGCGGCCAGGACGGCCGCAGCCCGCATCACCGCCTGCCTGTCGCGGCCAGGTGATACGGCGCCGGACCTGCCGGACAGGCACACAGCGGTGGCAACGGCCCAGCTCGGCGACGCCCGCGGCCCGGCCGCGCGGGAGGCGATGACGCGGGGCGTCGCCGGCCCGCACCGCTCCGGCGCACGGCAACTCGACGCCGTCCGGCGCGTGTTGGAGTGGCAGGAGCGCGAGAAGGCGTGCCCAGAAGGAGTTTGGACGGCCGAGCCGCACGGGCAGCGGCACGGGCCCACGAGAACTGATCACTTGAGCAAGGATTCGCATGCCCCCAAAGTAACGAGGCGAGCACCGAGCGTCACTCATGCCAAGTACCGTCTTGTTGGTGCACCCAGCCTCACCGAAAAGACGGTAGGAGGCTCCAGAGACAGAGCCCTTGCGATCGGCGAACCTTGGGATCGACGACGCCGGCCAGATGCCGGTGCCGCCCGGACAGGACGACATGACGCCGAGTCAGGAAGTGGAGGAGCCGGTGATGGACGTTCGCGCAGTGCTCAACAGGCCCGGGCTGCGTTGGGGTGCAGCCGTGACGGCGATGGGTGCGGCGGCCTGCTCCTGGTGGGCGCTCGGCCCCGCGCGCTCTCCGTCCACACGACACCGGCGGCTGGAGTCGCCGCCGCGGCCGCAGCCCGGCGAGCGGGTACGGGCCCGGGAGACCGGGCCGGATCCGGGGCAGCAGCCCTCGCGGCCGACACCGCGCCTCGGCCCCGAGGAACGGCTCGCCCCGACCCGTGGCCAGCAGGAGCGGCTCGACCACGTACCGGCCCCCGACAGGTGGGTCGTGGTCGGCGGCTCCTCCGACCGGTGCCGAACCCACCACACCAACTTCACCGCCCCGCAGGCCGCGGATCCGACCGGCCCACCCTTCACCCGCACTACCCATCCGAAGCCGTACCACTCCGCCAGGGGCCGCCACACCCCGCCGTCGGAGGCCCACATACCGGGGGTCTGCGCACCGGGCCGCTAGCTGACCGGGGATGGTTCCGCGACAGCGGTACGGCCGCCAAGCGGGCTGGTAGATTCCCGGACAGGCCGGCTCGCACGTCCCGCGTCCCGCCGCGGCGCGTCACGGTCGGGGAGATCGGGGAGGCACTCTTGGCCGCAGGACGGGTACTCGCCGCGCGCTACCGGCTGGACGAGCTGATCGGCCGTGGCGGCATGGGCCAGGTCTGGCACGGGTGGGACGCGGCGCTGCGACGCCGGGTGGCCGTCAAGCTGCTGCACACCGACCTGCACGACCCGCGCGGCACCGAGCTGTTCCTCAACGAGGCCCGGCTCGCGGCCGGCCTCGGTCACCCCGGCATCGTCACCGTCCACGACCTGGGCCACGAACCGGACGGAACGGCCTACCTGGTAATGGAGTTGCTCACCGGCACCGACCTGGCCGTCCGACTGCGGGCGGACGGCCCACCGCCGCTCGCCGAGGCCGTGGGCTGGACGCTCCAGCTCTGCGACGCGCTCGCGTTCGCTCACGCCGCGCGGGTGGTTCACCGGGACTTGAAGCCCGCCAACCTGTTCCTCGCCCGGAACGGACGGCTGAAGATCCTCGACTTCGGCATCGCCAAGCACCGCGAGGGGCGATCCGACTCGCACAGCCGGGTGATGGGCACCATGGCGTACATGCCGCCGGAGCGCTTCCACGGCCGCTCCGGCGACCACCGCGGAGACCTGTACGCGCTCGGCTGCGTGCTGTTCGAGTTCCTCACAGGGCGCCCACCGTTCGGCGCGGGCGACCCCGTCCCGCTGATGCTGCGTCACCTGTCCGAACCGGCCCGGCCTCCCGGCCACGAAGCCCCCGGCCCGGTCCCTCCGGAACTCGACCGTCTGGTCCTCGACCTGCTCGCCAAGGATCCGGACGAGCGCCCCCGGTCGGCCAGCGAGGTGATCGACCGGCTCCGCCGGCTCTCCGGCTTCCCCGCTCCCGCCCCCGCCCCGGAGGTGCACTTCCCGGCCGACCGGAACACCGTTCGCCTGCTGCCCCAGGCCGATCCAGCCCGGGTCGATCCAGCCCGGGTCGATTCGCCGCCCATCGGCCCACCTCCGGCTGCCCTACCGACAGCCGTGACCGCCCCGTTGCCCGCACCCGCCCCGACCCTCCTGGCGGACACCCTGCCGGCCACCGTCCCGGAACCCGGTCCGCACGCCGAGGAGTCGGTGTACGTCGACTGGATCCGCACCCTGCACGCCGCCGGTCAGCTCCCGTCACCAGAACGGATGCTGGCCCGGCACGGCCGCGGTTACCAGTCCGGCGCCTGGGTCGCCGCGGTGGCCGGGGCCTGGCCGGCCGCGAGCCTCGGCACACTGCTGGCCACCTACGAGAACGCCCGGCTCTCCCGCCTCGCCAACGAGATCGTCCGCAGCATCCCCACCCACCGTGAACCCGCCGAACTCCCCGCCGTCCTGGCCGGACTGCGCGCGGCCGACCAGCAACTCCGGCTCAGCATGCTGACCGCCGCGCTTGAGCCAGGAGCCCCTGGCCCACACATCCCGCCCCCGGCGCCACCAGTGGCATCGTCCCTGACACCACGCCCGGTCGTTCCCGGCACGGCGGGCCGTACCGAGTTGTACGCCAAGCTCGCCCTCCGCACGCGCGCCGTCGAGGCGGAGCGCACCGCACTGCTCGCCCGGCTCGCCCGCGGGGTGCGTACCCTCGCCACCCGGCCCGTGGTGCCGCCGTTCGCGGCAGTGGTCGCGGCGGTGGGCACGCTCACCGCCGCAGGAGACGCGGACGAGGCCGCGTTCCTCGACTGGATCAGGGCGCAACCCTCCGGCCCGGCCCGTTTCCGGGCCGAGTGGCTGCCCACCCTGCACCAGGTCAGGCACTCGGGGATCTCACCGGACGACCTGGTGTCGGCAGTCGCCCGGGCCTGGCCGGCGGCCGAGCTCGGCGCGGTGGTGGCCGCGTTCCACGCCTCCGGACAGTTCGCGGTCGCGGCGCAACTGGTCCGGCTGGCCCCGTCGGTGCGCGCGCCCACGGAGTTCCCCGATCTGGTGACCGGGTTCCGTCGGGCGGGCCAGCACGGTCGGCTGGAGGTCCTGCTCTGGGAAGTCAGCCGGTCGGCCCCGCTGTCCGTGGCGGCCGCCGCAGCGGCTCTCACCCTCGCCAGGGAGCACGACGCCGCGACCGCAGTCCTGCGCCCCCGCTCGATGACACTGGCGGAACACCGGAACCTCCTGCTCAACCGGAGCCCGCACCACTGACCGCACCGCCCCGACCCACCACAACCCGACCCACCCCAGCCCGATTCACCCCAGCCCGACTCGCCCCGCCGGTTCCCCAGCGCGCCCGGTGGTGGACGCTGTCGTCCAGCACAGCCAGCGTCCGTTCGAGTCGAGTCGCCGCTGCTGGGTCTGCGGGTCGCCGCACCCGTCGTTCGAGGCGTACGCGGACGACCCCGGACACCGTTTCCCGGACGGCGGCTCGGTCGCCCCCGGCCCGGACGGCACACTGCTGTGGGCGCACGTGCCGGGGCCGTTGGAGGGCGACGACGCAGCCCCGGCGGACGGTCACGAGCTGTGGCTGGTGCTGGACGCCGCGACCGGGCGGGTACTGGGCCGGGCGGCGACGGAGACCGTGGCCTCGGGGTCTGTCCACCTCGCCGGTCCGGATCCGTCCCGGATGGGGCTGAACATCGGTGTGGGCGAGGAGGGCTCGCCCACCCTGCGGGGGCGGTGGGACGGACGGCAGTTGGTCGTCGAGCGGCGCGCGGAGGAAGAGTTCCTGCTGGCGGTGAACCCGTCCGGACGGCGACTGCTCGAAGTCGACACCGGCCAGTGGTCGCTGCTCCTGCTGGACGCCGACAGCGGGCAGACCCTGGCCCAACTGGACGCCGAAGGCACCGTGCCCCCGCCACCGGACAACGGCAGCAGCGGCAGCAGTGACGCCGGCAACGTCAACGACTGGGTGTACTGGGACTTCGACGCGGCGTTCCTGGACGAGGACACCCTCGTCGTGGGGACGTCCGAGTCCGACCGGAAATCCGGCCGGGCCCGGCACTGGCTGGTCGACGTCCTGACCGATCCGGCCACCGGCCGTCCGTCAGGATTGGCCCTGCGGGGCGAGATCGCCTACCCGACCGACTCCCCCGCCACGGGCCCGGTCCTCACGGCGGGCGGCGGCGCCTGGGCGACGGTCTCGGCGGACGGCGACACGGTGCAGCGGTGGGAGTCGGCCTGACGGGCCTCGCGGCCGGGAGCGGGTCTCGCGGCCGGGGTCAGTCGGCGTCTGCGGCGCCCTGTTCGTAGGCGGCCATGGTGCGGACGAACAGGGTGCGTTCGGCGGGGGTGAGGGGGGCGAACGCGGTGCGCCAGGAGGCGGAGCCGTTGGCGAGCCAGCGTTCGACGGCGGTGCGGGTGGTGGGGTCGGCGGTCAGCGAAACGATGGTGCGCCGCCGGTCGGCCGGGTCGGGGTGGCGTTCCAGGACGCCCTGGCGGGTGAGGTCGCCGATCATCAGGCTGGCGGTGGTGTGGGCGACTTCGAGGCGTTCGGCGAGCGCTCCGACCGGCATCGGTCCGTCGAAGACCAGGTAGGCCAGCAGCGAGAGGTGTCGGGGGGCGAGTTGGAATCCGGCCAGTGCCTCGGGGACGGCGGTCCGCTTGACCCGGGCGGCGACCCGGGGCATCAGCAGCAGCATCGCCCGGACGGCGTCGTCCGCGGACAGTCCGTCTCCGAGGCACTGGCCGGGGCCGTCTCCGGGGCCCCCACCGGGGCTCGCTCCAGGTCCGGACGGGGCGGACGGGCCGGTCATGCGCCCTCCCGGGTCGGTGCGCGTCGAGGTCCGGACCCGCCGTTGCGGGGCCGGACCTCACGGTACCGGACGGCCGGTCAGCGCTCGGGGTGCGGGGCGGACGTGGCGAGCAGGTGTTCCTCCTCGTAGGCGAAGTGCGCCTCCAGGCCGTCGGTGAGCCGGTCGAGTTCGGCGCGCAGCGTGGCGGGGTCGTCGGCGCCGGGGGTGGCGAGGTGGGCTTCGAAGCGGGTGAGGGCCTCGGCGACGGTGCGGTGGTCGGCGCGCAGCCGGGTGAGGGCGGGGGTGAGTTGCGGGTACTGCCGCTGGAAGGCGGTGAACGCGCCTTCCTCCCGGATGTGGTGCATGTCGAGGCCGTGGCAGAAGCTCAGGCAGTGGGCCCGGAGCTGGGCGGCCAGGTCGGGCCCGGACGCGACACCGGCGCCCGTCCCCACTACCGTCCCCGCTCCCGCACCCGCACCCGCACCCGCACCGTCCAACCGGGCGCGCAGGTCGGTGAGTTGGCGGCGCAGGTCCTCGTGGTGGAGCCGGAGCTGTCCGACGATCGCGGCGGGCAGCGCGGGGTCGCCGGAGAGGTCGAGGGGGTGCAGGGCGATGACCGGGATGGTCCGGCCGGCGCGGTCGGCGTACTCGGCGAAGGCGGGCACGCGGCGGGCCTGTTCGGCGTACTGGCGGGCGCGTTCGTCGGGGTCGAGTTCGACGGGGCGGACGGAGTGGGCGACGGTGCCGCCCGCGCCGTCGGGGAGTTCGGCGGTGCCGCCGCCGGCGGCGAGCAGGTTGCGGTACCAGAGCGGGTGCTGCGGGGCGCCGCCGTTGGAGCCGAAGACCAGGTAGCGTCCGGCGTCCTCGCGGTAGGCGAGCGGGGTGGTGCGGGGTTTGCCGGTGCGCCGTCCGGCGGCGGTGAGGAGCAGCAGGTCGGGGAAGCCGTCGACCTGCCCGCCGTTCGCCCTGAACCGTTCGATGACCTGCCGGTTGAAGTCCTCGGCCATGGTGTGCCTCCCCGTTCCGCACGGCCCGTCGCCGGTACCGCGCCCCATAAGCATTTGCAAGCAAATACAATCTAGGCACACCCCGGAACAGCGGTCAACCGCGCCCCGCACCACGCCCCGCCCCGCACCACGCCCCGCGCCGCACCCGGCACCACGGCCAGCCGCCCGCCTGCTCCGCACACGTTCTTCGACTCCTGTACTCACAGGGGTTGACGTGGTCGCGCAGACAGCCCTAACTTCACGTCTTGAAAAAGGTCCAGACCAAAGCCGGCAGGGCTGCTGGCCACCACCATGTTCATCCCCCGTCAGGGGGATGTTCGGCCCTGCCCGGACCACTCCGGACGCTCCCTCAGGCATCGCTTCGCGTTCACTTCATGAACGAGTGAACGTTCTCCCCCACGAGGAGCCGCCTTGATCCGCCCCCGTTCCCGCACGGCCCTGCGCGCCGACTGTCCCCGCACGGCCTCGCGCGCCGCCCGTTCCCGCACGGCCCTGCGCACCGCCGCGGCCGCCGTCGCCCTGCCCGCCACGGTGGCCGGCCTGCTGGTGGCCGGCGCCGGCCCGGCCTCGGCCGCGGCCAACGCCGGGCCGGGCTTCCCGGCGCACTACGCGGCGCCGTACCTGGAGACCTGGAACTCGCCGAACACCCTGGCGGACGCCCGCAACAGCGGCGGGCTGAAGTACGTCACCCTCGCCTTCGTGATCAGCGACGGCAGCTGCAACGCCACGTTCAACGGCAACACCTCGATCACGGACGCCGGTTGGACCAGCGCGATCAACGCGCACCGGGCGGCCGGCGGCGACGTGATCGCCAGCTTCGGCGGCGCCTCCGGCACCGAGCTGGGCCAGGCGTGCACCAGCGTCTCGACGCTCCAGGCCCAGTACAAGCGGGTGGTGGACGCGCTCAACCTGACCAGGATCGACCTGGACATCGAGGGCGGCGCGCTGAACGACACCGCCGCCAACGACCGCCGCAACCAGGCGCTGGCCCAGCTCCAGCAGGCCCAGGCGGCCGCGGGCAAGCGGCTGGACGTCAACTACACGCTGCCGGTCAGCCCTTCGGGGCTCGAATCCAACTCGATCAGCCTGCTGAACAACGCCAAGAGCCGCGGCCTGACCGTCAACGCCGTCAACATCATGACGATGGACTACGGCTCGCCGATGGACATGGGCCAGGCCGCGATCAGCGCCGCCAACGGCCTGCACACCCAGCTGGGCCAGATCTGGACCTCCAAGACCTCCGACCAGCTGTGGGCGATGGAGGGCAACACCCCGATGATCGGGGTCAACGACACCACCTCCGAGGTGTTCTCCACCGCCAACGCGCAGACCCTGGAGTCCTTCGCCGCGTCCAAGGGCATCCAGCTGCTCGCCTTCTGGGCCCTCGGCCGCGACAAGGCGTGCGCCACCAACGGCACCCTCTCCTCCACCTGCAGCGGCACCCCGCAGTCGGCCTACCAGTTCGCGAAGACCTTCAACGCGATCACCGGCGGCTCCACCACCCCGCCCCCGAGCGGCGGCCGCACCGGGCAGATCACCGGCTACGGCGGCAAGTGCGTGGACGTGGCGTCCGCCAGCTCCGCCAACGGCACCGCCGTGCAGCTGTACGACTGCAACGGCACCACCGCCCAGCAGTGGACGGTCGGCACCGACGGCACCATCCGGGCCCTCGGCAAGTGCCTGGACCTGACCTCCGGCGGCACCGCCAACGGCACCCAGGCCCAGCTCTACGACTGCAACGGCACCGCCGCCCAGCAGTGGCAGGCGCAGTCGAACAAGACCCTGGTGAACCCGGCCTCCGGCCGCTGCCTGGACGCCACCGGCCCGTCCTCGGCGAACGGCACCCGGCTGCAGATCTGGGACTGCTTCGCCGGTGCCAACCAGCAGTGGAACCTGCCCGCCTGACCGCCCGTCGGCCCTCGACCTGAGAAAGGAGCCCCCGATGCGCAGCAGTAGAAGAAGGATCCTCCCGCTGACCGCCACGGCCGGCCTGCTCGCCTCCTCCGCGGCGCTGCTCGCCCCCGCCCCGTCCGCGCTGGCCGCCGTCCCGACCGGGGCGACCACCCTGGTGGCGCAGAACTCCGGCAAGTGCGTGGACGCCGCCGCGGCCGCCACCGCCAACGGCACCGCCGTCCAGCAGTACGCGTGCAACGGCACCACCGCCCAGCAGTGGCAGCTGCAGGACCTCGGCAACGGGTACGTCCGGATCAACAACCAGAACGACACGTCGAAGGCGTTGGACGTCGTCGACGTCTCCACCGCCGACGCGGCCAAGGTCCAGCTGTGGACGTACGGCGGCGGCCTGAACCAGCAGTGGCAGGCGGTCGCCGAGGCGGGCGGCGCGTACCACTTCGTCAACCGCAACAGCGGCAAGTGCCTGGACGTGCCGAGCGCCTCCACCGCGGACGCGGTGCAGCTGCAGCAGTACGCCTGCAACGGCAGCGCCGCGCAGTCCTTCACCTTCGGGAGCACCGTCACGAACCCGCCCGGCACGCCCGACTTCGGGCCGAACGTGACCGTCTTCGACCCGTCGACGCCCACCGCGACCATCCAGGCCAAGCTGAACGCGGTCTTCTCGCAGCAGGAGTCCAACCAGTTCGGCACCCAGCGCCAGGCCCTGCTGTTCAAGCCGGGCAGCTACGGCGTGGACGCCAACGTCGGCTTCTACACCCAGGTGGCGGGCCTCGGCCTGTCCCCGGACGACGTCACGATCAACGGCGCGGTGCACGCCGAGGCCGACTGGTTCCAGGGCAACGCGACGCAGAACTTCTGGCGCTCCGCCGAGAACCTGTCGGTCAACCCGACCGGCGGCACCGACCGCTGGGCGGTCTCCCAGGCCGCGCCCTACCGCCGGATGCACGTGCGCGGCAACCTGCAGCTGGACGACGGCGGCTGGTCCTCGGGCGGCTTCATCGCCGACTCGAAGATCGACGGCCAGCTCCGCTCCGGCTCCCAGCAGCAGTGGCTGTCGCGCAACTCGCAGTGGGGCAGCTGGACCGGCTCCAACTGGAACATGGTGTTCGTCGGCGACGTCAACGCGCCCGCCAACTCCTTCCCCAACCCGCCCTACACCACCGTGAACCAGACCCCGGTGGTGCGCGAGAAGCCCTTCCTGTACGTCGACGCGGCGGGCGCCTACAAGGTGTTCGTCCCGGCGCTGCGCTCCAACACCTCCGGCACCACCTGGGCGGGCGGCGCGCAGCAGGGCAGTTCGCTGCCGATCGACCAGTTCTTCATCGTGAAGCCGGGCGCGACCGCGGCCGACATCAACGCGGCGCTGGCCCAGGGCAAGAACCTGCTGTTCACTCCGGGCGTCTACCACCTGAACCAGACCCTGAACGTCAACCGCGCCGACACCGTGGTGCTCGGCCTGGGCCTGGCCACCCTCGTCCCGGACAACGGCATCACCGCGGTGAACGTGGCGGACGTGGACGGCGTCAAGCTGGCCGGCCTGCTGATCGACGCCGGGACGACCAACTCCCCGGTGCTGATGCAGATCGGCGCGGCGGGCTCCTCCGCCAACCACTCGGCCGACCCGACCTCGCTGCACGACGTGTTCTTCCGGATCGGCGGCGCGGGCGTCGGCAAGGCCACCCAGTCGCTGGTGGTCAACTCCAACAACGTGATCGGCGACCACATGTGGCTGTGGCGCGCGGACCACGGCAGCGGGGTCGGCTGGACCAGCAACACCGCCGCCAACGGGCTGGTCGTCAACGGCAACGACGTCACCATGTACGGCCTGTTCGTCGAGCACTACCAGCAGACCCAGGTGATCTGGAACGGCAACAACGGCCGCACGTACTTCTTCCAGAACGAGCTGCCGTACGACCCGCCGAACCAGGCCGCCTGGATGAACGGCTCGACCCGCGGCTACCCGGCCTACAAGGTCGCCGACTCGGTGACCGGCCACGAGGCCTGGGGCCTGGGCTCCTACGCCTACTTCAACGTCAACCCGGCCGTGGTCGAGGAGCACTCCTTCGAGGTCCCGAACCGCTCCGGCGTCCGCTTCCACGACATGGTGACCGTGTCGCTCGGCGGCACCGGCACCATCGCCCACGTCATCAACTCGACCGGCGGACCGTCCAACTCCAGCACCAACGTGGCCAACCTGGTCGCGTACCCGTAGGACCCCGGTAGGCCCGGCCCCCACCGGAAAGCGGCCGCCCCCTCCGTGCGGGAGGGGGCGGCCGTGCGTTCAGCTCCCGGTCGGGGCGGCGTGCGTTCAGCTCCCGGTCGGGGCGGCCGTGCGGTCAGCTCCCGGTCGGGGCGAGCCGCTTGGGCAGTCCGGCCAGGGCGAGCAGCGCGCCGAGGGCGCACAGCACGGCGGTGGTGAGGGCCGCGGTGTGCACGCCGTTCAGGAAGGCGTGGTGGGCGCCCTCGGTGACGGCGGCGCGCAGGTCGGCGGGCATGGTGCCGCTGACGGGGGCGACGCCCATCGCCACCGCGTCCTTGGCGGTGGCCAACTGCCCTGCGGTGTCGGCGGGGACGCCCGCGGCGGTGAGCGCGCCGGGCAGGGTGGAGCCGACCCGGCTGCCGATCAGCGAGACCAGGACGGAGGTGCCGAGCGCGCCGCCGACCTGCAGCGCGGTGGACTGCAGTCCGCTGGCCACCCCGCCGTCGCGCACCGGGGCGCTGCCGACGATGGCGTCCGAGGAGGCCGCCATCACCATGCCGACGCCGAGACCGGTCAGCACGAACGGCGGCCACATCGCCGCGTACGGGGAGTGCGCGTCCCAGCTCAGCAGCCAGAACGCGGCGACGGCCTCCAGCGCCATGCCGAGCGGCATGGTGAAGCGGGGGCCGAGGCGTCCGGTCAGCGCGGCGCCGAGCGGGGCGGCGACCACCGAGGCCAGGCTGAGCGGCAGGGTCCGCACGCCCGCCTGGACGGGGGTCAGACCGCGGACGTTCTGCAGGTACAGCATCAGGAAGAAGATCACGCCGAGCAGCATGAAGAAGTTGACCGCGGTGACCACCGTGCCGATGCCCAGCGCCGGGCTGCGGAACAGCCGCATCGGCAGCAGCGGGTGCGCCACCCGGGTCTCGTGCCGGACGAACAGCGCCAGCAGCACCAGTCCGGCCGCGATCGCGCCGAGCGTGCCGGCCGAACCCCAGCCCCAGCTCTCGCCCTTGACCACGCCGAAGACCAGCGCGACCAGGCCGAGCGCCAGCAGCAGCACGCCGAGCAGGTCGAAACGGTGCCGGCCGGTGGAGTCCTTGCTCTGCGGCAGCACCAGCGCGCCGAAGGCGAGCCCGGCCAGGCCGATCGGCAGGTTGATGAAGAACACCGACTCCCAGCTGACGTGCTCGACCAGCAGCCCGCCGACGATCGGGCCGAGCGCGGTCGAGCAGGACGCGACCATCGCCCACAGGCCCACCGCGGTGCCGAACTGCCGCGGCGGGAAGACCGCGCGCAGCAGGCCCAGCGTGTTGGGGATCAGCAGCGCGGCGCACACGCCCTGCAGGGCGCGGAAGGCGATGACCCCGCCGATCGATCCGACCAGTCCGATCATCACCGAGGCGGCCACGAAGCCCGCGACGCCCGCCAGGTAGAAGGTGCGGCGCCCGAACCGGTCGCCGAGCTTGCCGCCGAGGATCAACAGCGCGGCCATCGCCAGCAGGTAGGAGTTGGTGACCCACTGCAGCCCCGCCGTGGAGGCGTGCAGGTCGCGGCCGATCTCGGGGTTGGCGATCGAGACCACCGAGCCGTCCAGGTTGACCATGAACAGGCCGATCGCGACGGCGACCAGCGTCAGCCACGGATTGGCGCGCAACCCGCCCGCACCGGGAACGGCCGCCGGAGGGGAGTGCGCGGGCAGGACGGGGTGCCCCGCCTGGGAAACGGGCATGGAACTGCCTTGTCTGTACGAGTGACGAGTACGAGGGGAGGGGGAAAGGGGGCGCGCCGGCGGGCGGTCAGCCGACGGGGTCGCTGCTGTCGCCGTCGGCGTACAGCAGCGCGGTGAGCGCCTCCAGCGCGCCGCAGGCCGAGCCGAGCGCGCCGCGCTGGCCGTCGGTCAGGGCGGCGAGCAGCTGGGTCAGGTGCGCTTCCTTGAGCGCCCGCGCCTCGGCGAGGCGGCCCAGGGCGAGGGGCGTCGGGTGCAGGTGGGCGACCCGCTTGTCCGCGGTGTCCGCCCGGCGTTCCAGCAGGCCCTGCTCGGTGAGCTGGGAGACCAGCGCGCTGACGTTGTTCGGCTTCATCTGCAGCACCCGCGCGCTCTCCCGCACCGTGATGCCGGTCCGCTCCTCGACCAGCCACAGCAGGGCGAGCTGCCCCTCGGAGAGCGCCGGGTACGGGAAGTCCCGCGCGAGCCGCCGTTCCAGGGCCCGGTTCAGGGCGGGCAGCAGCGCCACGAGCACGGAGGCCGTGGGGTCCGCGTCGCCGCCGGGGGCGCTGGAGTCGAGCACGGGCTCACTTTAGGTATCCGCAGATACCTATGTCAACATACCCATTACTCGGGGGCCGGGGCCCCGGCCCGCTCGGCCGTGCCGCGCAGCACGCAGAACTCGTTGCCTTCCGGATCCGCCAGCACCACCCAGCCCGTGCCGTCCGCGTTCCGGTGGTCGCCGACCAGGGCCGCGCCGAGGGCCAGCAGCCGTTCCGCCTCCGCGTCGCGCGAGGTCTCCGGGCGCAGGCAGAGGTGGACGCGGTTCTTGCCGCTCTTGGGCTCGGGCACCTGGTTGAAGTACAGCACCAGCCCGTCCGCCAGGGACACCTGCGTCTCCCGGTCCCCCGGCGCGCACTCCGGGTCGACCGGACGGCCCGTCACCGCGCTCCAGAACCGCGCCAGTCCGTAGGCGTCCGCGCAGTCCACCGCCACGTTCTGCACCATCGAAACCATGCCCGCGAGTCTCCCCCACCGACGCGCCGGAAGGCGAACGGGGCACGCCGGACCGGACGCTGGACGGACCGGCATGGGGGCGCCGCCCCGGGGTATCCGGCGCAGGCACGGAACCGGGAGCGGCGGATCGGACGCGTGAAGACGCGTGAAGGGGAGGACTTCGACCGTGGGCAGAGAGCGGACGGCAGCGACGGGCAGCGGGCCGGAGAAGACGGGGACGGTAGAGGCGGGGACGGTAGAGGCGGGGACGGGGACGACGGGCGGGAGCGGCTCCGCCCGGCACTGGAGGCGCTGGAGCACCTGGCGCCCCCGGCCCGCAGCCGCCCCGGCCGTGGCGGAGCGGCCCGGCCCCCGCCCGTTCCTGCACCGGCGCGGGCCGTTGTCGCTGGCCGTCCGGTGGCTGGTCCTGCTGGCCGGGCTGGTGCTGACCGTGGTGTTCGCGGTCGGGCTGGCCCGGGTGACGCTGGTGCCGGAGCCCGGCGCGCGGGACCTGGTGCACCCCAACTTCCACCTCGGCGCCTCACTCCGGGGCTACCTGGACCAGCCCGCCGTCCGGGCCGCGGCCCAGCAGGTCGGCGGGAACCTCCTGCTGGGCATGCCGTTCGGCGTGCTGCTGCCGGTGCTGTTCCCCCGGATGCGCGGCGTCCTGGCCGCGACGGCACTGACCGCGCTGGTGATGGTCACGGTGGAGGCGGCCCAGGGCCTCCTGGTGGAGGGCCGGGCCTTCGACGTGGACGACGTGCTGCTCAACACCCTCGGCGCCCTGCTCGCCCACCTCCTGCTGGGCCGGCGGATCGGCCGCACCCTGCACGAACGGCCCTGACCGCCGGGGCCGGGGTTCAGCGGCGGGCGGCCCAGACCTGGCGTTCGGTGCGCACCGCGAGGTCCTCGCGCAGGGCGATGCTGCCGGGGCCGTCGGCGTCGAGCAGACGGTCCAGGGCGGCGAGGTCGGCGGGGTCGAGCTGCTCGGCGACGGCGGTGCGGATCCGGCGCAGGGTGGCCAGGGCGTAGCGGCCGACCGAGGGGTGCTCGGTGGCGTCGACGTCGACGGTGACGGTGCGTTCGCCGGTGACGGTGAGACCGGCGGCGGTCAGCAGCGGGCCCCAGTCGGCGCCCCGGTGCGGGACGTGCTCGGCGTGCAGGTGGTCGGTCGCGGCGTGGCAGCGCTCCTCCAGGCCGGGCCGTTCGGCGGGGGCGTCGGCGGGCAGGAAGCGCGGGAACCCGGCCAGCTCGACCAGGGCGAACACGCCGCCGTCGCCGAGCAGTTCGCGGACCCGGCCGAGGGCCTGCCCGGGGTCGGCCAGGTGGTGCATCGAGGCGGAGGCCCACACCAGGTCGGGGGTGCCGAGGTCGGGCCAGTGCTCGGCGTCCAGGTCGGCCTGCACGGTGCCGACCCGGTCGTCCAGCCCCAGCGCGGCGGCCTTCTCGCGCAGGCGCAGCAGGTGCCCGGGCGAGGCGTCGACGGCGGTGACCCGGGCGGCGGGGAAGCGGCGCAGCAGGGCGAAGGTGCCGGCCCCGGTGCCGGCCCCGAGGTCGACGATCCGCCGCGGTTCGGCGTCCAGCGGCAGCCAGTCGGTGATGGCGGCGAGGTGCCCGGCCAGCACCTCGGCGTCCAGGTCGAGCACCTCGGCCTGCGCGGCCTCGTCCTCGGCCGGGTGCGGGTGCTGGTGCTGGGCGTGTCCGTCTCCGTGTCCGTGGGTGTGCCCGTGCCCGTGGGCGTCGGCGTCGGCGTCGGCGGGGGCGTCGAAAGGAGCGTGGGCGTGGGTGTGCGGGTGGCTCATGGGCCCACCGTACGGCGGTCATGCGCCTGGAGCACGCACCCTCCCGGAAAGCGCAAGACCTTGCCGTTCCCGCATGCCGCAGGCGCAAGCACGGTCCGTCCAGCGGCCCCGCGCCGCACCCCGCACCCCCGCCGCCCCCGTACCCCCTCGCCCCGCACCCCCGCCGGCCCCGTACCCCCGCGCCCCGCACCGCTCAGCAGTCGCGCGGGCCCGGGTCGGGCAGGTGGCCGCGGCGGGCGTCCCGGTCGAAGATGCCGAGGACCTCGCACGGGCCGCCCTCCGCCCCGAGGGCGTGCGGCATCATCGTGGGGAACTCGGCGGCCTGGTGGGTGGTGAGCCGGATCCGGCGGTGGCCGAGCATCAGGACCGCGGTGCCGGAGAGCACCACCAGCCACTCCCGCCCGGGGTGGGCGCGCATCCGGGCCGGGTTGTCGGGCGGCGGTCCGGTCACCCGCTGGCGCACCACGCTGATCCCCGGGTCGCCCTTGACCGGCCAGCGCATGGTGCCGTGCCGGGCGTCCACCGTCGGGCTGATCACCACGTCCTCGGCGGCGGTCTCCACCAGTTGGTCCAGCGTGGTGTCCAGGGCCTTCGCCAGGGTGACGAGCTGGTCGAGCGCGAGGCGGCGCTGCCCGTTCTCGATCCGGCTCAGCGAGGACTGGCTCAGCCCGGCCCGGGCCGCCAGCTCGTCCAGCGACCAGCCCTGCGCGACCCGCAGCGCCCGGATCCGCTTGCGGACCAGCCCGTCCAGGTCACCGGCGTCTTCCGTCATACCCGGCATCGTAAGCGGGGTCAGAGCAGGTCGGGCCCCGCGTGGTCGAGGACGCGGTCGACGTCGACCAGGCAGGGCACGATCCGCTGGTGGAGGTCGCCGAGCCGGTCCCGGACGGTGACCCGGACGTAGGCGTCCCGGATCACCGCGAGGGCGGGCTCGGTGAACCAGGCGAGCAGGCTGCGCTGCTCCCCGGCGATGACGGCGTTGGAGGTCACCGAGGTGAAGCGGTAGTCCGTGCCGGAGCGCAGCCCGCGCGCGGCCGCGGCGGCGATGATCGCGTCCCGGGTGGTCCATCCGGTGCTGCCGCCCGCCCCGGGCTCCGCAGCGGAAGCGGGATCGACGGAATCGGCCGGGTCGGCCGGGTCGGCCGCGAAGTCGAGGCGGTACTCGACCGCGGTCACCACCACCGCGGCGGAGCCGCCGTTGCACAGGTAGCCGGTCCAGCTGAGCGCCCCGCCGGGCGCGTTGTCGGCCGTGACCCAGCCCGCGGCGCTCAGCATCGGCCGTACGGTGCGGGCGAACTGGGCCCGGGCGACGATCGCACCGACCGCGGCGAGCAGGGCCGCGGTGGCGCTCTGCGCGTCCAGCAGTTGCCAGGACCACGGCCAGGGCCGCCGGTCCGGCTCGGACAGGTTCTGCCGCACCATGGTGTGCACGAACAGCAGGACGGACACCACCGCCAAGCCGTTGAGCACCCAGGCGACGAACGGATTGCGCCGCACCACTCGTTGCCGCAGGTCCATGCGTTCCCCCTCCCCCGCTCCCCCGGAGGCGCCGATTCGAACACCCGGCGCGTCTCCAGCGTCCCCCCGAACGCCCCGCCGCGGAAGGGGGCCGCCCCGGCCGCTCGGCAACGGCGGACGCTCAGCGGCGGCGGTCGAGCAGGTGCCGCACGTCCGGCTTGCGCGGTCCCCGCCGGCGCAGCCGGTTGCCCAGGCCGAGGCCCACCGCCATGACCGCGCACCCGGCCAGGATCAGTGGCGGGTTGCCCAGCCGGATCCCGAGGCCCACCGGTGCCAGCCCGGCCGGCGTCAGGTACTCCCAGCGCGATCCCGACCCGCGCAGGACGATCTCCGCGCACATCAGGAGCGCCAGCAGGCTCAGCACCAGGAGGCCCGCCACGGGCACGCCCTCCGGGTGCGGCAGTGCGATCCGCATCGGTTCCGCCTCCTCCGGGGGGATGCTACTGCCCGTGGTCGTAGACGGTGACGGGCACGCCCCGGTCGGTGAGGCGGGCCGTGATCAGGGGTTCGACGCGTTCCCACTTTCCACCGGCCAGGCCGCAGCCGATCCGGGGCATGTGGACGGAGGCGCCGAGGCGGCGGGCCTCGGGGGCGAGGGCGGCGAGGGCGGTGTCGATGGCCTCGTAGCGGACGGGGACGCCGGTGGAGCGGCCGGTGCGGATGCCGCGCTGGCCGACCAGGTTGGCCACCCACAACTGCGGCCCGACCTGGACGAGTTGCAGGGCGCCGAGGCCGAAGTCGTTGCCGGCCCGCTCGCGGTGCCAGCGGCGGAACGCGGCTTCGGGTTCGGGCCAGCGGCGGGAGAGCGCGAGGACGAAGCCCTTGCCCCAGCCGCCGAGGTCGTTGCAGACGTGCGCGATGATCCGCGGGCCCTTGCCCCGGGGCGCGGTGGCGTCCCCGCGCAGGTAGGTGATCGTTTCGGCCATGCCGGCATCCTGGCAGCCGGCGCCGACAGCGTGCGGAGGATTTCGTCCGGTGCCGCCGGACGCCCGGGGGGACGCGTCCGGCGGCACCGGTGGCGGCACGTCAGTGTGCCGCCGGGTGGGGCTGCGCCGCGCCCGCGGTGGTGAAGGGGAGCACCAGGCGGGAGGGGTGCGCGGCGTCGCGGTGGATCTTGTGGGTGACGGGTCGGCCGACCGGGAGGTGGAAGGCGTCGGGCGGGAGGAGGGCGTTGTGGGCGTCGGCGAGCGGTTCGGCGTTGGAGAGTTCGGCGACGATCCGGTGCCCGGGCAGCAGGGTGGCGGCGAAGGGGTAGAGCCGCAGCACGTACTCCTCGATCGCGCCGGGTTCGACCGGGACCGCCCGGGTGTGCGGGTGGTACGGGTTGCCCTCGGTGGTGCGGGCGGCGTCGAGTTCGCGGTGCGAGGCCTTGAGGTAGCCGCTGGTGAGCAACTGCCGTGCGCCGCCGGGGGCTTCGTCCCAGATCCGGAGGATCAGGTTGGTGTCCTCCTGGTCGATCTCGACGTACAGGTGGGCGGCGCCGGTGCCGATCAGCTCGGTCGGCGCCTCGAACGGCTCGGTGCGCCAACTGACGCTCTGGACGGTGTCGGTGACGGTGAGCGGGGCCTGGTAGAAGCCGTCGGGCGCGGCGTGCTCGCCGCCCATCCGCTCGGGTTCGGCGGAGAGCTTGTGCCGGGGGCGCAGGTAGAGCGGCGCGTGCGCGACGGGCTTGGGCGGCCACTGGGCGCCGGTGACGGTCTCCCGGGTGCCCTCGACGAAGACCCGGACGGCGGGCTCGTCCATGATCCCGTTGTCGACGCCCTTGAGCCAGTACGCGTACCAGCGGAACATCGTGTCGTGCTCCTCGATCCAGGGGCGCGACTGCATGGGCGGGTAGGAGCCGATGTCGAGCTTCTTGGGGCCCTTCAGGACGTCGAAGAGCTCGATGTGGCCGTCGACCGTCCAGCCGCGGCCCTGGTCGATCTGCAGGTAGACCGGGACGTCGGTGTTCGCGGCCAGGTTGACCGGGTTGCGCTCCTCGTACCAGGGGCCGTCGAGGTGGTTCATCACGATGTCGAACCAGAACTCGCGGTTCTTCGGGTACTTCAGGACGTGCACCAGGTTGGGCCAGGCGGCGACGTCCGGGTCGGCGAGGCGCTGTTCGACCAGCCGATTGAGCTCCTCCGGCGAGTACTGCTCGATCATCCGGGACTTGACGTCGGTGTGCGCGATGCCGGAGTCGCCGCCGCGGCCCTCGCGGGCGGCGCGCGGCATGAACCACATGACGCCGCCGTGGTAGGTGGTCTCGTAGAAGTCGAAGTGGCCGCCGCTGACGAAGACCGCCTTCAGGTGCGGGGGGCGTTCGGCGGCGGCGAGGACCTGCATCGAGCCGAAGTAGGAGATGCCGATCATGCCGACGTTGCCGTCGCACCAGGGCTGGGCGGCGACCCACTCGACCACGTCGTACAGGTCCCGGCCCTGCGGGACGCCGCCGGCGTTGTAGTTGCCGATCATCGTCCCCTCGGAGTCGCCGGTGCCGCGCACGTCGCCGATGACGTGCACGTAGCCCTCGCGGACCACCCGGGCGATGTCGCCGGCCTCGATGCAGCCGTCCCACATCGGGCTGGGGCGGCGCTGCGGCGGGGTGGTGAGGGCGAGCGCCTGGAGCTCCTTGCCGTAGGCGCTCATCGCGATCAACGCGGGGCGGGGCGTGTCGCCGGGGGCGTGGTAGGCGTCGGCGGCGAGGTGGACGCCGTCGCGCATCGGCACCCGCAGGTCCTTGCGGACCGCGATGGTCTCCTCGCCCGCCCGGAGGGTCCGGTGGTCGCTCATGGCGTCGCTCCTGTGTGCTGGTGGGGGTCGTGGTGGTAGCCGGAGAGGGAGGTGAGGAACGGCGCGGGCTCCAGCGTCGGGTCCCCGGTGTAGCCGAGGCGCTCGGCGGCGGCGGCGAACGGCGCGTACGGCGAGTCGTCGTCGGGCCGGACGGCGCACAGGCAGGCGGCCTCGGCGACGGCGGCCTCCGCCGCCAGGCTCTGCCCGATCGCCTCGCGGGCCTGCGCCGCGTCCAGCTCGACGCCGTACGGGGTGCCGTCGGCGCGCCGGTACGGGTGGCCGAGGTAGAGCCGGCGCGGGGCCAGCTCGTCGCGCAGGTACGTCAGCGAGGCCCGGTAGCCGGCCGGGTCGGTGTAGCCGGGGAAGCCGTTGGCGGCGCCGTGCACCTGGACGGCGTCGCCGACGAACACGTCGTCCTGGCCGTCGATCCGGTAGGCGACCGAGCCGGCGGTGTGGCCGGGGAGGGCGTGCACCGAGACGGTGGTGCCGCCGCCGAGGTCGAGCGTCTCGCCGCCGCGCACCAGCAGGTCGGGCTCCAGTTCGCCGGAGATGACGGCCCGTCCGGCGGCCGCCACCGCCGCCGCCCCGTCGGGGTCGCGGAGGTGGCGGCCCCGCCCGGCGAGGTACTCGTCGACATGGGCCCGCCGGGAGCGCAGGAAGGGTGCGTCGGCCTCGTGGATCACCACCTTCGCCCGGCCGCCGGTGAGGGCGCGCAGCGCGTGCGCGCCGCCGATGTGGTCGATGTGGCCGTGGGTCAGCAGGATCCACCGGACGTCCTCGATCCGCCGGCCGAGCGCGGCCAGTGCCGGGGCCATGCCCCCGGCGGGCGAGGTGGCGATGCCGGTGTCGACGATCGCCGGTTCGGGGGCGTCGATGAAGAAGCTGTACAGGCCGAACCTGCCCCACGGCGAGACCAGCGGGTGCACGGCCACCGGGGCGCCGGTCACGAGTCCTCCCCCGCCGGGCGGGCGGCCGGGCCCGCGAGGAAGGCGGCGGTCTGCTCGAACACCCGGGCGTACTCGGGCAGGTGGGAGAAGTGCTGGACGAAGCCGTGCCCCGCGCCCCGGTACCGGCTGACGGTCACCGGCACGCCCGCCGCCCGCAGCCGCTCGCCGTACGCCTCGCCCTCGTCGCGCAGCGGGTCGTACTCGGCGGTGACGATCAGGGCGGGCGGCAGGCCGGTGAGGTCGGCGCGGCGCAGCGGGGAGACCTCGGGGTCGGCCGGGTCGGCGCCGCCGTCCAGGAAGAAGGCGTTGAACGGCTTGAGCCCGGCGGTCTCCAGGCCGTAGCCGGTGGCGTTCTCCCGCCGGGAGGGCCAGCGGTCGGTGTCGAAGTCCAGGTCCAGCGACGGGTAGTAGAGCACCTGGTGGGTGACGGCGTCCTTGGCGCGGGCGGCGACGGCGGCGGCGTAGGTGCCGCCGGAACTGTCGCCCGCGACGGCGAGGGTGCGCCCGTCCCAGCCCGGGTCCCGCGCGGCCCAGCGCAGCACGGCGGTGCAGTCGTCCAGCCCGGCGGGGTGCGGGTGCTCGGGGGCGAGCCGGTAGCCGACCGAGACCACCCGCAGGCCGGTCGCGGCGGCCAGCGAACGGGCCACGTGGTCGTGGGTGTCGACGCTCCCGAGGAAGAACGCCCCGCCGTGCAGGTACACCAGCGTCCCGTGCCGCTCGGCCGCGCTCGGCGTGTACACCCGGACGGGGGCGCCGCCGTCCGTCACCCGGTCCTCGACCGCGAACGGCTCGGGCCCGGCCGGCGGCAGGTGCGCCTCCTCGGCGGCCCGCATCGCCACCGGGTCGAGCGGCCCGGGCGGCGGGGCGGGCATGGCCGCGAGGGCTGCGGCGATCTCGGGGTGCAGGGGCATCGGTGGCTCAACTCCTTGCTGGGAACGGGTTGCTTCACGGAGCAGGAAGGGAACAGACGGACAGGCACGGCACCGAACAGGACATTCCCGCGCAGCGGAAACCCGCGCAGCGAAAGCCCGCGCAGCGAAAGCCCGCGCAGCGAAAGCGCTGCTGCCCGTGCCGTCCCGCCCCCGTCAGGGGGTCTGGCGGCCGACGTTGCCCGCGACGGCGCCGGGCTTCTGGCCGGGGAAGACGTCGTCGATCTCCTGTTCGGTCCAGCCCTGGCGGGAGATCCGCTGGAGTTCGTCGGTGACGGGTTTGCGGGTGGCCCGGTAGGCGGCCAGGGCCTCGGGCACCGAGTCCGCGGCGCGCAGGGCGTCGGCGAGGGCGCCGGCGTCCTCGATCGCGGAGTTGGCGCCCTGGCCCTGGTGGTGGAGCATCGAGTGGGCGGCGTCGCCGACCAGGACGACGGAGTCGGTGTGCCAGCGCTCGACGGGGTCGATGTCGTAGACGGCGCGGACGTTGACGGTGCCGAGGTCGAGGTCGCGGGTCATCGCGACGATCCGCTCGTCGAAGCCCTCGACGGTGGCGAGCAGGTCGGCGTGGGTGATCCGGGGCGCCCAGGTGTCGTCGGGGCACAGCGCGGTGATGTCGAAGGAGACCTGGCCGCGGTGGCGCAGCGGCAGCAGGTAGACCTTGGTGCCGCGGCCGATGTACATCCGCAGGTTGTCGTCGGGGCACATGCCGTGGGTGTCGGCGAGGTCGATGACGGCGCGGTAGGCGTGTTCGCCGGAGAACACCGGCTCCTTCGTGCTGAACAGTTCGCGGCGCACCACGGACTTGATGCCGTCCGCGCCGACCACCAGGTCCGCTTCGACGGTGCTGCCGTCGGCGAAGGCGAGCCGGGCCCGGTCGCCGAGGTCGGTGACGGCTTCCAGGCGGCGGCCGAGGTGCAGCATGCCGTCGGGGAGGACGCCGAGCAGGGCGTCGATGAAGTCGCCGCGGTGGATCAGGTGGGTGCGGGTGGGTTCGGCGTAGCTGTCGGTGCCGGGCCACGCCTCTTTGAGCATGGGGGTGGCGGTGGCGTCGAGGATCTCGAAGTAGTCGCTGGGCGAGGAGACGCCGGCGATCGCGTCGAAGATGCCCCACTGCCGGAACCGGTCCATGGTGGCGGGGCGCAGGCCGATGCCGGCGCCGACCTCGCGGATCCGGCTGGCCTGTTCGTAGACGTCGACCTGCGCGCCGAGCAGGCTGAGCGCCTTGGCCGCGGCGGCGCCGCCGTACCCGGCGCCGACGACGGCGATCTTCAGGTTGCTGAGCTGCATGGTGGCGCTTCTCTCTTGCGTCTGGCGGGGGTCACGGCCGGGAGGTCACGGCCGACGGGGGTCGCGGCCGGCGGGATCACGGCCGGCCGGGTCACGGCTGGAGGGTCAGGAAGGCGGCGGGGTTGTCGACGAAGACCGTCCGGATGGCGGCCTCGTCGAGTCCGGCGGCGCGCAGGTCGGGGATCAGGTCGTCGAAGAGGTAGTTGACGGTGTGTCCCTCGACGCCGGGCCAGCCGAGCGGGCTGCAGTTGGCGTCGGCGGAGGCGAGGACCTGGTGGATCCGGCCGTCGCCGATGAAGCGCAGGAAGTGGTCGAGGCGTTCGCGGCGGGGGCGGGCCCAGAACGGCGGATCGGGCAGTTCGGTCTCGTAGCCGAAGGTGTCGAAGCCGATCCGGCCGCCCTGGTCGGCGATCCACACGTCCCGGGTCTTGTCGGCGTTGACGCCGTCGTCGACGTGGCCGAACAGCACGCGGTGCAGCGGGAGCCGCTCCTCCTCGAAGATCGCGATGGCGTTCTCGGCGTCGATCGCCAGGTGGGTGAGGATCGGGGCGCCGGTGGCCCGGGCGGCGCGGGCGGCGGCCCGGTAGATCCGCTTGTCGAGGTCGGTCATCCGGCCGCCGCGGCTGACGCCGACCTTGATGACGCCGGCCCTGGCGCCGGTGCCGCCGATGCCGACGGTGATCTCGTGGACGAACTGGGCGGCCAGGTAGTCGACTTCGGCGTCGGCGAAGTGGGCGAGCGCGGTGTCGCCGCCGACGAAACCGGTGCAGGCGACGATGTGCACGCCGGTCTTGGCGGACAGCGAGCGGTAGTAGTCGGGGTCGCGGCCGTTGCAGATGCCGGTGGCGTCGACGAAGGTGCCGCCGCCGAGTTCGTGGAAGCGGCGCAGTTTGGGGACGGTCTCCTGGTAGCGCTGCTCGGGGGTCTTCCACCAGCGGGTGTCGAGTTCGGAGCCGGGCATGCCGTAGCCGATGTGCTCGTGGACGGCCACCAGCCCCAACTCCTCGGCGGGCACCGGCCCCAGGACGGTATTCACTCGTGACACGGGACGCACCTTTGCTCGTGGTTGCGGAGGAGAAGGAGGAGAAGGAGCGGGAGGGGTTCAGACGGCGCGGACGGTGAGCAGTTCGCGCGGGTTGTCGACCAGCAGGCGGCGCACCCGGGTCCCGTCGAGGCCGCGTTCGCGCAGCAGCGGGACGAAGCCGGTCAGCAGGTGCGCGTAGGGCAGGTCGTTGCCGGGGTGTCCCTTGGCGACGCCGGTGGCGCCGACCGAGAGCAGCACCCGCCCGCCGTGTCCGGCGGCGACCAACTCGGCGACCAGGTCGGCGCGTTCGGCGTCGGTGGGGTGGCCTTCGCCCTCGGTGCCGAGGTGGTCGAGGACGGCGTACGCGCCGCGGCCGGCGACCTCGAAGGCGGCGGCCCGGGCGAGGTCGCGATCGAGGTCGAGGTCGCCGACGGCGATCCGGTCGGCGGGGAGCCCTTCGTCGAGCAGCACGTCGAGGTCGTGCCGGACGTCGGCGCCGTACCGGACGGAGACCGGGACGCCGGTGGCGAGGGCGGCGCGGGCGGCGCCGCGGAACAGGCTCTCGTCGGTGGCGGTCATGCCGGCCCGGGTGGCGGCGGTGGCGACCAGCCCGGCGGGGCCGCGGCGCTCGACCCGCGGGACGACCATGCCTTCGGCGGCTTCCAGGGCGAACAGTTCGGCGAACTTCCCGGCCGGCCAGGGGGTGGGCGGGTTGGTCTGCGGGGTGAGGAAGTAGCCGCCGAGCAGTTCCTCGGGGCCCTGTCCGGTGGAGGCGACCAGGTGGACGCCGGTGGTGCGGGAGAGCGCCTCGTACAGCCGCAGGTCGCGGCCGTGGAACATGCCGGTGCGGTCGACCAGGGTGCCGCCGCCGTGGGTGCGGAACTCGGTGAGCTTGGCGGCGAGGGTCTCGAAGACCTCGGCCCGGTCGATGGTGACGTCCCAGGCGTGCTCGGCGCCGGGGACCACCGACAGCAGGGCCTCGTGGATCGCGACGACGCCCAGTTCCGCGGCCGGTACCGGCCCCAGGACGGTGTTCACGGTAGGGGTGGTGCGGTGGCCCATGCCTGCCTCGTGTGTGCGCTCGGGGGTGCCTGGCACCCGATGGCCCGGTGACCCGATGGCCCGGTGGTTCGTTGTCACGTTAGCCATTTGGTTTACATTGAGTCAATGAAACAGACATCAAGAAAAAATAGCGACCGCCATGTCGCCACCGACTGCTCCGCCCGGGCACGCAAAAGGCCGCGTGAGCAGGGAGAACCCTGCGCACGCGGCCCGTACCGACCGGAGCGAGAACCCGCCGCGCGGGTCAGGTGAGCTGGCGCACCCAGCTGTCGCCGAGCTCCTGGAGCAGCTGCTCGCGGTCGAGCTTCCAGCCGGCCCGCTCCCAGTGCTGGGCGACGTAGTCGAGCTCGGCCATCGCCAGCACGCCCCGGAAGCGGCGCTGGTGCGGGGCGAAGCGGCCGGCCGCGGTGAGGCCGTCCTCGATGTCGCTGATCGCCTCCTCCAGCCAGCGTTCGACCAGGTCGGCGAGTTCGGGGTCGATCGCGGCGGCGTCCCGGCCGATCCGGATCAGCGGCCAGATCACCGGCCAGGACTCGGCGGTCTGCCGGATCCAGGCGTGGATCGCCGCCGGGGTGCCCTCGGCGACGGTGGCCACCAGGCCGAGCGCGGTGGAGCCGTGCTCGGCGGAGGCGGTGCGCTGGAGGGAGTCGTTGAGCTGCTCGGCGATCAGCGCCTTCATCAGGTCGCTGCGGGTGGGGAAGTACGCGTAGAAGGTGACCCGGGTGGTGCCGGCCGCGGTGGCGATGTCGTCGATGGTGGTGGCGGCGTAGCCCTTGGTCCGGAACAGGTCGAGCCCGGACTCCATCAGCAGTCGTCGGGTCATCTGCTTCTGCGCCGCGCGGAGGTTCGCCATGGCCCCCGATCCTAGCGTTCGGCGCCCGTACCCGACGGCAGGTCACCGTACGGCCCGTACAGCGGGACGGGTCAGCCCAGCAGCCGCACCGGGAGGCGTTCGCGCAGCTCGGCCAGGGTCAGGCCGTAGGTCTCCAGGACCCGCACCGCGCCGTCGGGGCCGGTCTCGAAGACGCCGTGGTCGGTGTAGACGGTGTGCACGCAGGCCGCGCCGGTCAGCGGGTAGCCGCACTCCTCGACCAGCTTGGCGGCGCCGTCCCGGGTGAACAGCTTCATCATCACCAGCACCCGCTCGGCGCCGACCGCCAGGTCCATCGCCCCGCCGACGGCGGGGATGGCGTCGGGTTCGCCGGTGTGCCAGTTGGCCAGGTCGCCGCGGCCGGAGACCTGGAACGCGCCGAGCACGCACACGTCCAGGTGGCCGCCGCGCATCATCGCGAAGGAGTCGGCGTGGTGGAAGTAGGCGGCGCCGGGCAGTTCGGTGACCGGCACCTTCCCGGCGTTGGTGAGGTCCGGGTCGACCCGGTCGCCGACCGCGGCCGGGCCCATGCCGAGCATGCCGTTCTCGGTGTGCAGCACGATCCCGGCGTCGGGCGGCAGGTGCTCGGCGATCCGGGTGGGCTGGCCGATGCCGAGGTTGACGTACGAGCCCGGCGGGATGTCCCGGGCGATCCGGGCGGCCAGTTCCTCGGTGCTCAGCGGGCCGCGGTCGGTGTGCTCCCGGACAGCTGTGGCGGTCATCAGCGCGCTCCCTGCACGGTCAGGCGGCGGGCCTCGGCCCGGACCAGCCGGTCGACGAAGATGCCGGGGGTGACCACGCTCTCCGGGTCCAGCTCCCCGGCCGGGACGATCTCGGTGACCTGGGCCACCACGGTGGTGGCGGCGGTGGCCATCACCGGGCCGAAGTTGCGGGCGGTCCTGCGGTAGACCAGGTTGCCCGCGGTGTCGGCGCGGTGCGCGGAGACCAGCGCCAGGTCGCCGCGGATCGGCGCTTCGAGGACGTGCTCGCGGCCGTCGATGATCCGGGTCTCCTTGCCAGCCGCGAGCGGGGTGCCCGCGCCGACCGGGCTGAAGAAGCCGCCGATGCCCGCGCCGCCGGCCCGGATCCGCTCGGCCAGGGTGCCCTGCGGCACCACCTCCAGCTCGACCTTCCCGGCCCGGTAGAGGGCGTCGAACACGTACGAGTCGCTCTGCCGGGGGAAGGAGCAGACCACCTTGCGCACCCGGCCGGCCTTCAGCAGCGCGGCCAGGCCGACGTCGCCGTTGCCCGCGTTGTTGGAGACCACCGTCAGCCCGCCCGCGCCCTGCCGGATCAGCGCGGCGATCAGCTCGAACGGCATGCCCGCGTACCCGAACCCGCCGACCAGGACGGTCGAGCCGTCCGCGACTCCGGCCAGCGCCTCGTCCGCGTCGGCCGCCACCACCGTCGCCGTCACCTGCCCACCTCCGTTTCCTCGAAGACGTCCTCGCATACGTCCTCGCAGACGTTCTCGATCACGACGGCCAGTGCCTGGCCGACGCCGATGCAGATCGCCGCCACGCCCCAGCGGGCGCGCCGCTCGCGCAGCACCCCGGCGAGGGTGCCGAGCAGCCGGCCGCCGGAGGCGCCCAGCGGGTGGCCCAGCGCGATCGCGCCGCCGCGGGTGTTGACCAGTTCGGGGTCGACGCCCCAGGCGTCCACGCAGGCCAGCGCCTGGACGGCGAACGCCTCGTTCAGTTCGACGGCGCCGACGTCCGACCAGCCGATCCCGGCCCGGCGCAGCGCCTGCTCGGCGGCCCGGACCGGCGCGTACCCGAAGTCCTGCGGGGCGACGGCGTGCGCGGCGCGGCCGGCGATCCGGGCCAGCGGGGCGCGGCCGATCCGTTCGGCGGCGGCGGCGCCGCCCAGCAGCAGGGCGGCGGCGCCGTCGCTGAGCGGGGAGGCGTTGCCCGCGGTGATGGTGCCGTCGGGGCGGAAGGCCGGCTTGAGGGCGGCCAGCTTGGCGGTGTCGGTGCCGGGCCGGATGCCCTCGTCCCTGGCCAGTCCGGCGACGGGGAGCACCAGGTGGTCGTAGAAGCCGTCCGCCCAGGCCCGGTCGGCCAGCCGGTGCGAGCGGGCCGCGAACTCGTCCTGGCGCTCGCGCGGGATGCCGAGGCGTTCGCGCAGCTGCTCGTTGCACTCGCCGAGCGAGGCGGTCCACTCCTCGGGCATGGCCGGGTTGACCAGTCGCCAGCCGAGGGTGGTGGAGACGGCGGCGGTGTCGCCCGCGGGGAAGGCCCGGTCGGGCTTGGGCAGCACCCAGGGGGCGCGGGTCATCGACTCGACGCCGCCCGCGAGGACGGTCTCGGCGTCCCCGCACTCGATCGTCCGGGAGGCGGCGATCGCGGCGTCCAGGCCGGAGCCGCACAGCCGGTTGACGGTGGTGGCGGGCACCGAGACGGGCATCCCGGCCAGCAGGGCGGCCATCCGGCCGACGTTGCGGTTGTCCTCGCCCGCGCCGTTGGCGTTGCCCCAGACCACCTCGCCGACCTCGGCCGGGTCCAGCCCGGGGGCGCGCTCCAGCAGGCCGCGGATCGCGGCGGCGGCCAGGTCGTCCGGGCGGACGGCGGCGAGGGCGCCGTTGAAGCGGCCGAACGGGGTGCGGACGGCGTCGTACAGGTAGGCGTCGTTCACCGGACCGGCTCCTGCGGGCGGGCGCCCTCCAGCGGGATCGGGGTGAACATCGGCGGCTCCTGCCCGGGCAGCAGCGCGGTCGGCCCGTAGATCCAGTCGGTGAACGCGTAGTCGTCGACGGCCCGGTCGCGCAGGATCGCGTTGCGCTGCAGCCGGGCCCCGCCGTCCAGGTGCCACAGTTCGCCCCAGGCCCGGGCGGTGCTCTGGACCCGTCGGCAGTGCTCCACCCGGACGTCCTGGTAGGCGGCCAACGCGGCGTCCCACTGCGGGGGTTCGCCCTCGTCGGTGAGCCGGGCGGCGTGCTCGGCGAGCACCCAGCCGTCCTCGATCGCCATGATCGCGCCCTGCGCCATGTACTGCAGCGGCGGGTGCGCGGCGTCGCCGAGCAGCGCGATCCGGCCGTGCACCCAGGTCTCGACCGGGTTCCGGTCCATCATCTGCCACCAGCGGTCGCGCCACATCAGCGGGATGCCGGAGCGGACGGTGTCGCAGGTCGCCTCGAACGCGGCGTCCAGCTCGTCGGGGGTGCCCCAGTCGGGGTCGCCCGCCTTGGCCTTCGGCGACTCGAACACCGCGACCTGGTTGAACATCTCGCCGCCGCGCAGCGCGTACTGCACGAAGTGGCAGCGCGGGCCGACGTACACGGTGACGTCGTGCTCGGCGATCCCGTTGTCCCGGACGCGCTCGATCGGGACGGCGGCCCGGTAGGCGACGTAGTCGGAGCTGACCACCTCGTCGCCGACCAGCTTGCGCCGCGCCACCGAGTGCAGCCCGTCGGCGGCGATCACCAGCGGGGCCCGCTCGGTGCTGCCGTCCTCCAGCACCACCCGGGCGCCGTCGCCGTCCTGCTGGTAGTCGACCACCGTCCGGTCGGTCAGCAGTTCGACCCCGGCCCGCCGGCAGGCCCGCAGGAAGATGCCGTGCAGGTCGCTGCGGTGGATCACCACGTACGGGTAGCCGTAGCGCCGTTCGAGGTCGCGCAGGTCGAGCCGGGTCAGCTCGCGGGCGTCCAGCGCGTCCCGCATCACCATCCCGTCGGGCAGCACGCCCAGCTCGCGGGCCTCGTCCAACAGCCCGTAGTCGGCGAGGATCCGGGTGCAGTTGGGCGCGATCTGCAGCCCCGCCCCGACCTCCCCGAACTCCTTCGCCCGCTCCAGCACGCGCACGCCCAGGCCCTTGCGGGCCAGCGCGAACGCGGCCGCGAGACCGCCGATGCCGCCGCCGACGACGAGCACGTCAGGGGTGGAGGGAGGGTTCATGAGCTGCTTCTTTCCACATCACGGGGAGTCACGTGCACGCCCGGGAGGGGGCGCGGGAGGGCGGGGCCCGGGAGGGCAGGCCCGCCCGGGAGGGGACGCGGGAGGGCGGGGCCCGGGAGGGCGGAGCTCCGGCGTCAGAGCCAGGGGCCGAGGACCGGGGCGCCCTCGATGTGCTGACGGCCGGTCAGGTAGGCGGCCAGCAAAGGGAGTTCGGCCTCGACCACGACCTGCTCGCCGTCGCCGGGGAAGTCCCGTTCGTAGCCGCCGTCCGGGGTCCGCAGCACGAACGCGGTGGCCCGCTTGGCCAGGACGTCCTCGCAGAGGGCGGCCAGGAAGCCGTCCGGGAGGTCGGCGAAGGTGACGCCGGCCGCCAGGTCGACCGCGTGGACGCAGGCTTCGCGGGCGCGCATCCAGGGGAGTTCGGTGGCGGGGACGGTGCGGCCCTGGGCGGTGACGACGGGGGCCTGCCACTGCTCGGGGGTGAGCGCGTCCAGGCCGGCGGTCAGCCGCTCGGCGGATTCCCGTACCCAGGCGGTGAGTTCGGCGGCGGGCAGGGCGCGTCCGCGTTCGATGCCGGCCAGCCGCTGCGCCGCGGAGGCGTACATGGGGGTGGGTTCGCCGGTCGCGGCCCAGTGCACCAGGTTGCCGAGCGCGTCGGCGTTGGCGGCGAGGTGGGCGGCCAGGTGGGCGCGGCTCCAGCCGGGCAGCGGGCTGGGGGCGGCGTACTCGACGGGGCCGAAGCCCTCGGCGGCGGCGAGGAAGAGCCGGGTGCCGCGGGCCGCCCAGTCCAGGGCCCCGGCGGTTGTGCGGGTGCTCACGCGGCGCCGCCGTCCCGGACGACGCGGTTCTCCAGTCGGCCGATGCCCTGCACCTCGGTGACGACCGTCTCGCCGCCGTTCAGGTAGCGGGCGGGCTTGCGGGCGTGGCCGACGCCGCCGGGGGTGCCGGTGGCGATCAGGTCGCCGGGGTTGAGCCGGACGACGGTGGAGACGTACTCGACCAGGGTGACAGGGTCGAACAGCAGGTCGCCGGTGTTGTCGGACTGCATGGTCTCGCCGTCGACGGTGAGCGTGACGTCGAGCGCGGGGCGGACGCCGCCGGGCAGTTCGTCGGGGGTCACCAGGAACGGGCCGACCGGGGTGGTGGAGTCCCAGGTCTTGCCCTGGAGCCACTCGCGGGTGCGGAACTGCCAGTCGCGGCAGGTGATGTCGTTGAGCACGGTGAACCCGGCGATGGCGGCCTCGGCCTGCTCGCCGCGGGCGCGGCGCACCGGCTTGCCGATGACGACGGCGAGTTCGACCTCCCAGTCGAACTCGGCGGTCTCCTCGGGCCGGAGGATGTCGTCCCCGGCTCCGATCAGCGAGTCGGCGAACTTGGCGAACAGGGTGGGGTGTTCGGGCAGGTCGCGGCCCATCTCCTGGATGTGGTTGCGGTAGTTGAGGCCGACGCACACCACCTTGGAGGGCTTGGGCACCACGGGCGCGAACTCGGCGCCGGCCAGCGGGTAGGTCGGGCCGGTCGCGGCGGCGGCGATCGCGGCCCAGTCGTCCTGTTCGAGCAGCGCGCCGAGGTCGGGGTGCCCGAGGTCGACCAGGGTGTCGCCGTCGAGCCGGACGGCGCGGGTGGTGCCGCCGGTGCGGAGGGTGGCGAGCTTCATCGGGTGGTTCCTTCCAGGTGGGTGCGCTGCAGCTGCAGGGCTTCGAAGATCGGGGCGTCGCTGAACCGGAACAGGTCGAGCGCGCCGGAGTCGGAGTCGGTGGCGCCCGCCTCGGAGCGGACCGAGAACGGCTGCCAGGAGGGGACGGTGAACAGGTCGCCGCGGGTGACCGTCCAGGTCCGCTCGCCGACCGTGACGGTGCCGGAGCCGTCGAAGACCTGGTAGACCGAGGAGCCGGTCTCCCGGACGGGCGCGGTCCCGGCGCCGCGGGCGATCCGGTGCACCTCGGCCCGGATGGTGGGCAGCACGTCGCCGGCGGTGGCCGGGTCGGTGAACCGGACGGCGGCGTGGCCGGGCTCGACGGTGCCGCCGAAGCCCTCGGCCTCCAGGGCGAGCTGGTCGGCCAGGGCGCGGTCGGTGTGCTCCCAGCGGTAGGCCAGCAGCGGGCTGCCGGGGCCGGGGCGCCGGGCGGCGACCGGGCGCAGCCCGGGGTGGCCCCAGAGGCGTTCGGCGCGGGAGCGGTCGGGGGTGGTGCGTTCGGCGTCGGAGATCTCGTCCCGGCCGAACTCGAAGAACTGGGCCTCGCTGGTGTACTGGAACGGGATGTCCAGGCCGTCGATCCAGGCCATCGGCTCGCTGGTGGCGTTGTGGTGGGCGTGCCAGTTCCAGCCGGCCTGCGGGAGGAAGTCGCCGCGGCGCATGGCGACGGGGTCGCGGCCGACCACGGTCCACACGCCCTCGCCCTCGACGACGAAGCGGAAGGCGTGCTGGGTGTGGCGGTGCTCGGGGGCGTCCTCGCCGGGCATCAGGTACTGGATGGCGGCCCACAGGGTGGGGGTGGCGAACGGGCGGCCGCCGAGCGCGGGGTTGGCCAGCGCGATGGCCCGGCGTTCGCCGCCGCGGCCGACCGGGACGAGTTCGCCCGCGCGGGCGGCGAGTTCGCGCAGCTTCTGCCAGCGCCACAGGTGCGGGGCGGCCTGCGAGCGGGGGTGGGCGGGCATCAGGTCGCCGATCTCGGTCCACAGCGGGACGAGCAGCTCCTGTTCGAAGCCCCGGTAGAGCTCGTGGAGCGCCGGGGTGACCTCGGGCTGCCCGTCCGCGGCGACGGCCTGGAGCCGGACCGGGGAGCCCGTTGCGGTGTCTGGGGCGGTGGTGGACTCGATCACGGGCTCAGCGTGCCGCGTCCCGCCCAGGAGAACATGTAGATTCTTCAGGGCAGAACGACCGTCGAGAGGCCCCGCCGTGGACAAGCCGCTGAAGACCCCGCCGCCGTACCCGATCGCCAGCGTGGACCACGCGTTGCGGGCCGCGACCATGCTGCAGATGGAGGGCGGGGCGACGGTCTCGCAGGTCGCCGAGCGGCTGGGGGTGGCCCGCTCCACGGCGCACCGGGTCCTCGGGATGCTGGTCTACCGGGACTTCGCGGTGCAGGGCGACGACCGGGTGTACCGGGCCGGGCCGGTGCTGGAGCTGGCCGCGCACTCCCGTTCGCTGGTCTCCCGGCTGCGCCCGGCGGCGCTGCCGCACCTGCGCCGGGCGGTGGACGTGCTGGACGAGACGGTGAACCTGATCGTCCGGACCGGGGACACCGCCCGGTTCATCGCCAGCGTGGAGTCGGCGCAGACGCTGCGGGTGGGCTCGCGCGAGGGCATGGTCTTCCCGGCGCACCGCACCACCGCCGGGCTGCTGCTGCTCGCCGAGCTGACCAGCGAGCAGCTGGAGGAGGTCTACGCGCCCGAGCGCTACCGGGACCGGCCCGGCGAGCGGCCTGACCTGCCGCGGCTGCGGGCCGAGTTGGCGAAGCTGCGGCGCGGCGGCTTCGCGGTCAACCGGGAGCGCTCCGAGCGCGGCCTGACCGCCGTCGGGGTGGTGGTGCGGGACGGGGCGGGCGCGGCGGTGGCCGGGCTGTCGGTGTCGATGCCGAGCGTGCGCTACGACCCGCGCCGGCTGCAGTCGCTGGTGGCGGTGCTGGAGGCGGCGGCGCACGCCCTGGAGGCGGACCTCGCGGAGCAGCCCTGACTCCGCCCCACCCACCGCTACACACGCTACGTTCACTTTCAATCACGCATACATCATTGACGCCACGTAAACCGAGTGCCATTCTCCACGGCATCGCACTCGGTCCGCGGCGCGCCGTCCCCTCCCCCTGGCACGCCGGGCCGAGCCCTCCCCCACCCCCGGCCCGCCCGCTCCCCCGCGGGCCGCCGGACCTTCCCCAGCCAGGGAGACACCAGCAATGACGCTCAAGAACGGGACGCCGTCGTCCCACGGCCCCACCGCGGGGGCTGCCCGGACGCCGGGCTACGCGGGCACACTGGCTGCCGCCTGCGGTGCGGTGTTCACGGCCCAGGTGGCCAACGCGCTGCCGGCCTCGCTGAACGGCCTGTTCCAGCAGGACCTGCACACCCACGGCTCCCAACTGACCTGGATCACCTCGGCGTTCATGATCGCCGTGGTGTGCTTCGAGTTCACCTTCGGCATCCTCGGCGACCTGTTCGGCCGCCGCCGGCTGGTCGCGGCGGGCACCGCGCTGGTCGCGGCCGGCTCGACGGTCGCCGCGCTCGCCCCGAACGTGCAGACCCTCTGGGTCGGCGCCGCGCTCAACGGCCTCGGCGCGGGCGCGATGTTCCCCGGCTCGCTGACCGCGATCACCGCCGTCACCCGCACCGCCCGGCAGCGGGTGCACGCGGTCGCGCTGTGGAGCGGCTTCCTGTCCGCGGGCGCGGCGGTCCCCCCGCTGATCGGCGGCGCGTTCGCCCGGGTCGGCTCCTGGCGCGGCTCGTTCTGGGTGCTGGTCGGCCTGGCGCTGGCCTCGGTGGTGCTGACCCTGCTGCTGCTCGCCGAGTCGAAGTCCGCCGAGGGCCGGAAGTTCGACGTCGCCGGGCAGGTCAGCTTCGCGCTCGGCCTGGTCCTGGTGCTGTACGGCGCCGTGGAGGGCCCCGAGTCGGGCTGGGGCACCGGGCCGGTGGTCGGCGCGTTCGTCGCCGGCGGGCTGCTGCTGGCCGGGTTCGTGGCGGTCGAACTGCGCGCCGAGGCCCCGATCCTGGACCTGCGGCTGTTCCGCAACCGCGCCTACGCGGTCAGCTCGGTCGTCGCGGTGATCGGCATGCTGGCCTTCCTCGGCTCCTGCTTCGCCACCAGCATGTGGCTCGGCCCCGTCCAGCACCAGGACCCGCTGCGGGTCGCGGTGCCGTTCCTGCTGCTGCAGGGCCCGGCGTTCGTGCTGATCCCGGTGGTCTCCCGACTGCTGCACCGCGTCGCCCCGGCCCGGCTGCTGGCGGCGGGCTGCACGCTGATGGCCGTCGGCGCGTTCCTGGCCACCGGGCTGGACGTCACCGACCCCGGGCTGGGCGCGTTCGTCGCGCCGACCCTGCTGATCGGCGTCGGCTTCGCCCTGACCGTCAGCTCGATGACCGCCGTCGCCCTGGACAGCGTCCCGCCCAGGCTCGCCGGCATGGCCAGCGCCACCACCAACATGCTGCGCGACCTCGGTTTCGCGCTCGGCCCGGTGGTGGTCGGCGCGGTCGCCCTCTCGCACGCGGGCTCCGCCTTCGCCGGGAAGCTCCCCGCCTCCGGCCTGCCCGCCGAGCAGCTCGGCGCCGCCACCGCGATCGGACGGGCCGGCGGCCCGATCGCCGTCAACTCGCTGCCCCCGGACGCCCCCGGCGCGGCCGCCCACGCCCTGGCCCTGGACGCCCTCGGCTCCGGCTTCACCACCGCCTTCCTGATCTGCGGCATCGCCGCCACCGCCGCCACCGCCCTCACCCTGGTCGGCATGCTCGGCACCCGCCGGGCCCCCGCCCCCGCCGAGGAGGCCCTCCAGCCGGCCACCGCCTGACCGCCCGCCGCACGACCGCCCGCCTACCTGCCCGACTGCCTCCCGCACGACGAGAGCCGGGGCACCCCTTTCACGGGGGCGCCCCGGCTCGAAGTCGTGGGCGAGGAGGGCGGACGGGCTGGCTTCGTGAGAGGAAAGGGAGAAGGAAGCCCGTCCATGGCCTCGCCGGGGCACCCCGCGAAGGGGCACCCCGTGGGTGAGGAAGGCGGACGGGCTGTGAGTTCGTTAGGCATACGAAAGTGGAGAAGGAAGCCCGTCCATGGCCTCGCCCGCCCCGCACGCTAGCACCCGCGCCGGGCCCCGGGCGCCCGGTTTCCCGCCCCGGCCGCCAGTCGGCCTCGGTGCACAAGCAGCGGTTGTGGCCGACCCTCCCGCAGGTTGTTTGACCTGCGCTGCTCCCCGGCGATTGGCTCCTACTGGTCAACGAGGGGTTGTCCAGTGGGAGCGTGGAGGAGGATGCGGTGAGCAGGAGGAGGCTGGGCCGACCGTTCGGCTGGCTGTGGGCCTCGTACGCGGTGAGCGCGTACGGCTCGGGGCTGGGGTTCGGGGCGCTGCCGCTGATCGCGGTGCTGGTGCTGCACGCCGGGCCCGCGCAGGTGGCGGTGCTGTCGGCGGCGGGCCCGGCGGTGGGGGCGCTGGTCGCGGTGCCGCTGGCGCCGTGGATGGAGGCGCGGCGCAAGCGGCCGGTGATGATCGGCGCGGACCTGGCGCGGTGCGCGGCCATGGCGTCCGTCCCGGCCGCGTACGCCCTCGGGTGGCTGGGTTTCGCCCAACTGCTGGTGGTCACGGCCGTGGTGGCCGCCGCGAAGATCGCCTTCGGCGCGGCGAGCGGCGCGTACCTGAAGTCGCTCGTCCCGGCGGAGCACCTGCTGGTGGCCAACTCCCGCTTCGAGTCGACGAACTGGAGCTCCATCGCGGTCGGCCCGCCGCTCGGCGGGGCGGCGATCGGCCTGTTCGGGCCGGTGGTGACCGTGCTCGCGGACGCGGCGAGCTACCTGCTCTCCGCGCTCGGCATCACCGCGATCCGCGAACCGGAACACGCACCGCACCCCGGGCGGACGGACGACGGGCGACTCCGGGCGGGCGGGCTCCGGGCGGGCGGGCTCCTGGAGGGCTGGCGGCACCTCCTGGGCCACCCCGTACTGCGGCGGCTCTACCTCAACAACCTGCTGGTCTCCGGCCTGATCATGGCCACCGAACCGCTGCTGGCCGTCCTACTGCTGCGCCAACTGGGCTTCCCCGCCTGGCAGTACGGCCTCGCCTTTGCCGCGCCCTGCCTCGGCGGCCTGATCGGCTCCCGCCTGGCGCCCCGCGTCGTCGCCCGCCACGGCCGGCAGCGGGTCTTCCGCGTCGTCGGCACCCTGCGCGTCGTCTGGCTGCCCGGCCTCGCCCTCGTCCGGCCCGGCGTCACCGGGCTGCTCACCGTGATGGCCGTCGAGCTGGCGATCATCGTCCACATGAGCCTGTACACCCCGGTGCTCGCCACCTACCGGCTCGAACACACCCCCGCCCACCTGGTCTCCCGCACCCTGACCGCCTGGTCCGTCGGCCAGCAGGCCACCACCGCCACCCTCACCGCCCTGACCGGCCTGCTCGCCCACTTCACCGGCCCGCGCCCCGTTCTCGCCACCGTCGGCCTCCTCGTCCTGGCCACCCCGCTCCTCCTCCCCCGCACCCCCCGCCAGGACGCACCGCACCCCGCCGCCGACGCCACCGCGCCCACCGTGGCAGCGGGCTGAACGATCCGCCGGGCCGCCCCGCGGCCCGGGCGCCGACCGGGCGGCGCACCTTACATTGAACGCGTTCAAAATTTGCGGCATGATCGACACCGTCGGGCCCAGGGGAGAACGGGGGCCCGCTCCGCCGTGCCCGGGCACGGACAGTCGCAGCAGAGAGGGGGGACCGTGGGAGACATCGGCAGGACCCGCTTGCCGGCCGTCGCGGTCGCGTTGATGTGGTGGTACGAGGGCTTCTGGTGCAAGGTCTTTCCCGGCCGGGCGGACCAGCGGGCCATCGTGGAGGGGCTGCCCCTGCTGCCGGCCGGCGCGGCGGGCGCGCTGCTGGTCTCCATCGGCCTCGCCGAGGTCGCGCTCGGGGCGTGGGTCCTGCTGGGGCACCGCCCGTACGCCGCCGCGGTCGTGCAGACGGTCCTGGTGGTCGGCTTCAACACCGGCGGGCTGCTCGTCGGCGCGCAGCACATCCCCGAGCCCGGCCGGCTGGTGGTCCAGGACCTCGCCTTCCTCGCGCTGATCTGGCTGGTCGCCGCCCGCCGCCCCGCCCCCGGCGCCGCCCCGCGCGGCGGCCCCGCCCGGGAGCTCTGGGCCCGATGACCCCTTCCCCGCTCACCCGTGCCGCCCGCCGCACCACGGGCGCGCCGCCGACGGCCGGCCCCGCCACCGGTACGCCGTGGCAGCAGGGCCGACTGCTCGCCGGACCCGCCGACCGCCCCCGGGTGCTCTTCGGCCGGATGTACGAGGACCCGGCCGTGGAGCTCGCCGTCTTCCCGCCGCCCGGTGCCCGGGTGCTGTGCATCGCCTCCGCCGGGGACACCGCGGCCGCGCTCGCCTCCGCCGGGTACGAGGTCACCGCCGTCGACCTGAACCCGGCCCAACTCGCCTACGCCAGGGCCCGGCTGGAGGACGGCGCGCCCGCCTCGACCGGCACGGCCGAACGGCTGACCGGCCTGGGCCGCACCGCGGCCGCCGCCCTGCTGCCCGGCTGGCGGCCCGCCGCCGTCGCCGACTTCCTGCGCCTCGACGACCCCGCCGAGCAGCGGCGCCGCTGGACGGACGAGCTCGACGGGCCCGGGCTGCGGCTGCTGGCCGCCGCCGCGCTGCGGCCCGCCGGGGCGCTCGCCGCCGTCCTGCGCCCGGGCTTCCGGTGCGCGGTCCCGCGCGGCTTCGACGAGGTGCTGCTGCGCAGGATCGCCCGAACCGTCGCCCGGCACCCCAACGCCGCCAACGACTGGGCCTGGCGGCTGCTGCTCGGCCGTGAACGCCCCGGCGCGGCCGCGACCGCGACCGCGGTCGGCCCCGGACGGGTGCGGCTGGTGCGGGGCGAGGTCGTCGAGCACCTGGAGCGGTGCGCCGCCGGGAGCTACGACGCGGTGACGCTCTCCAACGTGGTCGACGGGCCCGGCCCGCGCTTCGCCCGGCGGCTGCGCGCCGCCGTCGAGCACGCGGTGCGCCCGGGCGGGACGGCGGTGGTGCGCAGCCTGCGCGAGCCGGGCCCGGGCGGGGCCGGCCGCGCCGCCGAGGACCGGTCGATGATCTGGGGCGTGGTGCGGGTCGTCCGCACCGGAACGGACCGAACGGACGGGACGGACCGAACGGACGGGACGAGCGCGATGAACGGAACGGACGGAGCCGAGGCCCGATGAAGCACCTGCTGCAGCGCCACCCCGTCCCGATCCGGACCCGCTTCGCCCACTCGCTGGTCCTCACCTACGCCCTGCCGCCGCGGGTCCTGGAGCCGCTGCTGCCGCCGGGGCTCGCCCTCGACACCTACACCGACCCGGCCGGCACCGAGCACGGGTTCGTCGCCGCGGCGCTGGTGGACACCCGGGACCTGCGGCCCGCCTTCCTGCCCGCCGGCCTCGGCGCCGACCTGCTCCTCACCGGGTACCGGATCTTCACCCGCTTCCCGACGCCCCGGGGGCGGTCCATGCGCGGCCTGAAGATCCTCCGCAGCGACACCGACAGCCGCGTCATGGCCCTCGGCGGTAACCTGCTCACCCGCTACCACTACCGGCTCGCCCGGATCGGCAGCCGGGTCGTCGGCGACACCCTGGAGTTCCGGGTCCTCAGCCGCGACGGCCGGGCCGACCTGCACGTGCGGGCCGACCTCGCGGGTGCCCCCGCGGGCCTGCCCGACGGCAGCCCGTTCGCCTCCGCCAAGGACGCCCGGCGGTTCGCCGGCCCGCTGCCCTACACCTTCGAGCACGAGCCGCAGACCCGGTCGGTGATCGTGGTGAAGGCCGCCCGGGCGCACTGGGAGCCGACCCCGGTGGCCGTCGAGCTGCCCACCCCGCCCACCTTCTTCGCCCACGGCCCGTTCGCCGGGACGACCCCCGTGCTCGCCAACGCCTTCCACGTCGCCGACCTCGACTACGGCTGGGAGGCCGGCCGGCGCCGCGCCGAGAACGGGGCCGAACGGTGAGGCGGCCCCCGGCGCGGCGCCGGAGCGCCGGTACCGCCTCGGAGGAGCCGTACCGCTTCTCCGGGGTGCGGGAAGTCGTCCGCTACAACTGGCCCCTGTACGCGGCGGGTTGCCTCGCCGCCGGAGCGGGCCTCGCGCTCTCGTACCGGCTCCCGGGGCCCGCCGCCGCCTTCGCCCGGGCGGGCGCGGGCGCGGCCGCCGCCCTACTGGCCAGCAGCACGGCCGCCACCTGGTGGGTCTACGACCGCTCGGAACTGCGCACCTTCGACTGGCTGGCGGAGCTGCTGCCGAGCGGCCCGGGCGAGCACCTGGTGCTCTCCTCCGGCCTCGACGAGGCCAGTCGGCCGGTGGCGGCCCGCTGGCCGCGGCACCCCCAGAGCGTGGTGGACCTCTACGACCCCGCCCTGATGACCGAGGGCTCGATCCGCCGGGCCCGCCACCGCGTGCCGCCCGCCCCGCGCACCCGTCCCGGACGGCACGACCGCCTGCCGGCGGCGAGCGGCTCGGCCGACACCGTCCTCGCCGTCTTCGCCGCCCACGAGCTGCGCCGGGCGGACGACCGGGACGAGCTGTTCGCCGAGTGCGCCCGGGTGCTGCGGCCCGGCGGCCGCCTCGTCCTGGTCGAGCACCTGCGGGACGCCGCCAACACCGCGGTGTACGGCCCCGGCGCCCAGCACTTCTTCCCCCGGCGGGCCTGGCTCCGGGCCGCGGCCGGCGCGGACCTGCGCCCGGTCGCGCAACGCCGGATCGGCGGTCTCGTCACCGCCTTCGCCTTCGCCGCCCCGACCGCGACCGCGACCGCGACCGCCCGGACCATCACCATCCCGACCGGAAAGCACCCCGCACCGTGACCCACCTGCTCACCCTGGAAAGCCAACTGCGCCTGGTGGGCGCGGCCCTGATCGCGATGGGCGCGCTGCACATCGTCCTGCCGCGGCTGATCGGCTGGCCCTCGGACCTCGCCGGCACCACCCTGCTGACCCGCCAGGTCTCCTACGCGCACCTCTTCTTCATCGCGCTGACCTGCGTCCTGCTCGGCCTGCTGCCGCTGCTGCTCGCCCCCGACCTGCTCGCCGGGAACCGGCTCGGCACCGCCCTGCTGGCCGCGCAGACGCTCTTCTGGGCCCTGCGCTGGCTCTTCCAGTTCACGGTGTTCTCCCCGGAGCTGTGGCGCGGCGACCGGCTGCGGACCGCCGCCCACCTCGCCCTGTCGGTGCTGTGGACCTGGGTGACGGCGGTGTTCACCTGCGCGCTGGTGGTGGCGCTCCGCGGCTGAACACCCCGGCGGCAGCGGTCTACCGGGCCGGGAAGGCCGCCAGCGCGCGGTCCCACTCGTCGGCCGCGCGGAGCAGGGCCGCGGCGTCCAGGCGCAGTTCCACGACGTACTGGTAGACCTCCTCCCCGTCCTCGTCCCGCCGCCACGGGGGTCGGGCTTCGAGCGAGAGGTGCACCCGGACGGCCATTGCGTCGTCGTCGCGCCCGGCGAGGCTCACGGCCAGGTTCGGTTCGACGAACCAGGTGTCCGGGGAGAGCAGGCCCTCGGCGTCGGGCCCCTTCGGCTGCACCGCACCGGCGGCGGCCGCCCGCAGCCAGCGGGACAGCTCGCGGGCCTCGTGGACCAGCAGGGAGGGGTCGGCGAAGGACCAGCTGCCCCCGGCGGTGGTCACCGACCCGCCGATGACCAGCCAGTTGTCGTCGTACTCGTCCCCGCGGGCGACGGGGAACTGGTAGCGCAGCGGCCGGAGCTCGACGCTGCTCAGGTGGTCGTTCAGAAGCACGGCCACAGGTTGGCACACCCTCCCGCCCCGGCGCCCCGGATTGACCGGCCCGTCCGGCCCTCCCCCGCCCGGGCCGGCCACCGCTCAGGCCGGGACGAGTTCGCGCAGGTTCTCCGGGGTGATCACCCGGGAGCCCTCCGGGAGGTCGTCGGGACGGGCCAGGCCCAGGTAGGTGACCGGGCCATCGGGGGCGGGCCCGTCCCAGGGGAGGAGGCGGGCGCCGTTCGCGACCATCAGGTCGACCAGGTGGCGGACCGTCAGGTGCTGCCGCCGGAGGGCGGCCCGCAGCAGGTCGGCGACGGTGGCCCGGTTGGTCTCGACCTGGTTGGCGTGCGGGAAGCCGCGCAGGTGGAGGTGCAGCCAGCGGGCGTACCACTCGCCGTCCTCGCAGCGTTCGAAGACCAGCGGGAGGGCGACCCGTCCGGCGCCGCGCAGCTCGGACTTCGCCCGGACGGTGCGCGGTTCGAAGGGGAGGCCGCGCTGCGCCTCCTCGCGCAGCATCCAGCCGAAGAAGGACTCCGCGACCTGTTGGAACCCCTCGCCGGCGTACACGTTGACCTCCGGCACGATGTACCTGCCGGGCACCTTCGACAGCCGCAGGTCGATGAACTCCGAGGCGCCGTCGGGCGCTTCGACGATGTCGCCGGAGTGCGCGCCGGCCACGGAGCTGAGCTGGGTGTACGACAGCCAGGTCGGGTTGTCGTACGAGGCGTCGAGCATCAGCGCGGACAGGTCGAAGTCGGTGGCGCGCTCCTGCTGCTTCCAGTACACGAAGAAGCGCAGCAGCTCGCCGCGGACGGGCTGGACGGAGCCGCGCGGCAGCACGCCGATCCCGGCGGCGCTCGCGTTGCCGCTGAGCGGGAGGGCGACGTCGAGGATCTCCGGGTCGACCAGCAGCGGCGGCGGGTCGGCGGGCAGGCGGCGGGCGGTCTCGGCGTCCAGCGCGGCGGCCAGTCGGGCGCGTTCGGCGGCGGGCAGCGGCGGGCGCAGGTCGTCGGCGACGTGGCTGCGGGCGTCCCGGTTGACGAAGACCCGCCGCTCGCCGCCGCTCCGCTCCCGGTTCTCCAGGTGTTCGCGCAGCGAGAGCAGCAGGCGGCCGGACGCGGCGGGCAGGGCGCGTTCGGCGGCGGCGAGCACGGCGGCCCGGTCCGCTTCGGCGGTGGCCGCGCGCAGCAGCCGGTCGAAGGCGCGCAGCAGCTTGCCGGGCGCGGCGGCGGCCAGCAGTTCGGCGGCGGCGCCGGGTTCCCCGGCGGCGAGGAGTTCGTCGACCCGGCCGTCCAGGCCGCGGACGCGCTGTTCGCCGCGGGCGACCGCGAACACCTGAGCGGCGTGCGGCCACTTCGGGTACTCGTGCGGGTGCAGGCGTTCGCCGAGGCGCTTGAACCGCTCGCGGTGGCGCAGCACGTCGGCGAGCTTGCCGGGCGCGGCGGCGACCACCTCGTCCAGCGCGGCCAGCAGGACGCGGCGGGCCGGGCGCGGCAGCGGGCCGAACCTGGTCGGGGCGGCGAGCGTGACGTCGCCGTCGAAGAGCGCGCAGGCGGTGCGCAGCACGTCGGTGACGGTGTCCGCGAGCAGGCCGGCCCCGGCGTGCAGCCGGGCGGCGTTGACGGTGGCCCGGTTCTCCCGGACGGGGATCGCGGCGGGCTGCGGGCCGTCCGCGCAGTGCCGGGCGAGGGTCGCGAGGTCGCGCAGGCCCTCCTCGCCGAGCGGGGTGGTGCTGCCCGCGAGCGCCAGGTAGAGCGCCGCGACCTCGCGTTCGGGGCTGTCGCCGAGGTGCAGCACCGTGAGCCGGTCCCCCGCCCCGGCGAGGAACTCCTCGTGCGCGGACAGCAGGTCCTCGTAATCGTGCCGGTAGGTGCCGTAGCCGGGCAGCGCCAGCAGGTCGGTGCCGGGGCCGTTCGCCGGGTCGGCGGCGCTCCTGCCCGCGCGCAGGGCCTCGACCAGCAGGTCGAACCAGAACTCCGCGGTGTCCGGCACGTTGTGCGGGAAGTCCACGAAGTACGTGTTGTGCCGCACGTGGTCGCCGAGCAGTTCCCGGACGGCCGCCAGCCCGGTCCCGGCCGCCTCCGCGACCCGCGGTTCCGGCAGCGCGGACAGCCTGGCCAGCAGTTCACCGGACAGCTTGAAGCCGACCGACATCAGCGCGGCGTCGAACTGCCGTGCCAGCACGGCACCTTGACCCTCGGACCCCAGCTCCTGGACCTGGACGGGCAGGCGGTGGGTACGGCGGACGACCAGGGCGACGAGATCACGGGACATGCCCCGCATGCTCGCAGACCCCCTCCCCCGCCCGCACCCGGGTTTCCCCTGAGCCCCCGACCACCGCCCCGCCGGATCTTGTGCAACCGACAACTCCCTTTGGTCAAAAGGCCGCTGAGGTCCCCTCAGGGACGAATGGGGGACGTCTCGGGGTGCCCCCGGATGTCGGTGCGGGCCGCCCGTGGCGAAGATCGAAGACGTCCTGTCGCACACGCAGCACCGGGAGACCCCATGACCAGCGCCGGAACCACCCATCGGGCCGCCGCCCTCGCCGCCCCCGTCCTCGCCGGGCTGCTGCTCGCCGTCCTGCCCTCGCCCGCGTCCGCGGCGGTGCCGGTCGCGGGCGGCGGGCCGGACGCCGAGGCGCTGCGGGCTGCGCTCGTCCGGCAGGTCGGAGACCCGGTGGCCGGGACGGTGGCCCGGGTGTCCGTCGACGGGTCGACCTGGCGGGGCGGCCAGGACGACCGGGTGAGCGGGCGGCCGGTCGCACCGAACGCGTCCTTCCGGATCGGCAGCATCAACAAGCCCTTCGTCGCGGTCGTGCTGCTCCAGCTCGCCGCCGAGCAGCGGATCGACCTGGACGGCACCGTCCAGCAGTACCTTCCCGGCGTGCTGCCCGACGCCTTCGGGCCGGTCACCGTCCGGCAGTTGCTCAACCACACCAGCGGCCTGCCGCAGGCCGTCGAGGGCGTTCAGGGCTCCGACCGGGACACCGTGATCGCCCGGCGCTTCGAGGTGCAGACCCTCGACCAGGTGATCGGGTGGACGCTGCGCCCCGCCGACCGGCCGTGGCCGGGGCCGTCCTTCGCGCCGGGCAGCGCCCAGGAGTACAACACCTTCAACTACCGGCTGGCGGACCGGATCATCGAGCAGGTCACCGGGCACTCGTTCCGGACGGAGGTGACCGCCCGGGTGCTGCGCCCGCTGGGCCTGTGGCACACCGAGGTCACGGAGGGCGCGCCGCGGATGCCCGCCCCGCACCTGGTCGGCTACCTCGCCGATGACGCGGGCACCCCGATGGACGTCTCCGAGCAGGGCGGCAACCCGGAGTCGATGGTCTCCACCCCCGCTGACCTGGACCGCTTCCTGCGCGCCCTGCTCGACGGCGAACTGCTGCCGCCGCAGCAGCAGCGCGAGCTGCTCGCCCTGCCCCGCGACGCCGCCGGGCACCCGGTGCCCTCGCTCACCCCCGGCGACTGCCGGTTCGGGCCGGACAAGGGCCTGGCCTGCTACAGCGCCGGGCTGATGGAGATCCCGCTCCGGGACGGCACGGTGGCCTGGGGCAAGACCGGCCACGACCTCGGCTACTCCGACGGGTTCTTCGCCAGCGCGGACCTGAGCCGGCGCCTGGTGTACTCCACCGGAGAATCCGGCATCACCCCGGCCCCCTCCCTCCGGCTCGCCGTGACGGTGTTCGGCCCCTTCGCCGACTGAGCCCAGGAGCCCGGAGCCGCGTCCGCCGCGATCTGACGGAACCTCACTTCGCCTCCGCCACCAGGAAGATGGGGGTTTGCCACCTGCCGCTGCCCGGTCGTACGCTGACCGCCGGTCGCGGGGGCTCGGGGCCCTCCGCTGGCGTGCGCCCGGTCCCGCGCCGCACCGCTGCCGCCGCTCCCCTGGATGACCGATGATCGAAGCCTCCCTCTCCGCCGCGCCGTCCCTGTTCCCCGCGTTCGCCGTGCTCGGCGCGCTGTTCGGGACGGCGGCGTTCCTGCTGGCCCGGCGGCGGGAGCGGCCGCCGCTGGCACCGGCGCTGTTCGCCGTGGCGCTGGCGGGGGAGGTCGCGGTGACGCTGACGCCGACCACCGGCGGTGCGTCCGGGGAGCCCAACTGCACGTTCGGCGGCGGGATCTGGCGCACCGTGCTGGAGCAGCAGGGCCTGCTGAACACCGCGCTGTACGTGCCGCTGGCGGCGCTCGGCGCGTGGGCGTTCCGGCGGCCGCTGTCGGTGCTGGCCGGTTGCGCGGTGCTGTCCGCCGGGACGGAACTGCTGCAGACGCTGCTGGGGACGGGGCGGGCCTGCGACGCCGCCGACTTCGTCGACAACTCCTCGGGCGCGCTGCTCGGCGCCCTGCTGGCCGTGGCCGTGGTGGCGCTGGCGCCGTCCTGGCGCGGGACGTTCGCGCCCGGGCGGGACGCGCTGCGGGCGCTGACCACCGCCGGGAGCGGCCTGGCGGCCGTCGCGCTGGTGGTGTGGCTGTTCGTCCCGGTGTACGACGCCCCGGAGACCGGCTCGCCCTTCCCGAACACGGTGGACACCGCGGGCACGGCGTACCGGCTGATGGACCGGCTGTTCGGGCCGGGCGGTCGGCTGGAGGTCACCTCCACGGTGTTCGACCCGGCGCTCTCCCGCTTCCCGCTGACCGAGGCGGCCGGCGACCGGGGCCGGTTCCGGTTCGAGGCGGTGAGCGGCCGGCTGGTCTCGGTCCAGTTCCCGACCCCGACCCCGGCCCCGACCCCGTCCCCGGACGGCACTGCCGCCTCCCCGTTGCCGGAAGAGCAACTCCTGCGGGCCGCGGGCGAGTTCGCCACCACCTGGTTCCCCGACCTGACCGACGGCACCCGTCCCGCCCTCGCCCCGGCCCCGACCACGACCGGCTCGCCCGTCCCGGCGGGGGCCCGGCTGCTGACCTTCCACCGCCCGGCGAACGGCCTCCCGCCCTCGGGGCACCTGGAGGTCACCGTCTCGGCCTCCGGCCGGGTGCTGTCCGCGACCGCCTACCGCCCGGACGACCGGACCACCGGCTGACGGGCGGCCCGCCCCTGCCGCGGGCGGCCCTACCCCAGGGCCGGGATGACCTCCGCGCCGTACGCGTCGATGACGGCCTCGCGGGCGTCGTGCATCGCGTACACCGCGAACTGGTCGACGCCGAGTTCGCGCAGCGCGCGCAGCTTCTCGACGTGGGCGGCGACCGGGCCGAGCAGGCAGAAGCGGTCGACGACGGCGTCGGGGACGAAGTCGGTGGAGGGGTTCCCGGCCCGGCCGTGGTGGCTGTAGTCGTAGCCGTGCCGGTCCTTGATGTAGGCGGTGAGCTCCTCGGGGACCAGGCCGGAGTGCTCGCCGTACTTGGCGACCAGGTCGGCGACGTGGTTGCCGACCATGCCGCCGAACCAGCGGCACTGCTCGCGGGCGTGGTCGAGGTCGTCGCCGACGTAGGCGGGGGCGGCGACGCAGACGGTGACGGCGGCGGGGTCGCGGCCGGCCTCCTCGGCGGCCCGGCGGACGGCCTTGACCATGTGTTCGGTGAGATAGGGGTCGGCGAGCTGGAGGATGAACCCGTCGGCCTTCCGCCCGGCCAGGGCGAGCGCCTTGGGGCCGTAGGCGGCCATCCAGACCGGCAGCCGGCCGTCCCGGATCCAGGGGATGCGGACCGGGTTGCCGTCGACCTCGGCCTCGCGCCCCTCGGCGAGGTCGCGGATGGCATCGATGGCCTCGCTGAGCCGGGCGAGCGTGTTGGGACGGCGCCCGGCCACCCGCATCGCCGAGTCGCCGCGGCCGATGCCGCACACCGTCCGGTTGCCGTACATGTCGTTGAGGGTGGCGAAGGTGGAGGCGGTGACCTCCCAGGTGCGGGTGCCGGGGTTGGTGACCATCGGGCCGACGTGCAGGCGTTCGGTGTGTTCCAGGATCCGGCTGTGGATGACGAAGGGCTCCTGCCAGAGCACGGCGGAGTCGAAGGTCCAACCGTGGCTGAAGCCGGCCCGTTCGGCGCGGCGCATCAGTTCGACGACCTCGGTGGCCGGCGGGTCGGTCTGCAGGACGAGTCCGAAGTCCACTGCGGGGGGCTCCTCGCGGAAGAGGGGGTGGTCAGAGGTACTGGCAGCTGGAGCGGGGCAGGAAGGCGCCGTGCCCGGGGCGGCCGAGGTAGTCGCCGCGGTCGAGCAGCACCTCCCCCCGGGAGAACACCGTCTCGACCCGTCCGGTGACGGTGCGGCCCTCGTACGCCGAGTAGTCGACGTTCATGTGGTGGGTGGCGGCGGAGAGGGTCTGCACGGCGTGCGGGTCGTAGATCACCAGGTCGGCGTCGGAGCCGGGGGCGATGGTGCCCTTGCGCGGGTGGAGGCCGAACATCCGGGCGGGGGCGGCGCAGGCGAGTTCGATCCAGCGGCGGCGGCTGATCCGGCCCTCGACCACGCCCTGGTGCAGCAGGTCCATCCGGTTCTCGACGCCGGGCAGGCCGTTGGGGATCTTCGAGAAGTCGCCGCGCCCGAGCTCCTTCTGCCCCGTGAAGCAGAACGGGCAGTGGTCGGTGGAGACCACCTGGAGGTCGTCGGTGCGCAGGCCGCGCCAGAGCGCCGCCTGGTGGTCCTTCGGGCGCAGCGGGGTGGAGCAGACGTACTTGGCGCCCTCGAAGCCGGGTGCGGCGAGGTCGTCGGTGGACAGGAAGAGGTACTGCGGGCAGGTCTCGCCGAAGACCGGCAGGCCGAGGTCGCGGGCGGCGGCGATCTCGGCGAGCGCCTCGCGGGCGGAGACGTGCACCACGTACAGCGGCGCCCCGGCGACCCGGGCGAGCTGGACCGCCCGGTGGGTGGCCTCGGCCTCCAGCAGCGCCCGGCGGACCTCGCCGTGGTAGCGCGGGTCGGTCTCGCCCCTGGCCAGCGCCTGTTCGACCAGGACGTCGATGGCGGGGCCGTTCTCGGCGTGCACCATGGTGAGCGCGCCGAGTTCGGCGGCCTGCTGCATGGCGCGCAGGATCTGCCCGTCGTCGGAGTAGAAGACGCCGGGGTAGGCCATGAACAGCTTGAACGAGGTGACGCCCTCGCCGACCAGCCCGGGCATCTCGCGCAGCACCGACTCGTTGACGTCCGAGACGATCATGTGGAAGGCGTAGTCGACGGCGCAGTTGCCGTCGGCCTTGGCGTGCCAGTCGTCGAGCCCGGCGCGCAGCGAGGAGCCGCGGGTCTGGATCGCGAAGTCGACGATGGTGGTGGTGCCGCCCCAGGCGGCGGCCCGGGTGCCGGTGGCGAAGGTGTCGGCGGCACGGGTGCCGCCGAACGGCATCTCCATGTGGGTGTGCGCGTCGACGCCGCCCGGGACGACGTACTTCCCGCTGGCGTCGAACACCTGGTCGGCGCTCCAGTGCTGGCTGCCCGGCAGGGCGAGCGCGACGACCCGGCCGTCCTCGACCAGCACGTCGGCGGGCGTCTCCTCGGCGGCGGTGATCACCAGGCCGCCGGTGATCAGGGTGCGGGCCACCGCGCTCAGCCCTCGGTCAGCGGGCCGTAGGCGTCCGGCCGGCGGTCCCGGTAGAACGCCCACTGCTGGCGGACCTCGTCGATCTGCCCGAGGTCGAGGTCCCGGACGACGAGTTCCTCGCTCTTGTCGGAGGCCACCTCGCCGACGAACTGCCCGCGCGGGTCGACGAAGTAGCTGGTGCCGTAGAAGTCGTCGTCGCCGTACTCCTCGACGCCGACCCGGTTGATCGCCGCGACGAAGTACTCGTTGGCGACCGCGGCGGCGGGCTGCTCCAGCTGCCACAGGTACGCGGAGAGGCCGCGGCTGGTCGCCGACGGGTTGTAGACGATCTCGGCCCCGGCCAGGCCGAGCGCCCGCCAGCCCTCCGGGAAGTGCCGGTCGTAGCAGATGTACACGCCGACCTTGCCGACCGCCGTTTCGAACACCGGCCAGCCGAGGTTCCCGGGCTTGAAGTAGTACTTCTCCCAGAATCCGCGCACCTGGGGAATGTGGTGCTTGCGGTACTTCCCCAGGTAACTGCCGTCGGCGTCGATCACGGCGGCGGTGTTGTAGTAGAAGCCCGGCTTCTCGATCTCGTACACCGGCGCGACGATCACGATGCCCAACTCCTTGGCGAGCGCCCGCATCCGCCGCACCGTCGACCCGTCCGGGACCGGCTCGGCCCACGCGTAGTGCTCGGGTTCCTGCACCTGGCAGAAGTACGGGGCGTTGAACACCTCCTGGAACCCGATGATCCCCGCCCCCTGCCCGGCGGCGTCCCGCGCGGCCCGTTCGGCGGCGTCCAGCATGGATTCCTTGTCACCCGTCCACGCGGTCTGGAACAGGGCGGCCCTGACGACACGACTCATGGCCGTAACTCCTCGACTCGAAGGCGCAAAGGCGCAGCGGGGAAAGCGCGGTAGCGCTGTAGACCGTTGAGACTAGGAGCTTCGCGGCACATGGGTGGGTGCCACGCGGGAGGAGCGGGGGAAATTCGCTTTCCCGCGCATTCCTCCGATTTTCCGCCGCCCGCTCCGCCGAGCCTTTCCCGCCCTTCCGGTCCTTCGGAATGCTTTCGCCGCCCGCTCAGCGCGCGGCGGCGTCGGCGAGGGCCCGCAGGAGCAGCGCGGCGGAGGTGGCGCCCGGGTCCTGGTGGCCGGTGCTGCGCGGGCCGAGGTAGGAGGCGCGGCCGCGGCGGGCCTGCAGGGGGGTGGTGTCGCGGGCGCCGCGTTCGGCGGCGTCGGCGGCCGCGGCGGTGGCCCGGGCCAGGGTGGCACCGGTCTCGGCGGCGGCGCGCAGGGCGTCGACGGCCGGGGCGAGCGCGTCGACCAGCGTCTTGTCGCCCGGTTCGGCCCCGCCCAGCGCCCGGACGGCGGCGAGGCCGGCGGCCAGGGCGTCCGCGCAGGCGGCGGGGTCGGCGTCCGGCGGGAGTTCGGCCCCGGCCGCCCGGAACGCCTGCCCGTACAGCGGGCCGGAGGCGCCGCCGACCTTGGCCGTCAGCGTGCTGCCGACGGTGCGCAGCAGTGCGCCCGGGCTCTCGAAGCCGCCCTCGGGCGGGGCGTCGAGCGCGGCCAGGACGGCGGTGAAGCCCCGGCGGAGGTTGCTGCCGTGGTCGCCGTCGCCGATCGCCGTGTCGAGTGCGGTGAGGTGCCGCTCCGCGTCCTCGACGGCCGCGGCGGCGGTCCGGATCCAGGCTTCGGCGAGGGCGGTGTCGAGGGTCCGGTGCGTCATGGTGCGTCGCTCCTCCTGCCGGTGGGGGGCGGGCCCGTTACGCGCGGACCAGCGCGGGGGTGTCGGCGGGGGCGTCCCACAGTTCCAGCATCAGGCGGTCCGCGGCGGTCAGGGTGAGGGAGAAGCCGGCCGCGTCGAGGCTGGTGACGTAGGAGCCGACCAGGGTGCGGGCGGGGGTGACGCCGTGCTCGGCGAGGCGGGCGGTGACGGCGGCGCACACCACGTACAGCTCGATCAGCGGGGTCGCGCCGAGGCCGTTGACCAGGACGATCGGCCGGTCGCCGGGGCCGGGCCGGTTCCCCTCCAGCACCGCGTCGACCACCGTCGCGGCCAACTCGTTGGCGGGGCGCAGCCGTTCGCGGCGGCGGCCGGGTTCGCCGTGGATGCCGACGCCGACCTCGATCTCGTCCTCGGCGAGGTCGAAGCCGGGGCGGCCGGTCTCCGGGTTGGTCCCGGCGGCGAGCGCGACGGCGAAGGAGCGGGAGGCCGCGACGACCCGCTCCCCCAGCTCCCGGACCTCCTCCAGGGCGGCGCCGCGCTCGGCGAGCGCACCGCAGGTCTTGTGCACCACCACGGTCGCGCCGGTGCCCCGGCGGCCCGCGGCGGAGTCCCGCACGGCGACGTCGTCGTCGACCAGGACGGTGGCCACCCGGTGGCCCTGTTCGGCGGCGAGTTCGGCGGCCAGCCGGAAGTTCAGCACGTCGCCGGTGTAGTTCTTCACCACGAACAGCACGCCCGCGCCGCTGTCGGCGGCCTGCGCGGCGGCCAGGATCCGGTCCGGCGGCGGCGAGGTGAACAGCTCGCCGGGGCAGGCCGCGTCCAGCATGCCCGGGCCCACGAAGCCGATGTGCAGCGGCTCGTGACCGGAACCGCCGCCGGACACCAGCGCCACCTTCGGCCCCGCCGGGCACACCGCCCGGGAGACCACCCGGCGTTCGAAGTCCACCGCGAGCGCGGGGTGGGCGGCGGCGAGCCCGACCAGGGCGTCGTCGACGACGCTCCCCGGGCTGTTGATCAGCTTCTTCACGGCGGGCGTGCTCCTTCGTCCGTGCGCGGCTGACGGGTGCGGCTGACGGGTGCGGCTGACGGGTGCGGTCGACGCTACCCCAGCCCTCCGGCGGTACGGCCGAACCGCGGCCCCGCGCGGCGCGCCCGGCGCCGGGTGCGGCCGCCGGTAGGCTGCGCCGCATGCGCGCTCCGGTCGGTCTGGTCCTGGTCTCCCACAGCGTGCTCCTGGCCCGAGGCGTGCACGAGCTGCTCGCCGAACTGGCGGGCGACGTAACGGTGTTGATCGCGGCGGGCACCGAGGACGGCTCGCTCGGCACCGGCTACGACCCGATCGCCCGCGCGGTGCGCGGCGCCGCGGCGGGCGGCGCGGGCGCCCTGGTGCTGGCCGACCTCGGCAGCTCCGTCCTGACCGCCGCCCTGGTCCTCGCCGACCTGGCCCTGCCGGACACCGCCCTGGCCGACGCCCCGTTCGTCGAGGGCGCGGTGGCCGCCGCCGTCACCGCGGCCGCCGGCGCCCCGCTCCCGGAGGTCCTGGCGGCGGCCGAGCAGGCCCGCGACTTCCGCAAGCGCTAAGAAGCTATCTCATTTGGGCTTGTAAGCTGCTCGCGTGACGATCGTGGAGCGCTTGGTGCCGGACGAGCTGTGGGAGCTGTTCCAGTTGGTGGTGCC
>NZ_BAAANS010000052.1:0-58641 GCF_039529925.1 Kitasatospora saccharophila | reverse complement strand
ACGCGTCAACGTCCTGTGGGCTCTCATCCGTGACGGACAGTGCTTCCAACGTGGACTCCCGGTCGCATCAGCGGCTTGACAACAGCATTAGGAGGTGACATCTTCATCTCCCGTCTCCTGGACATGCTCTTTGGCCTATACCTAACATCTAGGTATCCCCGAGGAACTGACGGTAGGTCAGGCGGGGCCCGTGCCTGTCAGCGCGACCTCCCTCGCGCGCTCCCGTGAAGGTGACGCATGATCACGTCCGTCGTCCCGGCCGACCCGCCGCGCCCCAGCGAGCTCCTCGGAGCCCTGGAAGCCTCCGCCGTCCTCACCGCCGACGGCGTCCTGCCGGAGGAACGGCCGGCCCCGCTCGCCCCCGACGTGCTCTGGTGGCGCGACGCGGTCATCTACCAGGTGTACGTGCGCAGCTTCCAGGACTCCGACGGCGACGGCATCGGCGACCTCCCGGGCGTGCGGGCCCGGCTGCCGTACCTGAAGCGGCTGGGCGTGGACGGGGTCTGGCTGAACCCGTTCTACCCGTCGCCGCAGCACGACCACGGCTACGACGTGGCCGACTACAAGGGCGTGGACCCGATGTTCGGCACCCTGGAGGACTTCGACCTGCTGGTCGAGGACTGCCGGAAGCTGGGCCTGCGCCTGGTGCTGGACACCGTGCCCAACCACTGCTCGGCCGAGCACCCGTGGTTCCTGGAGGCGCTGGCCGCCGCCCCCGGCTCGGCCTCCCGGGCCCGGTTCCACTTCGCGGACGGCCGGGGCGCCGGCGGCGAGCTGCCGCCGAACAACTGGCGGGCGATGTTCGGCGGCCCCGCGTGGTCCCGGATCACCGAGCCGGACGGCACCCCGGGCCAGTGGTACCTGCACATGTTCACCCCGGAGCAGCCGGACCTGAACTGGCGCAACCCGGAGGTCCCGGTCGAGTTCGAGAAGGTGCTGCGGTTCTGGCTGGACCGGGGCGTGGACGGCTTCCGGATCGACGTGGCGGCGGGCCTGTTCAAGCACCCGGAGCTGCCGGACTCCCCGGACCCGGAGGCGGACGAGCGCACCCGCGACTCGGTCAACCCGCTGGCCTGGAACCAGCCGGAGGTGCACGAGGTGTGGCGCTCCTGGCGGGCGATCTGCGAGGAGTACACCGCACTGGACGGCCGGCAGCGGCTGCTGGTCGGCGAGGCGTCCGTGCCGACCCCGGCCGAGCAGGCCAAGTACGTGCGCGGGGACGAGCTGCACCAGGCGTTCTTCTTCCACCTGCTGCACGCGCCGTGGGACGCCGAGCACTTCCACCAGGTGATCGACGCCGCGGTGCGGGACATCACCGCGACCGGCTCGACCGTGACCTGGGTGCTGAACAACCACGACCAGGTCCGCACCACCACCCGCTTCGGCAGCCCCGAGCGGGCCCGGGCGGCGGCGCTGCTGATGCTGTCGCTGCCGGGCGCGGCCTACCTGTACCAGGGCGAGGAGCTGGGCCTGCCGGAGGTCGACGACCTGCCGGACGAGGTGATCACCGACCCGATCTTCCACCGCACCGGCAGCCGCAAGGGCATCCGGGACGGCTGCCGCGTCCCGCTGCCGTGGGCCGGGGCCGAGGCCCCGTACGGGTTCGGGCCGGAGGGCTCGGCGCCGACCTGGCTGCCGCAGCCGGCCTCGTTCGCCCGGTACACCGCCGAGCGGGCGCTGGCCGACCACACCTCGGCGTACCACCTGTACCGGGAGGCGCTGCACCTGCGCCGGCTGCTGCCGCAGCTGGGCGAGGGGACGCTGCGCTGGCTGGAGACGCCGCCGAACGTGCTGGCCTTCGTCCGGGGCGACGGCCTGCTGGTGGCGATCAACTTCGGCACCGTCCCCGCTCCGGCGCCGGTCACCGGGCAGCCGCTGCTCTCCTCCGGCCCGTGCCCGGCCGGGGTGCTGCCGCCGGCCACCACGGCCTGGTGGATCCAGCCGCGCCGCTGACGCCGCCCCCTCCCGGCGGCGGGCCGGCCGCCGGGAGGACCACCGGGAGGGCCTTCCGAGCAGGGACTTCCCAGACACGCCCGGAACTCACAGCGAACTCACACCATTCGCCGAGTTTGCACACGGGAGCCCGGCCCATGGGGTGCTGATGAACGAATCTTTACCTTTCGGGTGACCGAAATAACCCATTCAGGTGTTCACATCGTGGACATACTGTCGATGCACGCAGGTCAGCCCTGTGACAATGGTGCAGACCAACGGTCCCACCCCGTCGACCGGCGCGTGTCAGGCGCGCCGCCGGCGGTCCTCAACGGCGAGGAGGACCAAGGGCCCTCCCGGGACGGGAGCGCCCTCGTGCACCATCCGATCACGGAAGGTTGTGCCTGAATGCCGGCCACCCCCAGCTCTGCCGCGTCCACCGACGCCGGCGCCCGCCTGATCGAGCCGCTGTACCAGGAAGTGCTGCGCCGCAACCAGGGCGAGAACGAGTTCCACCAGGCGGTCCGCGAGGTCCTGGAGACCCTCGGCCCGGTGCTGCGGCAGCGCCCCGAGCTCGTCGACGCCCGGATCATCGAGCGGGTCTGCGAGCCCGAGCGCCAGCTGATCTTCCGGGTGCCGTGGTCCGACGACAAGGGCGGCATCCACGTCAACCGCGGCTTCCGGGTGGAGTTCTCCAGCGCCCTCGGCCCGTACAAGGGCGGCCTGCGCTTCCACCCCTCGGTCAACCTGGGCATCGTCAAGTTCCTCGGCTTCGAGCAGATCTTCAAGAACGCCCTCACCGGCATGCCGATCGGCGGCGGCAAGGGCGGCTCCGACTTCGACCCCAAGGGCCGCTCGGACGCCGAGATCATGCGCTTCTGCCAGTCCTTCATGACCGAACTGCACCGCCACCTCGGCGAGTACACCGACGTCCCGGCCGGTGACATCGGCGTCGGCGGCCGCGAGATCGGCTACCTGTTCGGCCAGTACAAGCGGATCACCAACCGCTACGAGTCCGGCGTGCTCACCGGCAAGGGCCTGGGCTGGGGCGGCGCGCAGGCCCGCACCGAGGCCACCGGCTACGGCTGCGTGATGTTCACCGAGGAGATGCTGCGCACCCGCGGCGAGAGCCTGTCCGGCCAGCGCGTGGTGGTCTCCGGCTCCGGCAACGTGGCGATCTACGCGATCGAGAAGGCCCAGCAGCTCGGCGCGACCGTGCTCACCTGCTCCGACTCGACCGGCTACGTGGTCGACGAGAAGGGCATCGACCTCGAACTGCTCAAGGAGATCAAGGAGACCCGCCGCGGCCGCGTCTCCGACTACGCCGAGGCGCGCGGCTCGCACGTGAAGTACGTGGCCGGCACCGGCGTGTGGAACGTCGCCTGCGACGTGGCGCTGCCCTGCGCCACCCAGAACGAGCTGCACGAGGCGGACGCCGTCGCCCTGGTCCGGGGCGGCGTCAAGGCCGTCGCCGAGGGCGCCAACATGCCCACCACCCCCGAGGCCGTCCGGGTCTTCCAGGAGGCCGGCGTGGCCTTCGCGCCCGGCAAGGCCGCCAACGCCGGCGGCGTGGCCACCTCGGCGCTGGAGATGCAGCAGAACGCCTCCCGCGACTCGTGGACCTTCGAGCACACCGAGGCCCGCCTCGGCGAGATCATGAAGCACATCCACGACTCCTGCTTCACCACCGCGGAGAAGTACGGCAGCCCCGGCAACTACGTGGTCGGCGCGAACATCGCCGGCTTCGAGCTGGTCGCCGACGCGATGCTCGCCCAGGGCCTGATCTGACGCTCGCCCACCCAAGGCCCGGACCGCACCCGCGGTCCGGGCCTTCCCCGTGGCCGGCCGCCACCACGGCCCGCCGTCGGCGACGGGCGCGCACGGGGAGAGGCGGACCGTCATATCCGGGAAGCCGGAGAAGTCCGGGACGCGGCACGCGGACCGGACCAAGCACGGGGCCACCCCGAAGCGCGGCGAGGCCGCCGGAGCGGCGAAGCGGCGGCTGCCACCCGCGGTGACGGCACTGCTGGGCATCCTGCTCGCGCTGGCCTGGATCACCGCGGGGACGGGCGTGACGATCGGCAGCGCCGCCGAGGCGGCCGGGATCCGGGCCGAGCACCACCAGCCCGAACTGCGGATGACGCTCTCCGACTGCCGCACCACCGGCCGGTCCCGGAGCTGGGTCCACCACTGCCGGGGCACCGGGACCCCGGCCGCAGCGGTGTCACCACCGGCACCTGGTACCTGAACGGGGCGTCCGACTCCTACCGGGCGGGCGCCGTCGTGACCGTCCGCTGCGACACCGGCGGCTCCTGCCACGAACTCGGGACGCCCCACCACCTCGTGGTCGCCGTCCTGCTGCCGGGCGGCCTGGCCCTCACCGGCAGCGGCCTGGTCCTGCTGCTCCTCGTCCTGCTCGGGACGTTCGCCCCGGCCCGCGCCGCGGCGCCGCGCCGCCGCGCCGCCCCCGGCCCCGCTCCCCCCGGTTCGCCCGCCCCTTCCCACCCGCCCCCCGCGCCGCCCGGACGGCGGGTCGTGCCGGCCTGGGCCGCCGCCCGCGACCGACACTGGCGGGATGTGCGCCCTCCCTCCCCCGCCCGGCCGCCGCGCCGTCCTGCTCGCCGGGATCGGCTCCGCCCTGACGGCCTGCGCCTCCGGCCGCCCGAACAGCCCCGGCGGCCCTGGCAGCCCTGGGAGCTCAGGCAGCCCTGGGAGCTCAGGAAGCCCCAACGGCCCTGGCGGTCAGGGCGGTTCCGGCGGTTCCGGCAGTCCGTCCGCGGCGTTCCCCGCGCCCGCGGCCTGGCAGCCGGGGCCGGGCGAGTTGCAGCCGGACGTCAAACTGCGGGCCGTGCAGGTGGTGGAGGCGATCGGCGGGTGGCCGCCGGGCGGGCAGGGCGTGGCGGCGGCCCGGCAGCGGGTGGCGGCGCTCGGGGCGGATCCGGCGCTGGCCGAGCAGGGCGGCCCGCTGCTGGCGGACGCGCCGCGGGCCGCGCTGGAGGTGGTGTACGCGCAGTACGGCGGCCTGCTGGCGGACTCGGCGAGCGTGCTGGTGGTGTGCCGGCAGTGGGTGGCCGGGCCGGACGGCGCGCCGGTGTCCACCGGCAGCACGGTCGACGTCCGGCTGGCCGCCGCCGCGCCGCGCTGGAACGTCACCGCGCTGCACCCGGCCGACCCCGGTGCGGCGGCCGCCGCACCGGGCGATCCGGCGGTGCGGGTGCTGGCCCAGCCGCGGATCGTGCTGCCGCCGGCCGCGGTGGCGGACGTGCGCAGCGGGCAGGTGCACGGTGCGGCGCTGGAGGCGATGCTGACGCTGGCGGGGTCGTACGGCTTCGAGGTGAGCGTGCTGCGCTCGGGCCATCCGCTGCTGGTGTTCGGGGCGGACCGGCCGAGCGACCACCCGCGCGGGCTGGCGTTCGACACCTGGCGGATCGAGGGGCACCCGGTGGTGGATCCGGCGACCCCGGCCGCGCTGGTGGAGTCCTTCATGCGGGCGGCCGCGGCGGCGGGTTCGTACAACGTGGGCGGGCCGCGGCAACTGTCCGGCGGGCGGACGGCGAACCAGTTCTTCAGCGACCCCACCCACCACGACCACGTGCACGCGGGGTTCCGCGACTGACCGGGCCGCGGGGCCCGGCCGGGTGGGGGTCCAACCACGTGCCTTCGCCCACGATTTGACTTGTGCTCTGCCCGTGAACTGCGAGAACGTGTCCGACGCAGTTCGATTGTCGGGTTTTTCGTGGCGGTGGGGTCGTGTCGGTGAAGACGCGTGCGGGCGGGGTCGCCGCCGTGGTGGCGGGGGTCGTGCTGGCGGCCGCGCTGACGGGCTGCTCCGGTTCCTCCCCCGCCCCGCGGGCCGCGTCCTCCGCCCCGGCCCCGGCCGCCGCGCTGTCCGACGACGCTCCGGCGGGCGACCGGGCGCAGGAGATCGACCGGCTCCGGGCCGCGATCGAGGCCCCCACGCAGCCGTACTCGGCCACCCTCGGGGTGGACGCCTCCGACGACAGCGTGCACGTCCGGGGCGGGGGCACGGTCGGGGTGTCGGACGTCCAGACCAGCTCGATGAGCCTGGGCATGCTCGCCGGGGACACCCCGGTGCGGGTGTACACCACCACCACGCGGGACGCGGTGTACACCAGGGTCGACGACGAGGAGTGGACGAAGCACGAGCGCAACGGCCAGGGGCTGCTGGTGGCCGACCACCGCCCGATGGTGCGGGCGCTGCTGCAGGCCGACCCGGCCTCCTACCGGGGCACGGAGAAGCTGCCCGGCCGCAACGGCGGCCCGGCCTACCACCTGGCGGGCCCGCTGCCGGTCGAACGGATCGCCGACGCGCTCGGGGAGACGATCCGGCAGCGGATCGCCGAGCACCGCATCGCGGAGTGCGCCACCGACCTGCTGGTCGACACCGAGGGCCGGCTCTCCCACCTGACGGTGACCTGCGAGGGCGACGGCTACCGGGCCGTCTCGACGCTGAACCTGTCCGAGTACGGCCCGGCTCCGAGCGGCCCGAGCGGCCCGAGCGGCCCGAGCGGCCCGAGCGGCCCGACACCGAACGGCCCGGCCCCGCGCGGGGAACCGGGCCGCCGGGCGTCAGGTCCCGGGCGTCAGCAGGTGATGCTGCCCTTGCGCAGGGCGTGGCCGCCGGTGTTGCTGTCGTCCGACCAGTAGACGGGCTTGCTGCCGCCCGTGCACTCGTCGGCGCCGGCCAGGGTGAAGCCCTCGTTGTTGATGTTCGACATGCCGGAGGGCCGGTCGTAGACCGCGGTGAGTGCGAACGCGCCGCTGCCGTTCACCTGGAAGGTGCGCAGCTGGCCGGAGCAGTTGTCGTCGCAGACCACCCACATCCGGTTGGCCTGCGGCTCCCAGGACAGTTCCATCACGCCGGCCATGCCGCTGCTGACGGTGGCCACCTTGGTGAAGCCGCCGGCCTCCAGCAGGACGTAGCCGTAGACCGTGCCGGTGCCCTCGACGCCGACGAAGAACACGCCGCCGGTGTGCGCCCCGTAGTGGGCCGGGTCGTAGGCGGCGCCGGTGGCGGCGTCCTTGAAGCCCGCGCCGGTCAGGTAGCCGTCGGGCACCCAGGTGACGCCTTCGAGTCCGGCGTTGGAGCCGGTGGACGGCAGGTCGGAGGTGAGGTTCCACTCCCGGGTGGCGGTCAGTGTGCTGCCGGTGCCGGAGACGTCGTAGCGCAGCACGGAGAGCCGGCTGGTGGAGGAGGAGTCGGCGTTGCGCTCGCTGGAGACGTACACGCCGCCGGCCGAGCCCGCGCCGGTCAGGGTGACGCCCTCGTCGTCGGGGGTGCCGGTGCCGCCGGTGAAGCGCAGCGACTTGCCGGAGCCCCAGCCGTTGGCGGTGTCGGGCTTCCAGCCGCCGGAGCCGTTCGGGACGAGCCGCCACAGCTTGCCGGAGTTCTGCGCGCCCCACAGCACGCCGCCCTCCTGCTGGAGGCCGGACAGGTCGGAGCCGAACACGTTGGAGCCGTCGGCGGTGGTGACGGCGGAGCTGCCGGGCCAGGCGACCGGGCCGGTGGGGGTGCTGGAACCGCCGGAGCCGGCGCAGTCGTTGGCGGAGCCGAGGGTCAGCGCGGCGGACCGGCTCCAGGCGCCGGTGCCGTCGGGGCAGCGCGACCAGGACGGGGCGGAGTGCGAGGTCCAGCTGAACGAGTCGACCAGGGTGCTGCCGTCGGCGAGGTAGAGCCGGGCGCTGTCGGAGGAGCCGAGGCCGAAGCTGCCGTGCACGTCGAAGGCCCTGGAGGCCCCGGGGGCGAGGGTGGTGCCGGCGGCGACGGTGTACTTGCTGCTGGTGCTGTCGCGCAGGACCCACCCGGACAGGTCGACCGTCGCGGTGCCCTTGTTGTACAGCTCGATCGAGTCGTTCACCGACCCGGTCGTCACCACCTCGTTGAGCCGGACGTCGTCGGCGGGCGCGGCGGCGGCGGGCCCGGCGCCCAGCACGCCCAGGCCCGCGACGGGCAGGGCCGCGGCGGCCAGCAGCAGGGCGAGTCGACGGCGCCAGGCGGGGGTGCGCGGTTCGGTCACGGGTTCCGTCCCTCGGATCGGGTGGGTGGGAGTACGGCGCCGCCCAACCTCCCGAGCCCGCCCCAACGAGGCGCCACCACGACCCGGCCCCCTCATGAACGCCCGACGAACCCCAGCACCGCCCCGCTCCCTGCGGGAAACCCCTCGCACCGCCACCACCGCCTCTCCACGTGGAACTCCTCTTCGACGGAATCACCCGTCGCGGGGCCCCTCGGAGCGGCGCGGCGGCCCGTCGTCGGGGTGACGGGCCGCCGGGGTGGGGCTTTCCGCGGGTGCGCGGGTGCTCAGTGCCGGCGGCGGCGGCGCAGCAGCAGGGTGCCGGTGGCGAGGGCCGCGGCGGCGGTGGCGGCGGCGAGCGGGAGGGCCGGGTCGCTGCCGGTCGCGGGGAGTTCACCGCCCGGGCCGGTGGGGGTCGGGGCGGGCAGGGTGCGCGAGGCGCTGGGCGAGGGGCCGGGGCTGGTGCTGGTGCTCGGACTGGCGGACGGGCTGGGGCTGGGACTCGGCGAGGGGCTGGGCGAGGGGCTCCCGCTGGGGCTGGGGCTGGGCGAGGGGCTGGTGCTCTCGCAGTTGATGACGGCGTCGAACGGCCAGTAGTGCAGTTCCCCGGCGAAGATCGAGCTGCCGTTGACCAGCGGGCCGGCGTCGTAGGCGCGGGCGATGACGTCGCCCTCGATGTTGGAGCCGTTGATGTCCTTGAGGTGGGCGCTGGGGGCGTAGATGGTGCCCTCCAGGGAGTCGCCGGTGGCCATGGTGATGTCGGTGGCGTCCGGGAAGTCCCACAGCACGTAGGGGGCCTGCTGGCCGCCGATGCCCGGGGTGTTGGGGTTGTCCCAGACGAACACGCCGCCTTCGGCGGTGGTGTCGGTGACGACCAGCAGCGGGGTGTCCTTGGTGGGCTGGTTGTTGAATTTGATCTCGCCGAGCGCGTTCATCTGCTGGCCGGTCAGGTGCAGCACGTTGGTGCGGCCGGGGGTGAGGGTCAGGCTGCCGTTGGTGCCGGGCGGGTAGGGGCCGTCGGGCAGCGGGTTGCCCGCGTCGTCGACCAGGGTGACGTTCTGCTCGCAGGAGGCCATCGTCCGGGCGCGTTCACGGAAGACCTCGAAGGCGGCGGTGAAGTCGATCAGGCCGGGGGCCGGTCCGACCGAGGCGGGCGGCTGGTGCAGCGTCATCTCGATCCGCGGCACCGAGTTGTGCGCCGTGCCGGCGGCCACCACCTGGGTGTTGACCTCGGCGTTCTGGGCGTCCCGGTCGACGGCGAGCGCGCCGGTCATGTCGCCGATCTTGGTGTAGCCGTTGCTGAGCACCTTGAGCACCCCGTCCGGGGAGCTGCCGGCGAAGTCGACCCGGCCGCCGACCACCAGCGCGGCCGGGTGGTCGTCGCCGGGGGCGGTGAAGGTGCCGGGGGTGTGCAGGCTGACGTTGTAGCCGGAGCCGAAGGTGAGGTTCCCGCCGGTGGCGATCGGGCCTTCGGCCTCGGTGCTGCCCAGGACGGTGTTCTGCTCGACGAAGGCGTTGTAGCCGAGGTTCCCTTCGACCGGGTTGCCGATCGAGGCCCGCTTGGACCCGGCGGCGACGGCGGACGGCGACAGCAGGGCCGGGGCGAGCACGGGTGCGGTGGCCAGGCCCAACGAGAGGGCGGCGAGGGTGAGGGGGCGTACGGACATAGCGGGAGATTAGGCAGGTAAAGCGGTACATCACGCGCTGCCACGCGGCGTCTCCCCGGACGGCGGCACCCCCCGCCGGAGCCGCCGACCCGGTCCGGCCGTGCGCCGCGCCGCACGGTCGGCGAATTCCCGGTGGATTCCGAGCCGGCTCCCAGGAATCCCGCCGGAACGGTTCCCTGACGAACCATCGGCTTCCCCGGGGCCTCCGCCATCCCCGGCCGACGGCTTATCGGGGCATTATCCGCAGCTTGGATTCCGCTAACCCCGCCACCCGGCACCCGCTCCGCCCCGGGTCCGACCCGGGACCACCCCCCGATCCGGCCCGTCACCCGGACGGCGGACCCCCGGGCCCCGGCGACCGGTCGCCGCGTCCGACGCAGGCCCTCCCGCCTGCGACTTCACCGCGTCCACCCACGGCCCACCCGCAGTACCTCCGCAGTCCGTCCGCCGGTCGGCCCCTGACGCCGGGCCAGGTCGGCGCGACCGGACGGATGGTGACGGTGGCCGGATCCCGCCATTCACCAACTGCTCCGCGGTGGCCGACACTTGTCAATTGGTATAGGCCAATCGTAGCCTTCGGACGGCTCGCGGTGTGTCGGGTCCACACCACGTCGCCCCGGGGTCGCTCCCCGTGGCCCGCGGGCAGACGTGCCCGCTTTTCCCCCACTAACGGCCCGATCTTTTCTGAGGAGAACCATGTCCCGGTCCCGCCGTCTGCTCGCCGCCTCCGCGGTGGGCGCGGGCGCCCTGGTCGCCACCACCCTCGCCGTCGGCACCGCCAGTGCGCACGGCGCCATGTTCGGCCCGCCCAGCCGCATCGCGGCCTGCTACGCGGAAGGCCCCGAGACCCCGAAGTCCCAGGTCTGCAAGGACCTCGTGGCGGACAGCGGCACCCAGCCGCTGTACGACTGGAACGAGGTCAACATCGCCAGCGCCAACGGCCAGAGCCAGCAGATCATCCCGGACGGCCACCTCTGCTCGGCCAACCGCGACAAGTACCGCGCCCTGGACTGGGCCCGCACCGACTGGCCCGCCACGGCGGCGACCGTCGGCGCGAGGAACTTCGACTTCCGGGTCACCGCGCCCCACCAGGGCACCATGAAGCTGTACATCACCAACGCCGGCTACGACCCGACCAAGCCGCTGAAGTGGTCCGACCTGGACCTGGCCCACCCGGTCGCGGTCTACGACACGGCGCGCACCTCGGACAACGGGTACTACCACGTCAACGTGAACCTGCCCCAGCGCACCGGCCGCCAGCTGGTCTACATGGTCTGGCAGCGCTCGGACAGCCCGGAGGCGTTCTACGGCTGCTCGGACCTCGACTTCGGCACCGCCACCGCCGCGGCCGCGACCCTGCCGCTGGCCGCGGACGCGCCCTCCGCGCCGACCCAGGCGCAGATCGACGCGGGCGCCGCCCGCTCGACCGTCTCGCACCACGGCCACGGCGGCGACCTCACCGCCGCCGAGGCCGCCGTGGCCGCGTCCGGCACCGCCACGCTCAACCGGACCAGCCACGACGACCTGCTGCTCGGCCTGGCCGCCGCGGGCCTGCTGGCGGCGGCCGCCTCGGGCGCGCACCTGGCCCGCCGGATGCGCGGCGCCGCCGTCTCCGCCTGACGGCCCATGGACGCCTGACCTGAGTCAGGCGGGTGGCGCGGCCCCCTCCCCCACGTTTCGGGGGCCGCGCCCTCCGTCGTTCCCCGGCTTCCTTTCGGGCACCTCAAGAGACTTCATCGCACCTGATTGAATCGTCAACTTCTCGCAAAACCGCAGGACTTCACCTTGACGGCCCGGATTGGTCTGGACCATCTTGAGTGCGCCCCACGCACCTGAGCACGGCCCCACCCGTCCCCCACACCGTCAAGGAGGACTCGCCCATGAGGCGCGTCACCCTCTCCCTCGCCGCGGCCGCGGCCCTGATCGCCGCGCCGCTGGGCGCCGCCGCCGCCGGAGCGGCCGGCGTGTCCGGCCTGACCGCCGACTACGCGGTCACCCAGAGCTGGTCGAACGGCTTCCAGGCCACGTACACCGTGACCAACCACACCAACGCCACCGTCAACAGCTGGTCGCTCTCCTTCGACCTGCCGACCGGCGAGAGCGTATCCAGCCTGTGGAACGGCACGCTGACCTCGACCAGCACCTCCACCGGCACCCACTACACGGTGACCTCCCCCGGCTGGGCCGCCCCGCTGGCCCCCGGCGCCGCCGCCCCCGCGATCGGCTTCGGCGTCACCACCGGCGCCGTGCAGGCCACCCCGCTCAACTGCACGATCAACAACCAGCCGTGCGCCGGCGCCCCCGCCGACGCCGTCGCGCCGTCCGTCCCCGGCAGCCCGCACTCGACGGGCACCGGACCGGGCAGCGTCACCCTCGGCTGGACCGCCTCCACCGACAACACCGCGGTGGCCGGCTACCACGTGTACGAGGGCAGCACCGCGGTCGCCACCGTGACCGGCACCTCGGCCACCGTCCGCGGCCTGCTCCAGGGCAGCAGCCACACCTTCACCGTCAGCGCCTTCGACGCGGCGGGCAACGAGTCGGCGAAGTCCGCGGCCGTCACCGCCACCGCGGGCACCGGCACCAGCGCCGGGACCGCCGCCCCCTACGTGGACCTCGGCGCCTACCCGACCCCCAGCCTGCCCGCGCTCTCCGCCGCCAGCGGCATCAAGGAGTTCTCGCTGGCGTTCATCATCAACGGCAGCCAGCCGTGCACCGCCAGCTGGTTCGGCGCCTACGACCCGGCCACCGGCTGGAACAAGGCCGACATGGACGCGGTCCGGGACACCGGCGGCGACGTCCGCCCGTCCTTCGGCGGCGCCAACGGCACCGAACTGGCCCAGTCCTGCACCACGGTGGCCGCGCTGGCCGCGCAGTACCAGAAGGTCGTGGACGTCTACGCGCTCGACCGGGTCGACTTCGACATCGAGGGCACCGCCGTCACCGACCACGCCTCGGTCGACCGGCGCTCGGCCGCGCTCGCCCAGGTCCAGGCCGCGCAGCGGGCCAAGGGCCGCGACCTGAAGGTCAGCCTGACCCTGCCGGTGCTGCCCAGCGGCCTCACCGCGGACGGCGTCTACATCCTGCAGTCCGCCAAGAACGCCGGCCTGTCCGTGGACCTGGTCAACGTGATGGCGATGGACTTCGGCGACTGGGCCGCCCCGAGCCCGGCGGGCAAGATGGGCGCTTACGCGATCCAGTCCGCGCAGTCCACCCAGGCGCAGATCCGCTCCGTGTGGACCAACCTGACGGACGCCCAGGCGTACGCCATGGTCGGCGTCACCCCGATGCTCGGCCAGAACGACACCACCTCCGAGGTGTTCGGCCTCACCGACGCGCAGCAGCTGATCTCCTTCGCCCAGCAGAACCACCTCGGCGAGCTGGCCTTCTGGGAGATGACCCGGGACGCCAACGCCTGCACCGGCTCGCTGCCCAAGTGCACCAACGTGCCGCAGACGCCGTACCAGTTCTCGAAGCTCTTCGCGGGCTACCACGGCTGATCCGGCCCGTCCGGGCGTCAGGCGGGCTGGTGTTCGTCCGCCGTGCGGAGCGCGCCCTCGGGGCCGCCCTCCTCGGCGCCCTCGTGCTCGGGGCGGCCGTGCATCGGCAGCAGGAAGATCGCCGCGAAGACCACCACCAGCAGGCCCGCCTCGGCCCACAGGGTGACCTGCTCGGCGTCGGCGAAGCCCGAGCTCTTCAGGCTCTCGAAGAAAACGGTGCCCAGGATCGCGCTGCCCAGGGCCGCGCCGAGCTGCTGCACCGAGGTCAGCGTGCCCGAGGCCGAACCGGTCTCGTGCGGCTCCACCGAGGCCAGCACCATGCCGAAGAACGGGGCCATCACCAGGCCCATGCCCAGACCGCTGACCGCCAGCGCGGGCACCATCTGCCACGGCGTGACCGCCGCGCCCTGGCTGTGCAGGGTGTACATCAGGCCCAGCACGCCGGCCAGCATCACCACCAGGCCCACGTGCATCACCTTGCGGCCGTACTTCTGCAGCGCCTGGGAGGCGACGAACGCGATCACCATGCCGATCGAGGACGGGATGCCCGTCAGGCCGGACTTGAAGGCGCTGTAGTGCAGGCCGAGCTGGGTGTACAGGCTGAACGTCAGCCAGAAGCCGGTCATCGCGGTGAAGAAGACCAGACCGAGCGCCATGCCGCCGCTGAAGCCGCGCTTGGCGAACAGGCTGGGCTCGACCAGCGGGTCGGCCCCGGACGCCTTGCGGCGGGCCTCGTACCAGCCGAACAGGCCGAACAGCGCCACGCCCACCGCCAGCAGCGCGAACGCCCACAGCGGCCAGTCGTGCTCGCGGCCCTGGACCAGCGGGTAGATGACCGCGGCCGCGCCGACGGCGGCCAGCAGCGCGCCCAGCAGGTCGAGCCGGACGGTCCGGCCCCGCTCCCGGGCGGGCAGGAAGACCCGGCCGCCGACGAAGGCGAACACGCCGAGCGGGATGTTGATCAGGAAGATCATCCGCCAGCCGGTGCCCGCCAGGTCGGCGTCGACCAGCCAGCCGGCCAGGATCGGGCCGCCGACCGTCGACAGGCCCATCACCGGGCCGAACATGCCGAAGGCCGCGCCCTGCTCCTTGGGCGAGAAGATCTCCTTCATGATGCCCAGGCCCTGCGGCAGCATCACCGCGCCCAGCAGGCCCTGCAGCACCCGCGCGGCGACCAGCTGCCAGGGCTCCTGGGCCAGGCCGCAGGCCAGCGAGCCGAGGGTGAACCCGGCCGCGCCGATCATGAACATCCGGCGGCGGCCGAAGATGTCGCCCAGCCGACCGCCGGTGATCAGGCCGATGGCCATCGCCAGCGTGTACGCCGCGCCGAGCCACTGGATGGTGGACTCGCCGCCGCCGATGTCCGCCCGGATCGCGGGGGCGGCGATGTTGGTCACCAGCGAGTCCAGCAGGTCCATCACCTCGGCGGCGAGGATGACGAACAGCGCGACCCAGCGCCAGCGGTAGGGTTCGGCGGCGGCGCCGGAGGGCGGCGCCGCGGTGGTGGGGCCGACCGCGTCGGTCATGACAGCTCCTGTTTGCTACCAGGCGCGGAGGACGGGGGCCGCGCGATTGAACGGTGTTTCCTTGGACGAACACCGTTCTACGAGTCGAGCGGCGTTCCCGTCAAACGGATTTCCCCTGACTTCTCCCCCACCCCGACCCCGACCCGACCCCGACCCGACCCCGACCCGTCCCCGCCTGCCCGCCCCACCTGCCCCGCCGCGCCGGCTCCGGCCCGCACCGGAGCCGGCCCCGGGTGCAGCGCTTCGCACACCCGTCGAACGGCGTTCGCCCGGAGTACGATGATCGCCGACGGAACGTCCAGCGAAAGCAGGTGACCAGATGTCCGCGCGGATGCCCGAGATCCCGTGGCACAAGCCCCGCAAGGCGGAGCCGCGGCAGCCGCTCAGCCGCTCGCTGATCGTGGAGACCGCGCTGCGGGTGCTGGACGCCGAGGGCCTGTCCGGGGTGACGATGCGCCGGGTCGCCCAGGAGCTGGGCACCGGCCCCGCCTCGCTCTACGCGCACGTCTCCAACAAGGAGGAGCTGCTCGACCTGGTGCTGGAGCGGGTGGTCTCGGAGATCCGGATGCCGCTCCGGCCGGAGCCCGAGCGCTGGAAGGAGCAGATCACCGAGATCTGCTTCGAGGCGCAGCGGGTGCTGACCTCCCACCGGGACGTGTCGCTGGTCTCGCTGGGCAGCATCCCGCTGGGCGAGAGCCAGTTGGGGATCACCGAGTTCCTGCTCGACCTGCTGCTCCGGGTCGGCCTGCCGCCCCAGGTCGCCGCCTGGGCGCTGGACGGGCTCGGCCAGCTGATCGACACCGACGCGTACGAGGCGTCGGTGTACGCGGAGCGGATCGCCCGCGGGACGGACATCGGCGAGTACTTCGGCCAGCTGCACGGCTTCCTGCTGGCGCTCCCGGCCGACCGCTTCCCGAACCTGCAGCGGATGGCGGACACCATGGTGACGGGCGAGGGCGACGAGCGCTACGCCTTCAAGATCGAGGTGTTCCTGCGCGGCCTGGAGTCCTACCTGCCCGCCGCCTGACGGGCCGTCAGCGAACCCGCCGCACCCGCTTTGACCAGTGCTTTGCCGCGATTTGACCGCGTCCTGGAACGGGCCTCCCGGAGTGCGGCGGCAAGGGTTGACGGCGACCCCGCACAGGTCTATACCAGTGGCAGTCACGTCAACCTCGGCTAGGCACCCGACCGTTGACCCGGCCGCGCACCCCCACCTGCCGCGCGTCCGGGCCGCCGTCCTCGCCGCCTCCTGGAGAGGTCCTCGATGGAACGCGCACTTCCCCCACACACCCCCGCCACCGCCCCGGCCCGGACCCGCCGCACCCGGCGCTCCGCCGCGGTCGCCCTGTCCGTGTTCGGCCTGCTGGCCGGCGCCGTCTCGGCGGTCGCCGCCTCCGGCCCGGCCAACGCCGCGACCACGGCCGGGCTCGGCTCCAACTGGTACGCCTCCGCGCCGTACCTGATGCCGGAGGACAACAGCCCGCCGGACGCCGCCGCCGTGATGGACGCCACCGGCCAGAAGGCGTTCCAGCTGGCCTTCATCCTGGCCCAGGGCAGCACCTGCAGCCCGTCCTGGGGCGGCACCTCCTCGATCGACACCGACACCACGATGCCGGCCGTCATCCAGACCATCCGCAACAAGGGCGGCGACGTCTCGGTGTCGGTGGGCGGCTACGGCGGCACCAAGCTCGGCCAGACCTGCGGCACCCCGGAGGCGACCGCCGCGGCGTACCAGAAGGTCGTCACCAAGTACAACCTCAAGGCGATCGACTTCGACCTGGAGGAGCCGGAGTACGAGAACACCGCCGCCATCCACAACGAGATCGGCGCGGCCCGGATCCTGCAGCAGAACAACCCGGGCATCTACATCTCCATCACCACCGCGGGCACCAACGCCGGCACCGGCTGGTTCGGCACCCAGATGCTGCTGGAGGCGAAGTCCCAGGGCTTCACCCCGAACAACTACTCGATCATGCCGTTCGACGGCGGCTTCAGCGGGGCCTCGGCGCAGACCGACGCGCTGGTGAAGTTCAACCAGCTCCTGCAGAGCACCTTCGGCTGGAACGAGGCCACCGCGTACGCCCACGAGGGCGTGTCGATGATGAACGGCCGCACCGACGCCGCCGAGTACTTCAGGCAGGCGGACTTCCAGACCGTGCTGGACTTCGCCACCGCGCACAAGCTGGCCCGGTACACCTACTGGTCCGTCAACCGCGACCGGCAGTGCCCCGGCACGGTCGACCCCGGCCTGTCCGGCGCCTGCTCCAGCGTGGCCCAGAACGACTGGGACTTCACCAAGTACACGGTGAAGTTCGCCGGCGCGACCCCGCCCACCACCACCCCGTCGCCGAGCAGCAGCACCTCGCCGAGCACCGGGACCAGCTCCTCCCCGAGCACCGGCACCGGCACCTGCAGCCCGGCCTGGTCCGCCTCCACCACCTACGTGGCGAACGACAAGGCCAGCTACGGCGGCCACAACTACCACGCCAAGTGGTGGACCCTGAACGAGAACCCGTCCGCCAGCGGCCAGTGGGGGGTGTGGGCCGACGACGGCCCGTGCTCCTGAGCCACCCGCGCGAACGGGCGGGCCGCCCGGTCCACGAGCCTCGTGCTCGGGACCGGGCGGCCCGTCCGCTCTCCCCCCGGCGGGGTGTCAGACCTCGGCGCGGTTGCGGAACTCCTCCGCGACGGCGCGGGTGGAGGGCAGGTCGCCGAGCGGTTCGCCGACCACCCGGGAGGCCAGCTCGGACGCCAGCTTGATGACGTCCTCGCGCAGTTCGGCCTCGGCCAGCACCTTGTCGGCGGCCAGCTGCACCTGCGCCTCGGCCACCAGCTGCTCGCGCTGCTGCAGCGCCTCCGCCCGCAGGGCGGCGACCAGGGCCGCGCCCTCCTCGGCGGCGGTCTGCCGGATGGCGGCGGCCTCGTGCCGGGCGGCGGCGAGTTCGGCCTGGAACTCCTGGCGGATGCGTTCCGCCTCGGCCCGGGCCGCCTCCGCGCGGGCGATCCCGCCGTCGGTCTTGTCGTGGCGTTCGGCGAGGGTGCGTTCGATGCGGGGCAGCAGCACCTTGCCGAGCGCCCAGAAGAGGGCGAAGAAGACGATCAGTCCGAGGATCAGCTCGGGCACGTTCGGTTCGAGAGGTCCCATACTCAGTATGCTATCCGCTCATCTGACGATCCGTTCGGTCGGGGCCCGCTTCAGCGCCCCTGCCCGGCAGGGGACTTCGCCCGCCGGGGCCTCCCCGTTCAGCCGCCGGTCACCCCGTCGGTGTGCTCGCGCAGCAGGTCGGCGTGCCCGTTGTGGCGGGCGTACTCGGTGATGACGTGCAGGTACGTCATCCGCAGGGACATCTCCTCCCCGTACGCGGCCAGTTGCTCGTCCAGCCCGGCCCCGGCCACCGCCAGGTCGGCGAGCCGCTGCTCCTCCAGCAGCGCCAGGTACTCCTGCTCGGCCCGCTCCGGTTCCAGCAGGTCGAAGTCGGCGTCCTTGTGGCCCTCCACCGCGTGCAGCGGCGGGACGTCCTGGGCGGCGTAGCGGATCCGGAACCACGTCCGCTCCACCTTGGCCAGGTGGCGCATCAGCCCGAGCAGCGAGAGCGAACTCGCGGGCAGCGGGCGCAGCGCGAGCTGTTCGCCGGTCAGGCCGGCGCACTTGTGCAGGAAGGTGGCGCGGTGCCAGGCGAGGTAGTCCGGCAGCAGCTCGGTCTCGGGCGCGGTGAGCGAGCCGCCGGTGCGGGTGGTGGCGGGGACGGTCCATGTCATGTGCCCGATCATGCCGACGCCCGCCCCCGGCGCACCAGGGGATTTCCCCCGCGCGCCCTCCGCCCTCCTCCGCGGACCCCCTCCCGGACCCCCTCCCGGGCCCCTTCCCGGGCCCCCTCCCGGTGCCGGCCCGCCGGTTGGTAGCATCGCGGTGAGCCGTGACTGGCGCGCTGGGATGGAAGTCACCATCGGGAAGCGGCTCCGTGCGGTGCCCCCGGGCACCGCGTGCTGTCGCCGTGCGCCTGGGCCGTCCGAATCGTCGTTCCGTACTACGAGGAGACCGCCCGTGGTCGAGTCCGTGTCCGCCCACACCTTCGGCAGCCCCGCCGCCGACACCGCCTTCCGCAGCGCCCTGGACGTGGTGCGCGCCGTCGAGCCCCGGATCGCCGCGGCGATCTCCGGCGAGCTGACCGACCAGCGCGCCTCGCTGAAGCTGATCGCCAGCGAGAACTACGCCTCGCCCGCCGTGCTGCTGGCGATGGGCAACTGGCTGAGCGACAAGTACGCGGAGGGCACGCCGGGCCGCCGCTTCTACGCGGGCTGCCGCAACGTGGACACCGTGGAGGAGCTGGCGGCCGAGCACGCCCGCGAGCTGTTCGGCGCGGAGCACGCGTACGTGCAGCCGCACTCCGGGATCGACGCCAACCTGGTGGCGTTCTGGGCGGTGCTCTCGCAGCGGGTGGAGAGCCCGGCACTGCGGCGCGCCGGCGTGCGCAACGTCAACGACCTGAGTGAGCAGGACTGGGCCGAGCTGCGCCGCGAGCTGGGCAACCAGCGGATGCTGGGCATGTCGCTGGACGCGGGCGGCCACCTCACCCACGGCTTCCGGCCGAACATCTCGGGCAAGATGTTCGACCAGCGCAGCTACGGGACGGACCCGGCCACCGGCCTGGTCGACTACGACGAGGTGCGGCGGATCGCCCTGGAGTTCAAGCCGCTGATCCTGGTCGCCGGGTACTCGGCGTACCCGCGGCTGGTGAACTTCCGCCGGATGCGGGAGATCGCGGACGAGGTCGGCGCGACCCTGATGGTCGACATGGCGCACTTCGCGGGCCTGGTCGCGGGCAAGGTGCTGACCGGGGACTTCGACCCGGTGGCGCACGCCCAGATCGTCACCACCACCACGCACAAGTCGCTGCGCGGCCCGCGCGGCGGCATGGTGCTGTGCACCTCGGAGCTGGCCGAGCACGTCGACCGGGGCTGCCCGCTGGTGCTCGGCGGCCCGCTGTCGCACGTGATGGCGGCGAAGGCGGTGGCGTTCGCCGAGGCCCGCCGCCCCGAGTTCCAGGTGTACGCCCGGCAGGTGGTCGACAACGCCCGGGCGCTCGCCGAGGGCCTGCTGGCGCGCGGCGCCACGCTGGTGACCGGCGGCACCGACAACCACCTGGTGCTGGCGGACGTCTCCTCGTACGGCCTGACCGGCCGTCAGGCGGAGGCGGCGCTGCTGGACTCCGGCATCGTCACCAACCGCAACGCCGTGCCGCAGGACCCGAACGGCGCCTGGTACACCTCCGGCATCCGGCTCGGCACGCCCGCGCTGACCACCCGCGGGCTGGGCGCGGCGGAGCTGGACGAGGTCGCCGAGCTGATCCACACCGTGCTGACGGCGACCACCCCGGTCGGCTCCTCCAAGGCGCAGTACGCGCTGGACGGGGCCGTCCGCGACTCCGTCGCCAAGCGCGCGGTCGACCTGCTCGCCGACCACCCGCTCTACCCGGGCATCGCGCTCGGCTGATCCTCCCTCCCCGGCGTCCCCGTCCGGACGCCCCCGGCCCGGCCCGCCGCCACCCCCGCGGGCCGGGCCCCCGCCTGCTCCGCCTGCCCCGCCGGGCGCCGGTGCGCCCAGGGCCGGGAACGGTGAACCCACCGCCCTGCGCACCGCGTTCCACCCCCCGCCGGGGGCCGCCGCCGGTCGGTGACCAACCAGCGGACACCCGCGACTACCGGACGGCCCGCGCCGATAGGCTCGCCCCCGCCGCGGCCGGGCGCGCGACGCCCCGGCCGCCGTTCCGCACACCTTCCGCAGGAGAACGCGCATGCTCAAGGTCAACGAATACTTCGACGGCACGGTCAAGTCGGTCGCCTTCACCTCGGCCGACGGCCCGGCCACCGTGGGCGTGATGGCCCCCGGCGAGTACGAGTTCGGCACCGCGGCGCCGGAGGTCATGCACGTGGTCAGCGGCGCGCTGACCGTAAAGCTCCCGGGCGCCGAGGAGTGGCAGACCTTCTCCGCCGGCGAGCGGTTCTCCGTTCCGGGTGACAGCAAGTTCCAGCTCCAGGTCTCGATCGACACGGCGTACCTCTGCGAGTACCGCTGATCCCGTAGCCCCACTGGCCGAAGAGGCCGGTGGGGCGGGCCTCCCTCCTCTCCCGTCCCCTTCTCCTCCGCTGCTTCGCACCGCTGCCCGCCGTTCCGCTGTTCCGCGGACCACTGGATCCACGGGCGGGATCATGCGCCCGTCACCGCCTCCGGCACGGGCCCCCGGGCCCCGGGGACCGCGTCGCTCCCGCCCGGCGGGCTTGCGGGCAGTCGGCGGACGGCGGGGAGGGCGAGCAGGGCGAGCGCGGCCGGGACGGCGAGGGCGGTCATCCCGAACAGGGCGGGCCGCACGCCGAGGCCGTCGGAGAGCGGACCGGCCAGCACCAGACCGAGCGGCATCAGGGCCACCGAGATCAGGTGGTCGTAGGAGCTGACCCGGGAGAGCACCCGCTCCGGTATGTGCACCTGGAGCAGGGTCTCCCAGAGCACGAAGAACAGGGAGACCCCGACTCCGGTGACCGCCTCCAGCGCGGCGATCACCCAGACCGGCGCGCCGGACCCGATGACCAGCGCCTGGCAGGAGGCCACCGCCATCGCCACCGCGGCGACGGCCATCGGGCGGGCGGGTTTCAGGCGGTAGGCGCAGACGTCTCCCAGGATCGCGCCGAGGCCGAAGGCGATGACCACCACGGCCCATGCACCGGCACCGCCCCATTCGCGCTCCGCCAGCACCGGCCCGAGCACGAACACCGAGGGCAGTACCACCACGTGGTAGACCGCTATCGCCAGCATCCCCGACCACACCCACGTCCGGCTGCGCACCTGCTGCCAGCCGACCCGCAGTTCGGCCAGGAAACCGGGCCGCTCGGCCCGCTCCGGGTCGGCGGGTGTCGCCCCGTCCGCCTCCTCGGGTGCCGCCCCGCCGGCCGGGCCCAGCCGGGCCAGCACGGCGGCGCTGGCGGCGAAACTCGCGGCGTCCACCGCCAGCGCACCGCCGGGCCCGACCGCCGCGATCAGCACCCCGGCCAGCGCGGGCCCGACCACCAGCGACGCCGATTGCACGAACCCGCGCAGCGCGTTCGCCTCGCGCAGTCGGTCGGCGGGGACGAGCAGGGGCAGCAGCCCGGTGGAGGCCGGGAGGAAGAAGGCGTCCGCGACGCCGAACAGCGCCATCAGCAGCGCCAGCGTCCCGACCCGGGCGGTGCCGGTGAGCAGCAGCACGGCGGCGGCCGCCTGGACGGCGCAGCGCACCAGGTCGGAGGCCAGCATGATGCGCTGCCGCGGTATCCGGTCCGCCCAGACGCCCCCGGCGAGCGTGAACACCAGCAGCGGGAGCAGCCCGGCCGCCGTGACCAGGCCGACGTCCGCGGCCGAGCCGCCGATCGCCAGCACCGCGAAGGGCAGCGCCACGAACGAGACCCGGTCCCCCAGGACCGACAGCGACTGCCCGACGAACAGCCGGGCGAACCGGCGCTCGGTGCGGAGCACTTCGGGGATCGGAACGCGCACGGGACCTCCTCGACGAATCCGGCGCTCCCGGCCCACCCGACGAACCCGACGAGCCCGACGGACCGGAGCAGCGCACCCGCCGCACGGGACGGCGAGCAGGGCGATCGTAGGAAGCCCGCGCACCCCCTGTCGCGTGATTTATCCGCAACGCGGACAATGCCCCGATTTCACCGAACTTCCTTGCCCTGCAAGTGACTTGACACCAATCGCCTACCGTCGTCGCCCAACCGGTGTGCCCGCCTTCCCCGTTCGCCTTCCCCCCAATCCCACCGATCGGCCACACTTCTCCAGCCGGTCCGCCGACCTCCCGCCCACGGCCGCCCCCGCCTCCGGCCCGAGACATCGTCAACAGGTCGTCCACACACCACGCGGGAACCGGCGTGACGAAGGCGTGATCCGGGCGCGACGCGCTTGTGATTGCCGCGTTCGAGTGAATAGGCTCCTCCCAGCCCGCACCACCGGGCCCCGCGCGCGAGAACGCCGAGCCCTGTCCGCCGCGCCGTCGGGTCGACCACCACCACCCTTGGACAGGGGCGGGGGAACCACGATTGTTGCCGTCCCCCACGGCTAGGGGTGAAGCCGTCCGCACCGGGTGACCGGACGCGGCGGCCGGGCCTCCCTCCCGGTCCGAACCCGACAGCTCACCTCGCAGGCGTGCGGAGAGGATCTCGCATGCTCTTCACGGGTTCGGGACGTCACCGTCGGCAGGGTCCGGCGGAGAAGGCAGCCGAGCGCGCGATCGCGGTGGCCGGCGTGGCCGGCGTCGGCATCGCCCTGCCGCTGCTCGCCGTGACCGGCGCGCACGCCGCCCCCAGCGCGGTCTGGGACCGGGTCGCCGAGTGCGAGAGCGGAGGGAACTGGGGCTCCGACGCGGGCAACGGCCTCTACGGCGGCCTGCAGATCAACGCCCAGCGCTGGACGGACTACGGCGGCACCCAGTTCGCCCCGCTGCCGAACGGGGCCACCCGCAGCCAGCAGATCGCCGTCGCCGAACGCATCCTGGCCACCGAGGGCCCCTCGCCCTGGTCCTCGTGCGTGGACGAGGCGGGCCTGAGCACCGCCACCGCGCCGGGCGTCGTCGACGACAACGACTCGGCCGACGAGACGGGTTCGCTGCGCGGCGCCCGCGGCATCGCGGCGGTCAACGCCGCCCCGGACGGCAGCACCGTCCCGAGCGGGAACACCGCGCCGGTGTTCTCCGGCCTGCCCGGCTACGACCCGGTCTCGCACGTGTACTGGTACGAGAAGAACGGCGCCTGGTTCTGGACCAGCCACCAGAGCCTGTACGAGCGCTACCTGCAGCTGACGCACCCCCAGCCGCAGCCGAGCGCCCCCACCCCGACCGCCCCCGCCACCAACGCCCCGGCCACGGACGCCCCGACCGCGCCGGGCACCCCGTCGGCCGCCCCCGGCACCCCGCTGCTGCCCACCGACCCGACCGCCACGCCCGGCCCGGGCACGCCCACCGACGGCAGCAACGGGAACGGGAACGACGGCAACGGGACCGGCCTGGTCCCCACCCTCCCGGTCACCCCGTCTCCCAGTCCGTCCGGCAGCGCCGACTCCTCCGGCACCACCCCCGCCCCCTCGCCCACCGGCAGCACGGCGGCCCCGGACGCGTCCGCCCCGTCGGCAACCCCGACCCCGGCCCCGACCCCGGACCCGGCCGCACCGACGGCCCCGGACCCGGCCGCGTCGGCGGTCCCGGCGGCGGCCGCGTCCGCGCAGCCGTACACCGTCACCACCGGCGACACCCTGGCCGCCATCGCCCGCGAGCACGCGCTGGGCGGCGGCTGGTCCGAGCTCTACAGGTCCAACCAGCAGGTGGTCGGCGAGAACCCGGACCTGATCCGTCCGGGCCAGGTGCTCGACCTGGGCTGACCGGCTCCGGGCCGGCCGCCGTCACTTCGGGACGGCGGCCAGCCCGGTGCAGCCGCGCAGGCCGTCGCGGCGCTGCTGGGCGGCCTTCGCGGCGTTCCCGCTCTGCGGGACGGGCACGCCCCGGCCGTCGATGTGGGCGGGGGTGAAGGTCTCGCCGGTGACGCGGCCGTCGGCGGTGACGGTGAGCGTGGTGACTCCGGTCTCGTCGGAGGCGGTGTAGTTCGAGGTGCCGTACCAGAGGAAGTTGCCGAAGCCGTACGCCACGTAGGTCTTGCCGAGCATGCCCGCGCCGAGCATGGTGTGGGCGTGGGTGCCGACCACGGCGGTCGCCCCGGCGTCGGCGAGCTTCTTGGCGAGGGCGCTCTGCGCGCGGGTCGGGCAGGCCACGCCCTCGTCGCCCCAGTGCAGGTAGACCAGGACCACCGGCGCCTGCGCCTTCGCCGCGGTGACGGCGCGCAGCAGCGCGGTCTCGTCGAGGGCGGAGGCGATGCCCGGCTTGTGGGCGCCGGCCCGCCACTTCTGGTTGGTGATCTCGTTGACCTGGCTGGCCCCCAGCACGGCGACCTTCACGCCGCGCACGGTGGCGACGTACGGGGCGTACGCCTCCTCGGCGTCCTTGCCGATGCCGACCACCGGGATCGGGGAGGCGGCCTTGGCGGCGAGGGTGTCGGCGAGGCCGTCGGGGCCGAAGTCGACGGCGTGGTTGTTGGCCTGGGAGACCACGTCGACACCGGCGTCCTTGAGCGCGTCGAGCGCCTTGGGGGTGGTGCGGAAGGTGTAGGTCTTGGGTTCGGCCTTGCCCCGGCCGGTGATGGCGGTCTCCAGGTTGAGCACCGCCAGGTCGGCGGCGGAGAGCGTCGCGGAGATCGGGCCGAGGGCGGTGTCGGCCTTGCCCGCTCCGAGCCGGGAGGCGGTGCGGCCCTCGAAGTGGACGTCTCCCGCGAAGGCGACCGTGATGCTGCCGCCCGTGCCGGGGCTCGCCGGGCTGCTCCCCTGCGACTCCCCGGGGGCCGGTCCGGTGGACGCGGCGGCCGTCGGTGCCGGCGTCGCGGACGCCGGGGCCGCGGCGCCGGTGGCAGGGCCGGTGGCGGCCCGGTCCGCGGAGGGCTCCGGTCCGCCGCACCCGGCGACGGTGCTGAGCAGCAGGACGATGGCGGCGGCTGTGCCGGCCGTGGCGCGGTGCATGAACGGACCCCCCGGTGGTTCGGTGACGACGCACTTTATCCGCGTCGCCCGAACACCGGAAGCCCAACATCGACACCGAACGATCACGATCGCACCTCCGGGGCGGACCCGGCCCCCCGCACCGCACCGGCGGGGGCGCGGAGCCCCGTCCGCTCAGGCCACCACCCCGGCGGCGCGCAGCAGCCAGCGGTTGGTGCGGCCGACCAGTCCGGCCCGGTCGAGCACCGAGACGACCTTCTGGGCCATCTCGGTCTTGGTGGCCCGCCAGCGCGGGTTGGCCCGGGCGGCCGCCCTGCCGACCTCGGGGTCGATGCCGACGGCGGCGTAGAGCCGGGGGTGGATCAGCGCGGTGGTGGCGTAGTAGACGATCAGTCCGATGAACAGCTGCTCGTACCGGCGGCGGACCGGGCCCAGGCGCTTGCGGACGAGCTCCTCGCGGGCGTAGCTGATGTGCCGGGACTCCTCGATGACGTGGATCCGGGAGACCTGGCGGGTGAGCGGCTGGAGGGTGTCGTCGTTCATCACCTCGCGCTGGAAGGCGTCCAGGATCTCCTCGACGTACATGGTGCCGCCGAAGGTCTGGCTGTGGGTGGAGATCGCCTTGAACAGTCGGCCGAGGTTGTGCGCAACGAATCCGGCGCCGTACGCGGGGACGCCCATCTTGGCGATCATGCGGGCGAACATGATCGAGTGCCGGCACTCGTCGGCGATCTCGGTCAGCGCGTACTGGACGTGGTTGCTGGTCGGGTCCCGGTCGAAGGCGTGGCGCAGCAGCATCTGCATGAGGATCTCCTCGAACCAGATGCCGACGCTGGCGATGGAGGCGACCTCGTGCTTGGAGAGTTCGATCCGCTGTTCTTCGGTCATCCGCTCCCAGAGGGCGGTGCCGTAGAGGGAGAGGTGCCGGGGCGGGCAGTAGTAGGCGCCGGGGACGGGGTCGGCGTCCCAGTCGACGTCGGTGAGGGGGTTGAACGAGAGCTTCGCGGAGGAGGCGAGCAGGCGTTCGGCGGTGCGCTCCCGGTCGGGGGCGGTGCGGGCGGGCTGGGGCGGCATGCCGGCTCCTTCGCGGTGGGGGGGGCGGAGAGGGTGGAGTGGTGGCACTGCCGCGAAGGTAGAAGTTATTAGACTTTCCGTCAATACACCGCGCACAGAGCGGCCCGGGCCGCCCCGCCGGGCTCCTACCGGCCCCCGCCCCCGCTGGGCCCGGCGGGCCTGCCACAGCTCCTCCGGGCCCGCCGACCCCCCCTACCAGCCCGCCGGGTCCTGCCAGGCCGCCAGCTCCCGTCCGCTGGTGAAGCGCCGCCGCTGCCCGTCCACCGGGTCGGTGAACTCCAGCGAGCGCGCCAGCAGCTGGAGCGGGCGCCGGTAGTCCTCGGGGGCGTCCCCGCCCAGCACCTCGGGGTAGAGCGGGTCGCCCAGGATCGGCAGGCCGAGCCCGTTCATGTGCACCCGCAGCTGGTGGGTGCGGCCGGTGCGCGGGGCGAGCCGGTAGCGGCCCAGGCCGCCGCGGGCCTCGGCCAGCTCGACCCGGCTCTCCGCGTTCGGCTCGCCGGGCTCCTCGTAGGCGTCGAGCCGGCCGCGGTCCTTGCGGATCCGGCTGCGCACCACGGTGGGCAGCCGGGCCGCCGCGGACGGCTCGTACCGGGCGACCGCCTCGTACTCCTTGACGGCCTCGCGGCGCTCGAACAGGCCCTGGTAGGCGCCGCGCAGCGCGGGGTCGGCGACGAACAGGACCACGCCCGCGGTGAGCCGGTCCAGGCGGTGGGCGGGGCTGAGCCGGGGCAGGCCGAGGTCGCGGCGCAGCCGGGCGAGGGCGGTCTCGGTGGCGTGGCTGCCGCGCGGGGTGGTGGCGAGGAAGTGCGGCTTGTCGGCGACCACGATGCGCTCGTCGCGGTGCAGGACCTCGACGGGGAAGGGCACCACGGGTTCGGGCGGGCCGGGTTCGCGGTGGAACCAGACGTGGCCGCCCGGCCGGTAGGGCGTCCCGGCGGTGACCGGCCCGTCGGCGGCGACGAACTCGCCCGCCGCGAGCATCGCCGCGATCCGCCCGTCCCCGGCGGCGGCGCCGTAGCGCTCCTCCAGGTAGGCGCGGACCGTCGGCCAGGGGCCGTCCAGCGGAAGTCTGACGTGTACGGGGTCGATGCCGTCGCGCTGCGGCAGCGGGCCGACCGGGGCGGGTTTCCTACGCACCACCGCGCGCCGCCCGGGGGTTCGTCCGACGGGTGTCCATCCGGACCACCCTAGCGGGAGGTCACCCGTCTGGGCGCGGGCGGCCCGCCGTGCGACGATGGCAGGGCGGTGACCGCCCCCGGAACGGCAGGTGGCCAGATGGACACCGACGAACAGCGCACGATCCCCCGCTTCCGCCCCGCCTCCCCGCCCGCGGCGGGCGGGACGCCGGTACCGGACGGCCTGCTGTCGATCCCGGTGGCGACGGCGCTGATCGCGGCGGACGGCCGGATCCTGCACTGGAGCCCGGACGCGGAGGCGCTGCTCGGCTTCTCCGCGGAGCGGGCGGTGGGAACGCGTGCGGCGGACATCCTGGTGGGCCCGGAGCGGCGCCCGGAGGCCCTGGAGCTGTTCGGCCGGATCCTGAGCGGCCGCGCCTGGGCGGGGGTGTTCCCGGTGCGGCACCGGGACGGCCACCTGGTGCGGCTCGACTTCCGGACCTTCCCGGTGTTCGACCGCGACGGCTCGCCGATGGTGCTGGCGGTGGCCTCGGACGTCAGCGAGGTGCGCCGGCTGGCGGCGGACCTAGCGGTGCTGGACGGGTTCTTCACGCAGTCGCCGGTGGGCATGGGGGTCTTCGACACCGAGCTGCGCTTCGTCCGGCTGAACGAGGCGCTGGCCCGGATCAACGGGCTGCCGGTGGACCGGCACCTGGGGCGGCGGCTGTCCGAGGTGCTGCCCGGGATCGACGGGCGGACCGCCGAGGCGACGATGCGCCGCATCCTGGCCGACGGCCGGCCGCTGGTGGACCTGCGGACGCACGGCCGGACGGCGGCCGACCCGGAGCGCGAGCACGCCTGGTCGGTGTCGACCTTCCGGCTGGAGCAGCCGGACGGCACGGTGCTCGGCGTGTGCACCACGGTCGTGGACATCACCGACCGCTTCGAGGCGGAGAGCGCCGCCGAGGCCGCCCAGCAGCGGCTGGCGCTGCTGAACGAGGCGTCCACCCGGATCGGCACCACGCTGGACCTGGCCACCACGGCCCGGGAGCTGGCCGAGACCGCCGCGCCGAGCCTGGCCGACACCGTGGTGGTGGAGGTGCTGGACGGCCTGGTGCGGGGCGAGCCGGCCGTGCTGCCCGGCCGGGCGGACCGGACCGCGGTGCTGCGCCGGATGGCGTTCCACACCGTCCCGGACAGCGGGATGACCCCGACCGCGCCGGTGGGCTCGGTGCAGCGGCTGCACCCGAGCACGCCGTACGCGTGGGCGCTGTCGCACGGCCGGCCGGTGCTGGTGCCGCGCACGGACGGCGCCGCGATGAGCTGGTTCGCGGACGACCCGGTGCGCGGCGGGGCGATCCGGGCCCAGGGGGTGCACTCGCTGATGGTGGTGCCGCTGATCGCCCGCGGGGCGGCGATCGGCACGGCCACCTTCTTCCGCTCCAGGAACGCGGCGCCGTACGACCGGACGGACCTGGCGCTGGCGAGCGAGCTGGCGGCCCGGGCGGCGGTGTCGATCGACAACGCGCTGCTGTACACCCGGGAGCGGGACGCGGCCGAGCAGCGGCAGCGGGCGCTGGAGGCGGCGGAGGCCGCGCAGCAGCGGCTGGCGCTGCTGAACGAGGCGTCCACCCGGATCGGCACCACGCTGGACCTGGCGATCACCGCGCGGGAGCTGGTGGACGTGGTGATCCCCCGGTTCGCGGACTTCGTGACGGTGGACATCCGCGAGGCGGTGCTGACCGGCGAGGACCCGGAGCCGGTGCCGGACTCGGGCTCGGTGGCGCTGCGCGCGATCGCGGTGGGCGAGCGGGAGGAGGGCACCCTGCTGACCGGGGCGGCGGACCAGGTCGGGGAGACCACGCACTCGGCCAAGCTGTACGCCCGGGCGATGCGCACCGGCCGGTCGGTGCTGGTCCCGCACGTGGACGAGTTCGAGCTGCGCCGGATCGTCACCCACCCGGAGCGGGTCCAGCCGGGCCTGGACGCCGGGATCCACTCGTACCTGATGGTGCCGCTGCTGGCGCGCGGCCAGGTGCTGGGCGGGGTGGAGTTCGTGCGGCTGGCGAACCCGGAGCCGTTCACCCCGGCGGACCGGGCGCTGGGCGAGGAGCTGGCGGCCCGGGCGGCGGTGTGCATCGACAACGCCCGGCTGTACCGGCGGGAGCGGGACACCGCGCTGACCCTGCAGCGCAGCCTGCTGCCGCAGGACGTGCACGGCACGCCGGGGCTGGAGGTCGCGCACCGGTACCTGCCCTCGACGGTGGGCGACGAGATCGGCGGCGACTGGTTCGACGTGGTGCCGCTGACCGGCGGCCGGGTGGCGCTGATCGTCGGCGACGTGATGGGGCACGGCATCCGGGCGGCCGCCACGATGGGCCAGCTGCGGACGGTGGCGCGGACGCTGGTGACGCTGGACCTGGATCCGGCGCGGGTGCTGCGGCGGCTGGACGAGGCGACCGCGCAGCTGGGCGAGGGCCAGTTCGCGACCTGCGTGTGCGCGGTGTTCGACCCGGTCGACGAGGAGTGCGTCCTGGCCTCGGCGGGCCACCTGCCGCCGGTGCTCTCCGACCGGGACGGCCGGGCCCGGCTGGTGGAGCCGCCGCCGGGGGCGCCGCTGGGCGTCGGCGGGGTGCCGTTCGAGTCGGTGCGCTTCCCGCTGCACGAGGACGGGCTGCTGGTGCTGTACACCGACGGACTGGTGGAGCGGCGCGGGCAGGACCTGGACGAGGGGCTGGAGCTGCTGCGCGAGACGGTGACGCACCGTCAGCCGACCCTGGAGCAGGGCTGCGACGCGGTGCTGGGGGCGTTCGGGTCGACGCTGGGGCAGGACGACGTGGCGGTGATCATGGCGCACTCCGGGCCGGTCGGTGCGGACCGGCTGGCGACGCTGGCGCTGTCCGGCGATCCGGCGCTGCTGCGGCACGCCCGGGAGTTCACCCGGCGGACGCTGACCGGCTGGGGGCTGACCTCGCTGGTGGAGCCGGCGGTGCTGCTGACCGGGGAGCTGCTGGCCAACGCGGTGCTGCACGCCGGTTCGCCGCTGCAGCTGCGGCTGTTCCGGGGGGCGCTGCTGACGGTGGAGGTGTCGGACGCGGACAGCCGGGAGCCGCGGCTGCGGCCGGTGGGCGAGCACGACGAGGGCGGGCGCGGGATGCTGCTGATCAACGAGTTGGCGCACCGCTGGGGCAGCCGGGCGACCCGGGACGGCAAGGTGGTCTGGTTCGAGATGGAGCTGCCGGTGCGATCGTCGCACTGACGCGGCGCCAACTCCCTTGCGTTGCTGGCCCGTCAACCGCGCGCACCCCTCGGTACGGCATCCGGCGGTACCGCGCTCACCCGTCGCGGCGGTGCTCTTGCCCCGGCCGGGTGACCGCCCGGCCCGCGGCGTGCGGTGCGGGCCCGCGGCCGCCGATGATCGTCGCGTCCGGCAGCAACCCGCGTCCGACGCCACGGCGTTGGGCGCCGAGCATGGAGAACTCGATGCGTTCCAGCATGGCCAAGGTCACCACCGCCACCTTCCTCACCGGTCTCGCCCTGCTCGGCACGGCGGGCACCGCCTCCGCCCACTCCCACCACCACCACATGCACCCGCACGGGGCGCTGGCCGTCGGCGGCGACGCGGCGGCCCAGGGCGGCGACGCGGGCGCGATCGGCGGCGACGCCTGGGCCGAGGGCGGGAACGCGGGCGCGGTCGGCGGGGACGCGGGCGCGCTGGGCGGCAGCTCCCTGGCGACGGGCGGCGACGCCTGGGCCGAGGGCGGCGACGCGGGCGCGATCGGCGGGGACGCCGAGGCGCTCTGCGGCTCCGCGCTGGCCGTCGGCGGCGACGCGCTGGGCAACGGCGGCGACGCCCTCGCGGTGGGCGGCGACGCGTTCTCCTCGCACTGACCACCCGGTGACCCGGTAGGAGTGCGCGGCCGGGCGGTGTCCTCGCGGACCCGCCCGGCCGTCGCGTCCGCTACGGGAGCGGGGTGACGTACGCGCCGGAGATGCCGCCGTCCACCAGGAAGGTGTTGGCGGTCATGAAGGACGAGTCGTCGCTGGCCAGGAAGGCCACCGCGGCGGCGATCTCCTCGGGTTCGGCGAACCGGCCGAGCGGGATGTGCACCAGCCGGCGGGCGGCGCGCTCCGGGTCCTCGGCGAACAGCTCCCGCAGCAGCGGGGTGTTGACCGGCCCCGGGCAGAGCGCGTTGACCCGGATGCCCTCGCGGGCGAACTCCACGCCCAGCTCCCGGCTCATCGCCAGCACGCCGCCCTTGGACGCGCTGTAGGAGATCTGCGAGGTGGCGGCGCCCATCACCGCCACGAAGGACGCGGTGTTGATGATCGAACCCTTGCCCTGCCGCCGCATGTGGCCGATCGCGTACTTGCAGCACAGGTAAACCGAGGTCAGGTTGACGTCCTGGACGCGCTTCCACGCCTCCAGGCCGGTGACCAGGATCGAGTCGTCGTCGGGCGGGGAGATGCCCGCGTTGTTGAACGCCACGTCGAGGCTGCCGTAGCGCTCGACGGCGGTGTCGAACAGCGCCCGGACCTGCTCCTCGTCGGTGACGTCGGTGCGCACGAACAGGCCGCCGGCCTCGTTGGCGGCCTTGGCGCCGCTCTCCTCGTCGATGTCGGCGCACACCACCTTCGCCCCCTCGGCGGCGAAGCGGCGCACCGTGGCCAGGCCGATACCGCTGCCCGCGCCGGTGACGACCGCCACCCGGCCCTCCAGTCGCTTGCTCATGTGGCTCATTCCTCCGTGGCGATGAAGACGTTCTTGGTCTCGGTGAAGGCGTGCAGGGCGTCCGGTCCGAGTTCGCGGCCCAGGCCGGACTGTTTGAAGCCGCCGAACGGCGTCCAGTAGCGCACCGAGGAGTGCGAGTTGACGGACAGGTTGCCCGCCTCCACCGCCCGGGCCACCCGCAGCGCCCGGCCCACGTCGCGCGTCCAGATCGAACCGGACAGGCCGTACTCGGTGGCGTTGGCGATCCGCACCGCGTCGCTCTCGCCGCGGAACGGGACCACGGCGACCACCGGGCCGAACACCTCCTCGGTGAACGCCCGGTGGTCGGGGGCGATCGGCGCCAGCACCGTCGGCGGGTACCAGAAGCCGGGCCCCTCGGGCGCGCTGCCGCGGAACGCCACCTCGGTGTCGCCGTCCACGTAGGAGGCGACCCGGGCCCGGTGCGCGGCCGAGATCAGCGGTCCCATCTCGGTCTTCTCGTCCGCCGGGTCGCCGACCCGCACGCCCCGGACGGCGCGCTCCAGCCGCTCCAGGAACTCCTCGTACACGCTCGCCTCGACCAGGATCCGGGAGCGCGCGCAGCAGTCCTGCCCGGCGTTGTCGAAGACGGCGTACGGGGCGGTGGCGGCGGCCTTGTCGAGGTCGGCGTCGGCGAAGACGATGTTGGCGCTCTTGCCGCCGAGTTCGAGCGTGACGGGCTTGACCTGGGCGGCGCAGCCCGCCATCACGGACTTCCCGACGGCGGTGGAGCCGGTGAACACCACCTTGCGGACGCCGGGGTGGGTGACGAAGCGCTGCCCGACCACCGGGCCGCGGCCGGGGAGCACCTGCAGCACGCCCTCGGGCAGGCCCGCGCGCAGGGCGAGTTCGGCCAGCCGCAGCGCGGTGAGCGGGGTGAGCTCGGCGGGTTTGACGATGACGGTGTTGCCCGCGGCCAGCGCGGGGGCCAGCGCCCAGGCGGCGATCGGCAGCGGGAAGTTCCACGGGACGATCACGCCGACCACGCCGAGCGGTTCGTGGAAGGTGACGTCGAGACCGCCGGCGACCGGGATCTGCCGGCCGAACAGCCGCTCGGGGGCGCCCGCGTAGTACTCGATGACGTCGCGGGCGTTGCCCGCCTCCCAGCGGGCGTTGCCGATGGTGTGCCCGGCGTTGGCGACCTCCAGGAGGGCCAACTGCTCGCGTTCGGCGTCCACTTCGGCGGCGAAGCGGCGCAGCAGCCGGGCCCGGTCGCCGGGCGCCACCTTCCGCCAGCCCTCGAAGGCGGCCGCGGCCCGGGCGATCGCCGCGTCGGTGGCGGCCGGGTCGGCCAGGTCGACGGTGGCGATCACCTCCTCGGTGGCGGGGTTGACCACCCGGTACCGGTCGGGTTCCTCGGGCACCTGCTCCTCCTCGCGCTCGTGCTCGTGTCCTGCCCGTGCTCGGGTCCTGCCTGTATGCGTACTCGTGCCGGTGTCACAGCCGCTCGAAGCCGCGGCGGCGCTCCCAGTCGGTCACCGCGGCGTCGTAGGCGGCGAGTTCGACCCGGCCGGCGTGGGCGTAGTGCCGGACGACGTCCTTGCCGAAGGCCACCGTGGCGGCCTCGCTGCGCTCGAACCGGTCGACGGCCTCGCGCAGCGCCGCGGGCACCCGGGGCGCGTCGGAGGCGTAGGCGTTGCCGGTGAACTCGTCCTCCAGCGGCAGTTGGTGCTCCATCCCGTGCAGCCCGGCGGCGATCAGCGCGGCCACCGCCAGGTAGGGGTTGACGTCGCCGCCGGGCACCCGGTTCTCGAACCGCAGCGAGGCCCCGTGCCCGACCACCCGCAGCGCGCACGTCCGGTTGTCGCGGCCCCAGGCGATCGCGGTGGGGGCGAAGCTGCCCGGCACGTAGCGCTTGTACGAGTTGACGGTCGGGGCGAGCAGCAGCGCGAACTGGTCGAGGCAGGCGAGCTGCCCGGCGAGGAAGTGCTCCATCGTCCGGGAGAAGCCGTGCGCGCCCTCGGCGGGGAACACCGGGCGGCCGCGCTCGTCGCGCAGGCTCAGGTGCACGTGGCAGGAGTTGCCCTCGCGCTGGTCGTACTTGGCCATGAAGGTGAGGCTGACACCCTCCTGCGCGGCGATCTCCTTCGCGCCGGTCTTGTAGACGGCGTGGTCGTCGCAGGTGGTCAGCGCGTCGGCGTAGCGGAACGCGATCTCGTGCTGCCCGAGGTTGCACTCGCCCTTCGCGGACTCCACCGTCAGCCCGGCCCCGGCCATGCCGGTGCGCAGGCGGCGCAGCAGCGGTTCGATCCGGGCGGTGCCGAGGATCGAGTAGTCGACGTTGTACTGGTTGACGGGCGTGAGGTCCTGGTAGTGCTTCTCCCAGGCCCGCTCGTAGCTGTCCCGGAACACCATGAACTCCAGCTCGGTGCCCACGTACGCGCGCCAGCCGTAGCCGGCCAGCCGTTCCAGCTGGCGGCGCAGCACCTGGCGGGGCGAGACCGCCACCGGGGTGCCGTCGTGGTGGGCGAGGTCGCACTGGACCATGGCGGTGGCCGGGTGCCAGGGCACCATCCGCAGGGTGGCCAGGTCCGGGGCGAAGACCAGGTCCCCGTAGCCGCTCTCCCAGGATGAGACGGTGTAGCCGTCCACCGTGTTCATCTCCACGTCCACCGCCAGCAGGTACCCGCAGCCCTCGGCGCCGTCGGCCAGCACCTCGGCCAGGAAGTACCCGGCGTCCAGGCGCTTGCCCTGCAGTCGGCCCTGCATGTCGGTGACGGCCAGCACGACCGTCTCCACCTCACCCCCGGCCACCAGTTCCCGCAGCCGCTCCACCGTGAGCCGTGTCCCGGTCATCCGCCCACCACCTCCGCCACCCGGCCAGCCGCACGCGGACCGGTCCGCCACAGCGACGATGATCCCGCCCCGGGCACGGGCGCACCAGTGTCCGCGCGGGTGTCGTACGTACCTGATCAACCGTCAGAAGATCACCTGTGAATGAGATATGACTGCTCATCAGTCGAAATGCTCGCCCCTCCTGCCCGTGCTTCCCGCTTCTCCGCTCCGCGCGCGGTCGGAAATCCGATTGCCCGGGGCGGGCCGTCCTGCTTCGGTGGCCGGTGCTCGCCCGTCCCACCTCTCCTGGAGTCCGCCACCCGTGACCTTCCGCCTGACCCCCCTCGTCGATCCCGCCGAAAGCTCTTCCGCCCGCCGCCTCGCCTGGCTGGCCGCCGCCCCGGACGGCGCCCCGCTCGGCAGCGCCTTCCTGCGGCTGTTCACCTCCCCCGAACAGGCCCACCTCGGTGAGCTCTCCCTGGACGTCCACCCGGCCGAACGGCGGCGCGGGGTCGGGTCGGCGCTGCTCGCGGCCGCGCTGGCCACCGCCCGGACGGAGGGGCGCCGCGCGCTGCTCGCCCGGGCGGTCGAAGGCTCCCCGGGTGGTGCCTTCCTCTCCGACCGCGGCTTCGAACCGGCCCTCGTCCTCGACTTCGCCCGGCTGGACCTGGCCACCGGCCGCACCGCTCAGGGCACCGCCGCCGACCCCGTCGACCCCGCCTCCCACGGCACCGGCCCGGCCGCCGAACTCCCGTCCGGCTACCGGTTGGTCTCCTGGGTCGGCCACTGCCCCGCGGAGTGGCTGCCGGCCTTCACCCGCTCGCGCACCGCGATGGACGACGTGCCGATGGGCGACACCGGCTTCGGCCAGGTGGTCTGGGACGAGGCCCGGGTGCTGTCCGCCGCGCGGGCGGTCGCCGCCCGGGGCGAACTGCTGCACACCGTCGCCGTGGCCGAGGAGGCCACCGGCGACCTGGTCGGTTTCAGCGAACTGGTGCTGCCCGCCGACCGGTGCGGTGACGCCCAGCACTACGGCACCGCCGTCCGACCCGACCACCGCAGGCGCGGCCTGGCCCGGGCGATGAAGGCCGAGGCGATCCGCTGGACCAGGGCCGAGCACCCCGGGATCACCGGTCTGCTCACCGACACCGCCGAGCACAACACCGGCATGCTGGCGGTCAACCGCGCCCTGGGCTACCGCAGCACCCACCGCTGCGTCGAGTTCCGGCTGCCCCTGTAGCCCCGCTCGCCCGCCCGTGTCCCCGTTCAACCCGCCCGCTCCACCACCCCGCCCGGGGCCGCCCCCGCGTCGTCGGCCCCGGCGGCGGTCCACCGGGCCGTGGCACCGCCGACCAGGACCGCGCCGACGGCGAAGGAGAGCAGGACCCTCCAGTCGGGCGCTCCGCCCCGGGCCAGACCCTGGACCGCCCAGCGGGCCAGTGCCCAGCCCGCGGCGGCCAGGCCGGCGAGCAGGACGGCGGCCCGGGCGGCGGCCGGGCCCGCGCCGGCGGCCCCGGGCGGCGGGGGTGTTCGGGCGGCCAGGCGCAGCAGCAGGCCGTCGACCGGACGGAGCGCGGCCAGCAGCGCGGCGAGCAGCACCGCCAGCACCAGCACCCAGGCCGGGCGCCAGGCCCACCAGGCGGCCGAGCCGACCTCCGGTTCGGGGGCCAGGTCGGTGAGGTAGAACGCGGCACCGGCCACCAGCACGGGCACCATGTGCCAGAGGTACAGCGACATGCTGGCCCGGCCGAGCAGGGCGGTCAGCCGGGCCGGGCCCCGCCGGGCGTTCAGGACGCGTTCGGCGTGCGGGGCCAGCAGCAGGCACAGGCCGCACTGGGCGAACAGCCAGGCCAGCATCGCCAGCGACGGCGGATCGGTGTTCGAGACGTCCTCCCCGCTGACCAGGACCAGGCTGACCGGGAACGGTCCGAACCCGACCAGTGCGGCGTACCCGGCCGCCCCGCCCGCGGCCAGGGCCGCGCCGAACGCCGGACGGGCCGTCAGCCCGCCCTCCCGCCAGGCGAAGCCGAGTTGGTAGGCGACGGCCCACACCAGCAGGTAGTTCAGCAGGCCGACCCGGTCCGCCCAGCCGGTGTCCGCGCCGAGCACCAGCAGGTCCAGCGCCGCCCCGGCGGTGGCGAGGGCCGCGACCGAGCCCAGGCCCCAGCGCCGGTGCAGTGCGGCCAGCCAGGGCGTCAGCGCGCTGATCGCCAGGTACACCGGCAGGAACCAGAACTGCATCGCCAGCGCCCACCCGATCATGCCGAGCAGTGCCGGATCGGCCCCGCAGGCCGCCGCGACCGCCAGACCGCCCAGTGCCGGTACCAGGTAGGCGGCGGTGGGCAGCAGCAGCCGCAGGGCCCGGCCGCGGATCCAGGCCGCCGCGCCACCGCCTCCGGCCCGGCAGCGGTCCCAGGAGCCGGCCGCCGCGTAGCCCCCGGCCAGGAAGAACACCGGCATGATCTGGAAGCCCAGCGTGAGCCACTGCGTCCACGGCACGGCCACCATCAGTTCGGGCGCGGTCAGCTCCCCGTCGGGCCGCCGCACCAGTGCGGTGATCAGCCAGTGGCCGAGCACCACCAGCACGATCGCCCCCGCGCGCAGCAGGTCCACGTACCTGCTGCGGTCCGTCCCACCGTCCATGGTCCTCCCCCGTCTCCCGTGCCGGTCATCATCGCCAACTGCCGTTCACGACCACGCCACCCGGCGCGTTGCGGTTCGGCCACAACCCGTCCGCCGTTACGCGCCCCGCCGGGGGCCGCCCGGTGCCGGGGGCCTGCCGGGCCGGAAGGTGGTCGAGCGGTCAAATCAGGACAGGTCTCCCCGGCCCAAGGGGTGACCCCGAGTGGCTTCCCCGCTGCCGGGGACACGCCGTGGAGTGCCAAAGCTCTGACGAGTTGGGGTGTGCCGGGCCGTCACGGCCCGGTCGCCTGCCGCGCGGCCGCGAGTCGAACCCTCCGGCCAGGACCGGGAGGAGGCGAGATGGACAGCAGTAGTCCGGGGCACAGTCAGCCCCTTCCCGTTCCGCCCTCGCCGTTGTTCCGCGGTTCGAGGCAGTTCCTCCTCCACTGATCCCGTTCTCCGCCGGTACCGGCGGGCCGGGCGGTACCGGCGGTCCGTCGGGTCGTCCTCCTGCCGTGCGACCGAACCGCCGACCGCCGTCCTGCTCCGCCCGTCGCGCCCACTCCGAGCGGCACACCGGAGCCGTCCCGGGCAGCGGTCGCCACTCGCTGCCCGGCACCGGCCCCGACCGCCCGGGTGACCGGGTGACCGGGTGACCGGGTGACCGGGTGACCCGGCTGACCGGCTGACCGGCTGACCGGCTTCGCCGAACCTGCCCCTGCCCCACCGGAGTCCACCGTTCGCCGCGCCGCTCCACCGTGCCCGCCTGGCCACGCTCGGTCTCCCGGCGGTTCCGGGACGCCCCGCTGTTCCTCGGCGTGTTCACCGCGCAGATCGCCCTGGGCGCGGTCGTGGCGCTGACCCCGGTCGACGTCATCCGGCTGCTGATCGGCACCCAGGTGCTCCAGGGACTGATCAGTCCGGTCGTGCTGGTGTACCTGCTGGTGCTGACCAACTGGCGTTCCCTGCTCGGAGCCGCGGCGAACGGCCCGCGCTACCGGATCGCCGCGACCGCGGTGGTCATCGGAGTGGCCCTGATGTCCACCGTCCTGCTGGTGCAGACCGTGCTCGGCTGGTTCGGCCTGGTCTGACCGCGGGCGCGGGCCCCGACCGGGGCGGAGCGCCGACAGCGCTCGCACCACCACCCGGCCCCGCCACGAACGACCCGGCCTCCAACGACCGAGGCCCGAACGACCGGGCCACGATCGTCCCGTCCGCATGCCTTCCTCCCCTCCGGCGGGGTGTCGGCCCGCCCGGTAAACCGGTTGTCCCGCACCGAACGCCCTGACAGGCTGCCTGTCATGTCTGCTCACGAACCACCGGCCGGCCTGTCCGCGTTCTTCACCGACGGCCGTCTGACCTCGGTCCCGCGCCGGCCGGCCCGCCGCACCGCCCTGCTCCAGTACCTCGCGCACACCCTCTTCGAGCCCGAGCGCTCGTACACCGAGCGGGAGGTCAACGAGGCGCTGCTCACCGTCCACTCCGACACCTCCATGCTCCGCCGCTACCTGGTCGAGGCCCCGCTGCTGAACCGGACCCGGGACGGGTCGAGCTACCGCCTGGCCGCCCCCGGGGCGGCCATCGACACGGCCATCGACACGGCCATCGACACGGCCGTCGACCCGACCGCCCCCGGCGCTCCCGCCGCCCCGGCGGACGCTCAGCCGTCCGCCGCGTAGCGCCAGAACTCCCGCATCAGCGGGGGCGGGGTGGGGCCCGTCAGTTCCCGCTGGGTGAGCAGCACCGTCACCAGCCCGGTCGAGCGCACCACGTGGGCGGCGGTGCCGGTGCCGCCGACCCAGCCGTAGCGGCCCGGCACGTTCCACGGATCCCGCCGGGCCACGTCCACCGAGCCGCCGTAGCCCCAGCCCTGCCCCTCCAGGAAGAGTTCACTGTCCGCCCGCTGGCGCTCCGTCAGGTGATCGGTGGTCATCAACCGCACCGCGCCCAGCGAGAGCACCCGCCGCCCGTCCTCGGCGCGGCCGCCGGAGCGCAGCATCCGCAGGAAGGTGAACACGTCGTCGAGCGTGGAGACCAGGCCGCCGGCCCCGGACGGGAACGGGGGCGGGGTGCTCCACTGACCGTCCGGTGGGTCGGCCACCGTCAGCGTGCCGTCCGGGTTCGGGCGGTAGAGCGGGCTGAGGCGGTCCGGTGGCGCGTGGAAGGCCGTGTCGGGCATGCCCAGCGGGTCGAACAGCCGCTCCTCCAGCACCTGGTCGAGCGGTTGGCCGGTCGCCCGGGCGACCAGGACGCCCTGGATGTCGGAGCAGGTGTTGTACAGCCAGGCCGCACCGGGCTGGTGGAGCATCGGGACCTCCGCCAGGGCGGCCGCCCACTCGTCGGGCGGGGCGAACCGCTGCGGCTGCGGCGGCCCCTGCCCCAGCTCCGTGAAGAGCGGGGCCAGCGCAGGCAGGCTGAAGTCCGCCGGGAAGCCGTAGCCGGCCCGCGACTCCAGGACGTCCCGCACCGTGACGGGCCGGTCGGCCGGGACGGTGTCCGTCACCGGGGCGCGCGGCGTCCGCACCACCCGCCGGTCGGCCAGCTCCGGCAGCCAGCGCTCGACCGGGGCGTCCAGGGCGAGCACCCCGTCGTCGACCAGTTGGAGCACGGCCGCGGCCGTGACGGGCTTCCCCACCGAGGCGATCCGCACCGGCGAACCCCGGCCCAGCTCGCCCGCGGCGGCCGTCTCGACCTGCCCCGGACGGGCGACCAGGGCGACCGCCCCCGGCACCGTCCCGTCCGCGACCCGTCGGTCCAGCAGCGCTTGCAGACCGCCCGACCCGGACGGTTCGCTCTCCGCGCGCACCTCGTCTGCCCCGCGCACCTCGCGCATGGCGGTCCCCTTTCGTCACCGGTGCCCGATCCGCACCGTACGCACCTTCTGCATCCTGCTGTCGGAAGTGTGCCCCGGCCCCGCGACCCGCTCACCGAACGATCGGCTACCGCTGGCGTGCCGATCGGTTGACGCCCCATCAGCCGATCGGTCGACCCCGCCATCGACCGGTCGTCGCTTTCCTGCGGCGCGCGCGTCCGGCGCCGCCCGCCTCCGCCGTTCGGGTGCCGCGCGCCAGTAGCGTGACCCGCGCCCTTGACCGCGACCGGCCCCGGAGGTGCCGATGTCCGAGCCCGTGCCGGTGGTGTCCGTACCGATCGACGGCCGTTCCACGGCCCCTGCCGACCACGCCAGCCCCGCCGCCCCCACCGCCCCCGCACGGCGCGGACGGGGGCGCGGACGGGGGCGGCGGACATCAGTCCTCGGCCGGGTCGGCCCCGTCCGCCGCCTCGGTGATGCCGAGGTCGGCGCGCATGGCGTGGCGCAGCACGGCGAGCCCGTCCCAGGCGGCGTCGACGGCTGCGAAGCAGGACGCGAGGTCGTCGCCGGGGCGGGCGGTGCCGTGGGCGTTCCGGGCCAGCGCGCCGTACAGCGCGCCGAGCCGGCGGTTGGCGCGGGAGATTTCGGCGAGCACCGCGTCGGGGACGGTCATCTGCGCCTCGGCGTACCGCTGCCGGTACTCAGTGCGGGCGGCCTCCACGGCGGCGGTCTCGGCGATGCTGCTCGGCTGCTCCCGGCGCAGCGCGTGCGCGTGGTCGTTGAGCGCGGTGAGGTACTGGCGGGCGGCGGTGTTGAGCGCGACGTAGCAGGCCCGCAGCTCGGTCCGCGCCGCGGTGTTTCGCGCCTCCTCGCGGTCGGCCCGCCGACTGCGCTCGGCGAGCTCGCGCTCCTCGCGGCGGGCGGCGTCGCTGCGGCGCTGGGTGAGCAGGGCGGAGGCGAGGGTGCCGAGCACGCCGACCACGGCGGCGATGACGGCGGCGAGAGCGGCGGCGTCCATCTGACGTCCTTCCGGGAGCGTGCGGAGCAGGAGCGTGCGGAGCAGGAGCGTGCGGAGCAGGAGCGTGCGGAGCGGCGGCGCGGCGAACCGTCGTCAACGGCCCTGGTAGCCGAAGGCGGCCCAGGCTTCCAGGGCGTCCAGGCCGGTTGCGGCGTCGGCGAGTTCGTCGGGGGTGCCGGCCGGGAGGCGGCGGTCGGGGTCGAGGGCCCAGAGCTGGGTGGCGCGGAGGGCTTCGGCGGGGGGATCGCCGAGGCGGAGGCGGCCGTGCAGGACGTACATCAGCAGGCCGACCTGGTCGTCCTGGACCTCCCAGCGGGAGCCGATCACGCCGGTGGCGCCGGCGGCCAGGAACGCGGTGGAGAGGGTGAGCGCCTCGTCGAGGTCGTCGTCGCTGTGGTCGCTGACGCAGGCGTCGAGGACGACCAGGCCGCCGGGCGCGGCGGGCGGGCGGCCCTGGGCCTGGCGGAGGATGTCGGCGACCGGGAGCCGTCCGCTGTCGGGGGGCCCGTCGGGGGCGGGGGCGAGTTCCAGGTGGGCTTCGAGCGGGGAGCGGCCGAGCGGGCGGGCGTGGCAGGCGAGGTGGAGCACGGAGGCGCCGGCCCGGCCGGGGGCGGGCAGCGCGGCGAGCACCTCGGCGGGGGTGCCCGGGCCCTGCGCGCCCGTGACGTAGCCGAGCAGGGTGCCGTCCGGGTAGTGGTCGGCGTGCAGGTACTCGGCCTCGATCTCGGCGCCCGGCAGGTTGCGGGCCGGGTCGCCGACGATCACCGGGTGCCGGTCGAGCGGGAGGCGCTCGCGCGCGACGGTCTGGCAGAACTGCCGGGCCGACGCGGCGTAGGAGAGCACCACCCGCTCCGCGGCCCGCACCGGGCGGCTGCCGTCGCGCAGTCCGCTGTGCAGCAGCCCGGCGTGCCACGGGACGCGCCCGAACTCGCCGAACGGCACCAGTACCAGCCTGGGCGGCGTCCCGTCGGTGCGCAGCGCCGGGTGGCGCAGCAGCGGCCGCAGGACGGCGGTGCCGGCCCAGTCGCAGAGTTCGGCGAGGGCGGCCCGCCAGCGGTGGCGGGCGGCCCGGCGTTCGGGGTGGCGGCCGGGCAGGGTCAGGGTGGCCTGCCGGGCGCGGTGGGCGTCGCGGTACGCGGTGACGGCGGTCAGCGACCCGGCCCGGACCAGCGTGAGCGGCTGGAGTTCGCCCCGCCCGTCGGCGGTGACCAGGACGGCCTCGCCGTTGCGCCCGCCACCGGGCGGCAGCAGGTAGGCGAGGGCGTGCGCGCCCGCGGCCCGGAGCGCGGCGCCGACCTCCTCGACGGACGGCGGCGTGGCGGGCCCCGGTCCGCCGGGGGCGGCGGCCAGCGCGGTCAGCGCGCGGCGGCGGAGGTCGTCCGGCATCGGAACGAGCGCGCCGTCGGGCAGCTCGGCCAGCAGGCTGCCGGGTTCCAGCCCGATCGTCCCCGCGGCCGCACCGCCGTCCGACGGGGGCGGGCCGGCCTGCCAGGCGGCGGCGAGGTCGTGGTGTCCGGCCGCCCGCAGTTGGTCGGGGACGTCGGTGGTGGCGGTGGAGGCGTGCAGCACCAGCCCGCGCCCGAGTTCCAGGGCCTCCACGGCACCGCGCAGCGCGCTCTGCGGCTGCGCCGACTCACCGCCCGGCGGGGTCTGCCGGTGCTCGCCCGGCTCGCCCGACCGCAGCGACGACCCCCGCCCCTCGCCCGGCTCGCCCGACCGCAGCGACGACCCCCGCTGCTCGCCCGGCTCACCGCCCCGCGAGGTCCGTCGGTGCTCGCCCGGCTCCCCCGGCTCCCCAGGCTCGCCCGGCTCCTGCCCGAGTTGGTGGTCGTCCAGGCACCAGCGCGCGATCCGCAGGGCCCGCGCGGCGGTGTTGCGGGCGACCGTGAGGGCGTGGTCGGCGGTGGCCTGGAGGAGTGCGGCGGCAGCCGTCTCGCGGAGGCCGGCGAGGCCGAGGTCGCGGCCGGCGGCCCGGTCGCCGGGGGCGAGGCGTTCGCGGTGGAGGTCGGCGAGCAGGCCGCTGACGGTGGCGAGGACCTCGGTGGGGGCGCCGTGCCGGATGCGGTCGCGGACGGCGGTCGCGGAGGCGATCGCCTCGGCGCCGTCGGCGGGTCGGCGGCCGTGCTGGTAGCGGACCCGCAGCAGGGCGGACCGCATCAGGGCGCCGCGGATGCCCTCCAGGCTGTCGGGGTCGGTGTCGGCCAGGAAGCGGTCGAGGTAGTCGAGGGCGGCCCGGGCCCGGTGTTCGGAGTAGCCCGGTTCCACGGCGAGCATGGTGAGCGCGCCGGCGGCGCGCATGGTGAGCAGCGGCTTGTAGAGGTTGCCGGCGGGGGTGCGGTCGGCGGCCTGCACCATGATGCCGATCGCCCGGATCGCGGGCTCGCTGCGGCCGGTGGTCATGGCGTGGATCAGCATGGCCGCGCCGAAGTCGCCGAGGGCGAGGTCGCGCAGCGGGTCGTCGGCGGCCAACTCTCCGGTGAGGGATTCGAGTTCCTCGACCACCCGGCCCATCGTCGCGGTGTCCCGGACGGTCAGCGCGAGCTGGAAGGCGAGCATCAGCCGGTAGCGGCGCAGCGCGGGGAGGTCGGCCCGCAGCAGGTCGGCGAGGCCCTCGGCGGGTTGCGCGGCGGCGTGCGCGAGCACCTCGTCGTAGTAGCGCAGCGCCGCTTCCAGGTCCTGTTTGTCGCCGCCGGCCTGGTAGCGCTGGTGCAGGCTGGTGGCGAGGTTCTGCAGGTAGACGACGCGGTTGAGGTCGTCGGGGCCGGCCGCGCGGAACGCCTCGGTCTGGTGGCGGATCGCCGCGTCCAGGTCCTGCGGCGAGTTGCTCAGGGTGAAGCGGTGGCCGAACGCGGAGCCGAGCGAGGCGTGCACGTGCTGGCTGAAGCCGGCGGTCTCGCTGGGGTCGTGCTGGATCCCCCGCAGCAGCTCGATGGTGCCGTCGACCTCGCCCTGGTCGGTGCCGTACTGTCCGGCCACCAGTCGGGCGTGGGCGAGCTGGTTGGCGATGTCGGCGCGGCGGATGCCGTGGTCCAGCTCGGCCATGGTCCGCACCGCGGTCTCCAGGTGGTGGACGCCGTCCGCGATCGGGTGGGAGAGCGGGTCGCGCTGGTTGAGGGCGGTGAGCAGCGAGCCGAGCACGGCGTGGCAGGGCGGGCGCAGCGGGTCGTCGACGGTCAGTGCGGCGAGGTTCTCCCGCAGGGCGTCCTCGGCTTCGAGGGCCGACGGACTGATCCGGGCGTCCTGCAGCCCGCGCGGGGTCAGTTGGTTGGCGAGCAGCCAGCGGGCGGTGGCGCCGTACGGGTCGTCGGCGGGCAGCAGTCGGCGCAGGTCGCGCAGCCGGTCGATCCGGCGGTCCTGGTCCTCGGGCCGGGCCCGGTCGGCGGCGGCGCGTTCGCCGTAGAGGTCGGCCAGCCGGAGGGCGGCGCGCAGCCGCAGCGGGTCGTCCGGGTCGCTGTCGGCGGCGACGTGTTCGAGCTGCTCGACGGCGCGGTCGAGCTGCTCCGGGGTGTCGGGGTGGTCGAGCAGCAGGACGGCGAGGCGTTCGCGCACTTCGAGTGCGAGCTGCGTCCGGAGGTCGCTCTGGAGGTCCAGGGCGTACTCGAGCTGGGCGGTGGCGGCGCGCAGTGCGGCTGTTCCGGGGGTGCGGTCGCAGTGGTCGGCGAGGGCGCAGCCGAGGGTGCCGGCCAGCAGGACGTGGGTGTCCGGATCGAGGTGGTCGGGCTCGGCCCGGTGGGCGGGGCGGTGGCCTAGCGCGGTGCGCAGCGCGCTGATCGACCGGTCCAGGTCGTCCGGCCGGGCCGCGGGGTCGGGGCGGTCGGCCTTGGTGTCCTCGTGCCGGGCGTGCAGGAGCAGCCCCAGGTGGGCGGCGGCGGCCGTACGGTCCGCGGTGGCCGTACCGTCCGCGACGGCAGTCGTGCGGTCCGCGGTGGTCGTGCGGTCCGCCGCAGCGGGGTCGAGCCAGTTGACGGCCAGGCCCAACAGGTCGGTGGCCTCGGCCCGTTCGCCGAGCGCGGCGGCCCGCCGGGCGGGGTCCCCCGGGTGGTCGGGCTGCTCGCGCAGCTGCCAGTGCCGCATCGCGTGGGCCAACCCGAGCAGGGCCCGTGCCTCGGCGAATTCGGCGGGGTCGGCCACGGGGTCGGACCCGCCGTCCTGGGCCAGCCGCGCGTAGCCGGCCGTCAGCGCCTCCAGTGCGGCGTCGAGTCGGCCGGGTTCTCCGTCGGCCTCGTACGCCGTGAGGTGCGCGCGTCCCCGGTCGAGCAGCTCCCGGTGACCGGCCGTCACGGACGCCTCCCGGTGGGGTCGGACGGGGCGTCGGCCCGGCCGGGCCCCCGCAGGCTGGCTCTGTCTGTCGGCGCGCTCAGCCGCAGCCCCAGCCCGGCTCCCGGCGCGCTCACCCGCAGCCCTGCCACGGCTCCCGGCGCGCTCACCCGCAGGTCCGCCGCAGTGCGAAGCGTCCCGCGTAGCACGCGAACGGGAGCGCCAGCAGCAGCGCGGCCCAGAAGGTCTGCTGGCCCCAGGTGTCGGCGAGGGCGCGGAACCAGGGGGCGAGGACGGGGATCCGGGCGGCTTCCAGCGGGCCCAGCGGGGGCGGCCAGGCGCCGAGGAGCAGGGTGCCGGCGGCGAGCCAGCTGAAGGCGCGGCGGGCGGCGGCGGCGCTGGCCAGCGCGGCCAGGGCGGAGCAGGCGGCGAGCAGCGGCAGGAAATCGGCCTGGTAGGCGGCGCCGTCCGGGCGGGGGCCGGGCGGCGGGAGGTGGACGGCGAGGCGGAGTTCGACGGCGGCCCACAGCAGTGCGGTCAGGGCGAGCGTCGCGGCGAGCGCGAACGCGGCCTGCTCGCGGCGGCCGTGGCGCCAGCGGGCGGGGGTGCCGGCGGTGGGGGCCTGGTGGCCGCCGTGGGAGGTGCGGTGGGCGGCGGCGAGCTGCGGGACGACGACCCGCCGGCTGAGCGAGACGGTCAGCGGGATCGCGGCGACGATCACCCAGCCCGACCAGTGGCCGGCGCCGCTGCCGAACACCTGGACCCGGTCGGCCAGCCAGGGCGGGGTGCGCAGCACGGTCATCGGCGGTCCCCAGCCGCCGGTGCCGACCACCAGCGCGCCGGCGTGGGCGAGCAGCAGGATCCGCCGGCCGACCCGGCCGGGGAACAGCGCCACGGCGAGCGCGGCGGCCAGCGCCGCGCCCAGTACCGGCGGGAGTTGGCGGGAGGCCGTCTCCGCCGCCGTGGCGAACCGTGCGCCGAGCAGGTTGCCGTCGGTGGAGCCGGCCGACAGGTCGTTGGCGATCCGCAGCGTCGTGCCGCTCCACAGCCACAGCGCCAGGGTGAAGGTGAGCACGGCGCCGCCGAGCAGCCGCCGGGGCAGCGCCCGCAGGACGCCGGCCGCGCCGGCGCCGTTCGGCCGGGCGTCGCGCAGGATGTCCCGCCAGGCGCGGCGGGCGCGGCCGCGGCCGGCGCCGGGCTGCCGGGCGGCGTGGACGCTCAGCAGGTCGGCGGCGACCACGGCGGCGCGGACCCGGACGGTGCCGGGGTCGACGGTGAGCGCGGCCCGGCGCAGTGCGGGCCAGCGGCGGCGGAAGGTGTCGCGGTCGGCGCGCCGGAGCAGGTCGGCGGCCGGGCCGACGGCGGCGGCGGTGGCGGCCGCGGCGAGGTGGGCGGGGCCGGGCAGGGCGGCGAGGGCGGCGGGCAGCGGGGTGATCTTGCGGATGGTGGCGGTGCGGGCCTCCGGGCGGGCGGTGAGCAGCACGGCGAGCCGCAGCGCGCGGTCCCGGTCGGCGGCGCTGAACGGCCGTCCGGCCTCGGCGGCCAGCCGGCCCGCTTCGTCGACCGCGGCGGGCAGGCTGTCGAACGCCTGGAGCCGGGCGCAGCGGTCCGGGGGGCAGTGGCGGTGGGCGCAGTGGAAGCGGGCGGCGTGGTTGGGGACGGCGTGCTGGATGAGTTCGCGGACCAGGGCCGAGGCGTTCTCCTCGACGGCCAGGGCGGCGAGCCCCTCGGCGTCGACCGGTCGGCCGCGGTAGTGCGGGCGGACGTGCGGGGCGTAGGCGACGCCGAGGGCGAGCAGGGCGAGCGAAGCGGTGCGGTCCCGGTCGACCGGGCCGGCGGTGGTCACGGCGCGCAGCAGGTGCAGGTCGACGGCGTTGTCGCCGATCTCGTCCAGCCAGTCGGCGAGCCGGGCGGCGCCGGCGAAGCCCAGCCAGCTGGTGGCCTCGGCGGAGCGGGCCATCATGGCTTCGACGAGTTCGGCGGGGCTGCGGTAGTCCTCGCCGCGGAAGTTGACCGGCCGGTGCGCGGGGTTCGCCGGGCCGGTGGCGGGCCGGACCACCCGGGGGCTGCCGCCGTTCAGCCACTCCCGGACCTGCGCGGCCCGCCAGCGGTCGGCGGGTTCCCGGGTGAGCAGGCCGGAGAGCAGCAGCAGTTGCCGGGGGTCGGTGATGCCGGAGAGTTCCACCACGGCGTCCAGCACCAGGCGTTCGCGCTGCGCGTTCTCGCTGACCCGGCCGCCGCCGGTGCGCTCGTAGAGGCTCCGGCCGGCGTACATCTCGTACAGGATGACGCCGAGCGCCCACCAGGGGCCGGCCGCGTCGTTGCGGCCGGCGAGCTGTTCGGGCGCCATGTAGGCGGGGGTGACCTGGAGTTCGGTGGGGAAGGTCTGGCTGGCCGTCTGCTTGCGCACCCCGCCGAAGTCGGCGACCACGAACTCGGGGCGGTCGCCCCGGTCGCGGACCAGGACGTTGGCGGGTTTGAAGTCGACGGGGGTGCGCTCGATGACCAGCTGCCAGAAGTCCAGCAGGTCGGTGAGGCCCTCGACCACCCGGCGCGCCTGCGCCGCCCGGACCGCGCCGCCGCCGGCGGGGCGCAGGGCGGCGAGGTGGTCGGCGAGGGTGGTCGGCAGGTACTCCATCACCAGGAAGGCGCGCACGTCGCCGGCGTGCACCACCTCGCCGTGCTCGACGATCTCGGGGACGCACCGGCGGAACTCCGCGGCGCTCAGGTGTTCCAGCAGTTCCTGGTCGGCGGGGGCGCCGGCCCAGCCGACCTTGACCGCGACCTCCCCGCCGCCGTCGGTGCGCTCGGCCCGCCACACGGTGCCCTCGCTCCCGGCTCCGGCGTGGGCGAGCGGCCGGTAGCGGTCGGTCAGCTGCTCGGGGAAGTCGCCCGTGCGCGGGCCGGGGACGCCCCCGGCCCGCTGCACCCGGGTGGCGTCGCCGCCGTCGGCGTCCTGCTCGCGGGCGGGTCGGCCGGTGCCCTGCCGACGGGTCGGCGGGCTGCCGGGCCGGCCGGCGTCCTGCTTGCGGGTGGGCGGGCTGCCCGGGGTGCCGCCCTGCTTGCGGGTGGGCGGGCCGGACGGCTCGGGTGTGGCGGCCATCGCGCGGTGTGGTCCTTCTCGCCGGCCCGCTCAGCGCGGGGATCCGAATTCGTCGATCTCGATCAGCTGGACGTCGATGTCCAGGGCGAACCGCAGCCGGCAGCCGGGTCCGACCGGGGTGGGTGCCTCGACGGGGCGGCCGTCCAGGAAGGTGCCGTTGGTGGAGGCGAGGTCCTCGACGTGCAGCACGCCGTCGATCCAGCGCAGCCGGGCGTGGTGCCGGGACAGCTGGTCGAGCGCGGCGAGGCCGGGGACGGCGGCGCAGTCCGGGTCGTCGCGGCCGACGGCCAGGGTGCGGCCGGGGTGCAGCGGCAGCATCACCCCGGCGAGCACCAGGGCGAGCCGCGGCGGCGCGGCGGGCCGCGCCACCACCTTGCGGGTCGGCGCGCTGTCCGTCGTCCCCGCCGCTCCCGTCCCCGCCGCTCCCGTCCCCGCCGCTCCCGTCCCCGCCGGTTCCTCTGCCGCCGGTTCCGCCGCGACGGCCGCCGCGGGGCGCGGCTGGTACGCCTCCAGGGGCTCGAACACGTGGTTCGGGCAGTAGCCGGGCTCGTCGTGCTCGGGGCAGTCGTCCTCGCCGACCGGGCAGCGGTACCTCAGGGCCGCCATGTGGTCTCCCGTACCGTCACGCCGCGCTCGCGCAGCTCCCGTTCGATCCGCCCGAGGTCGCCGGGGCGGGGCACGCCGATGATCCGCAGTTCGCCGTCGGTGACCCGGACCTGGAGGTCGGGCCGGTCGGTGCGGCGTTCCAGGTGCGGGGCGTAGCGGCGTTCGCCGAGCGCGCTGAGCGGGACGATCCGCTGGTTGGCGGAGCCGCGCCAGACCAGGTCGGTGGGCTGCCCGGCCAGGTAGCGGCCGGTGATCACGGCATCGGCGCGGGCCAGTGCGTCGGCGGTCGCGGGGTCGGCCGTGGCGTCGGCGAGTTCCCAGCCGGTGTACACCAGCAGGTCGGCCTCGACGCCGGCGCTCCGCCGCTCGCGGTCCGCGGCGGCGAGCAGTTCGGCGAGGGCGGCGGGCTGCTCCAGCGGTTCGCCGCCGCTGACGGTCAGTCCGTCGACGCCGTCGGCGAGGGCCTGCCGCCACAGCTCGGCGAACCGGTCGGCCGTCAGCTCCCGGCCGCCGGCGGGGTCCCAGGTGTGCCGGGACATGCAGCCGGGGCAGGCCAGGGCGCAGCCCTGGAACCAGACGCCGAGCCGCCGGCCGGGGCCGAGCGCGGTGACCGGGGCGGAGACCTGGCTCACCCGGGCGGGGACCCGGCTCACCCGGGCCAACGGGTCACCTCGACGGTGTAGCCGTCGGCGTCGCCGTCGCCCTCGACGGCGGTCACCTCGATCCGCTCGCCGCGCCGCGGCGGGTTGCGGAACAGCTCCCGGGACAGCGGGTTGACCAGCGCGGACTCGACGGCGGTGAGGACGCCGCGGCCACCGTGGTCGAGCCGGACGCCGGCCTCCACCCGGAGCACCTCCCAGGCGTCCTCGCCGACCTCCAGCGTGGCGCCGTGCACCTCCAGGATGCGGCCGGCCACCGCGGCGATCGCCTTGTCGAGGATCCGCGGCACCCACTTCTCCTGCATGAAGTCCATCGGGATGAAGTTGTCGCCGAAGCGGTTGCGCAGTTCGGGCCGCTTGATGTGGTCGTTGAAGAACAGGTCGAAGGCCTCCCGCAGGGCGAGGCGCACCGCGGTCGGGTCGTCGTGCCGGCTGAGCCGGCGGGTGGCACCGGACCGGCGCTCCGGCCGGTCGCCGCCGTCCGCCCGGGAGCCGTCCGCCGACGGACTGTCCGCCGGGGAGCCGTCCACCGGGGGGCGGTCCGCCGGTGCGCCCCCGACGTGCTGCGCGGAGGCGGCGGCGCCGAGGTTGGAGGTGAAGATCAGCACGCACTCGGTGAAGTAGACGGTGGCGCCGCGGCCGTCGGTGAGCCGGCCGTCCTCCAGGATCTGCAGGAACAGGTCGAACAGCCGCGGGTTGGCCTTGTCGATCTCGTCGAACAGCAGCACGCTCATCGGGTTGGCCCGGACGGCGTTGGTGAGTTCGCCGCCCGCGTCGTGGCCGACGTAGCCGGGCGGGGCGCCGATCAGGCGGTCGCGGGCGTGCTCCTCGGCGAACTCGCTCATGTCGAAGCGGATCGGCCGGGCGTCCTTGCCGAGGATCATCTCGGCGATGCCCTTGGCGAGTTCGGTCTTGCCGACGCCGGTCGGGCCGGACAGGAACAGCGTGCCGCGCGGCCGGTTCGGCGAGCTGGAGGACTGCGCGCCGCTCAGGCCGGACGCGGAGCGCATGAAGATCTCCAGGGTGCGGCGCACCGCGTGCGGCTGGCCGATCACCCGGGCGTTCAGGAACTCCTCGCCGTCCCGGATGCGCTCGCGCAGCGCCTCGGTGGCCCACGGGTTGTCGGTGACGCCGACCCGGTAGAGCCGGGCGGCCTCCTCCAGGCGGTGGGCCGGCAGGCCGCGGTCCACCGCCATCCGGCCGATCGCCATCACCTCGGAACTGCCCATGCCGTGCGAGGAGTCGGCGAGCGCCCGGGCGGCGGTCTCCCGGGCGGCGGCGTCCGGCCGGTCCGCGGCGTCCTGCCGGGCGGCCACCGCGTCGACCACGTGCCGGGCGGCGGCCAGCCGCTGGTCGTACGGCGGTGCGGGAACGCTGACCACCCGGACGGCGCGGCTGCCGACCGGGAACTCCATCGGCAGTTCCTCCTGCCGCTCGACCACCCAGAACACCGTGTTGTAGACGCCGTTGGCGTCGCCGCGGCGCACCGGCCGGGCGGTGTGGCCGAGTTCCTCCACCGCGGCGAACAGCCGGGCGACCTCCCCGGCGGCCGGGGCGCGGGCCGAGCCGAGTCGGGCGGCGTACGGGACCAGCAGGCCGACCGGCGGGCCGGGGTGGCGGACGGCGGCCACCATGACGTCCCGCAGCCGGTCGGTCAGCGCGGGCTCCTCGTCCTCCTCGCCGGCCTCCTTGGCGCGCGCGGCGCGGGCGTCGGCGGCCACCAACTCGCGGATCACCGGCGGCATCTCGTCCGGGGCGCCGGCCAGCAGCCGGACCGCGATGTGGTCGGTGACCTGGTCGACGACGGCCAGCGCGCCGTAGCCGCGGGCCCGGCAGACCGCGTCGACCACCGCGGCCAGGTCGAACGGCGCCAGCCGGGGGCTGCGGCAGTGCGGCAGGTCGCTGGGCAGCAGGTACTGGTCGCGGACGTTGCCGGTGAACAGGATCTGCGGGTGCACGGCGAGGGCGAGTTCGAGCTCGCGGACCCAGCTCGGCAGGGCCGCGCGGCGCCGCCCGGCCTCGTCCGCGTCGTCCGCCCCGGCCGCCTTGCCCACGTCGACGGGGTCAGCGCTCACGGTGGTGCTCCTGCCGGTACGGGGTCGCGGTCCCGGTGTCGGTCGCGCTGCGGCGCTTGGCGGGCTGGGGCTTCTGCGCGGCCGGCGCGGTCCCGGTGCGCGGCCAGGCCTCCGCGGGCAGTTGCGGGGCGGCCATCAGGCCGGGCAGCATCGCGTGCCGGCGCTCCAGGTCCACGCCGTGTTCGCGGGCGCTGCTCTCGATGGCCGGCAACTGGGCTTCGCAGAACCAGCGCTGGACCTCCTCGTCGCGCCGTCCGTCCTCGTCGGAGCCCGGTCCGCGCACCACGGCGGTGCTCACCGCGGCCGTCTCCCGGGAGAGCACCACCCGCAGGCCGTAGCCCTCGGCCGGGCCGCCGCCGTCGGGCGCGTCGAACGCCACCACGGCCGCGCCGTCCTCGGCGAGCAGGTCGGCGAAGTCCTCGCCGACCCGGTAGTCCCGTTCGCGCAGCGCCGCCGCCAGCGCCTCGGCGACCCGGGCCCGGTTGCGGGCGGCGTCGGCCGCGGCGACCGCCCGGGCGACCTGGACCCGCAGCGTCTCCGGGTCCTCGGCGGCGGCGAGTGCGGCGGTCAGCCGGGCCCGCTCGGCGGGCTCCGCGTCCTGCGCCAACTGGAGGAGTCCGGCGCGCAGTTCGGCCCGCTGCTCGGCGGTCCGGCGGCGTGCCACCGACTGCTGCACGCCGTCCGCCAGGTCGGCCTGCGCGGCGCGCACCGACTGGGCGCTCGGCGCGGTGTCCAACGCGCGGCGCAGCAGGGCGAGTTCCGGCAGGTCGGCGGGGTCGCAGCGGACCACCTCGCGGGCCAGCAGCGCCTGCGCCCCGGCCACCGCCCGGGCCCGGACGTCCGCCAGGTGCTCCTCGGCGGCCGCGCGGGCCGCGACGGCCTGCTCGGCGGGCGTCCCGCCGCGGGGGCGGGGCGCGGCCGGACGGGCGGGCGCGGTGGCGGCCTCGGCCACCAGCGCCGTCCACGCCCGGTCGACGGCCCGCGCCAACTCGCCTTCCGCCCGGGCGTTCTGCTGTTCGGCGCGCCGCACCGCCGCGGCCAGCTCGGCGGAGTCCGCGTCGGCCGCCGCCGTCACCGTGTCGACCTGCACCTCGGCGATCCGGTGGGTGCGCCGCAGGTGGCCGGCCTCGCCGAGCAACTCGGCTGCCTGCTCGCCCAGTTCGTCCAGCCGGGTGCGCAGCTGGGCCCGCCGCAGGTTCTCCGCGCGCTGTGCCTGCTCGGCGAGCTGCGCGCGCAGCAGGCGCTGCCGCTCGACCTCCCGGTCCTGATACGTCCACCCGTACGCCGCGGAACTGCTCACCGTCCCCCTTCCGGACCCGTGGCACCGGCGGCGCGAGGTGACTTCCCGTCACCCCCGGTGCGCTGGGCGGTCGTTCGCTTCCCCCGCGTCCGGGAGAACGCTACACCGCAGCGGCCCAGGCGATACATTGTGCGGGACGGTCCACGCGAAGGGGGTGCACGGGTGCTGGTCCAGCTGCTCCGCGCGCTGCGCGAGGACTGGGAGGCGGTGTGGGCGCTGCTGGACGCCGACGCGCGCCGCCAACTGGCCGCGCTGCTGGCGGATCCGGGCGACGACCCGGTGCGCGCCGCCCGGAGCGTCCAGCGCCTGCTGAAGCGCGCCCTGCCCGCCGGGCACCCGCTGCGGGGCGCGTCCGGCGAGAGCGACTCGGCGCGCTACGCGGAGGGCGGCGAGGACACCCCGGAGGCGCTGCGCGCGGCCCTGGCGGGCCTCGGCGGGCCGGTGGTCATCATGACGTCCGAGCAGGGCTCGGTGGCCGGTGCGGTCCTGGCTCCGCCGGATGCCCCGGCCGTCGCGCGAGCCACCGACCCCGGTCCGCCTCTGGACTCCGACGAGCGGCTGCTGCGGGCGAGTTGGACGGAGGCCCAGTGCCGCTCGGCGGGTGCCGACCCGTCCGGGCCGGACCTGATCCGCCTGACGGTACGTCAGGGGCGCGTCGTGATCCCGTCGTTCCAGTTCGACCGGTACACCGGCGATCCGCTCCCGGCGGTGCTGGCGGTCAACCGCCTGCTGGACGCGGACGAGGACCCGTGGGGCGTCGCCGACTGGTGGCTGGGCAGGAACGCCTGGCTGGCCGGGGTGCCGGCCGAACTGCTGGGCACCGTAAGGGAGTCCGACCTGCTGCCCGCCGCCCGTGCCGAACTCGCGGACTGGTGACCGGATGCCCGACGTGATGGTCCCCGGCCCGACGGTGCGCGCCACGCCGCACCGCGAGCTGCTGCCCGCCGGAACGGCGTTGTGGCGGCTGCACTCGGCCGCCTACCCGCCCGCCGCCTTCAACCCGCGCCCCGCGGACATGCACTGGGGCGGCGGCCGGTTCTGCTCGTTCACCGGTGACGGCACCGAACTGCCGTACCTGTACGCCGGGTTCACCGAGCGCACCGCACTTCTGGAGACGCTGGTCCGGGGCATCGAGTTCGACGACGCGGGCTGGCGGCGGATCGTCCGCAAGGCGGTGGCTGGCAAGGTGCTGTCCCGGTTGGAGACCACCTGCGACATTCCGCTGGTGGGCCTGCGCACGCCGGAGCAGTTGGCGGCCGTCCACCAGGACGAGTGGCTGGTGCACGCCCCGGCCGCCGACTACGGGCACACCCGGCGCTGGGCGGCCTGGATCCGCGCGCAGGCGCCGTGGGCGCAGGGACTGGCCTGGATGTCCAAGCGGGACACCACCGCCGCGGCCTGCGTGCTCTACGAGCGGCCCGGGTCGGCGGCGCTGGTGAAGCCGTCCGGCACGGAGCCGGTGGAGCTGGACACCGCGGCCGGCGCCGAACTGCTGAACCGACTGCTGGCGCCCTGCCGGGTGCGGATCGAGCCCCCGCGCCGCCGCTCCTGAAGACCGGTGCCGCCGACGGCACCGGGGCGGGGCCCCGACCCGTCGTCCTCGTCCCGGTCCCGTGCCCGGGCACCGCTGGAACGGCACCCGTCCGGCACCCGTCCAGCACCCGTCCGGCCCCCGGGCACCGCCGACCGACCACTTCGAAACGCCGGGACCTGCCGCCGTCCGCCCCCGCAGGCGGACTCGTCCCGCGAGACCGGAACGGAGCCCCGATTGCCTGCCACTTCCGCGGAGATCGCCGCCGCCACCCGCGGCTACCTCCAGCGCCACCCCGCCGAACGGGACCGGCTCCGGCCGCTGCTGGAGCCGTCCGCCACCGCGTCCGACCCGACCGACCCCGCCACGCCGCCCGCGCGCGTCACCTGCAGCGGCGTCGTCGTCGACCGCGACCTGCGCGTCCTGCACGTCCGCCACCGGGCCGCCGGGCCGGTGCCGGGCCCGGGCGGCCCGGGCGGCCCGGGCGAACCCGTCGGCGGGGGCCTGCTGGCGACCGCGATCCGCGGGGTCACCGAGGAGACCGGGATCCCCGCCGGAGCGCTCCGGCTGGTGCCGCACCTGCTCGACACCCCCGTCGACATCGACGTCAACGAGACCGACCCGGACCCGGGCGAGGGCGAAGTCGCCCACCGGCACTACGACTTCCGCTTCGTCTTCCAGCTCGCCGACCGCGAACCGCCGCAACCGCCGCAACCGCTCCTGCAGGCGGCGGAGGCCGCCGGGGCCGGGTGGCGCCCGCTCGCCGAGGTCTCCTCCCCCGGGCTGCGCGCCAAGCTCCGCGGCGCGGGCCTGACCGGCCGGCCCGAGCCCGTGAACGCCTCCGCCGTCATCCACAACGGCCGCGGCGAGTACCTCCTCCACCTGCGCGACAACGTCCCCGGCATCTGGGCGCCGGGCGAGTGGAGCCTGCTGGGTGGCGGCCGCGAACCGCAGGACGCCACCATCGAGGCGACGCTGCGGCGCGAACTCGCCGAGGAAGTCCCCGGGTTGGCGCTGGGCGCGGTCGAGCCGCTGACCGTCGAATGGACGACCGACCGCCACGGCCTGGCCGTCCCGATCCGGATCTTCACCGCCCGCTGGGACGGCCACCCCGACCGGGCCGACCTCCGCGAGGGCGTCCTGGTGCACTGGTTCCGCCCCGAGGAGCTGCACCGCCTCCACCTGCGCGACTCCACCCGCCGCCTCCTCCAGGAGCACGCCGCCACCCTGGCCGCCACCCGACCGTCCGCCCCCCGGCCCGACTCCCGGCCCGACTCCCGGCCACTGGGCGACCCGTTGTTCGACCCGCTGGACCGGGCCCGGGCGGACGGCATCGAGCGCACCTCCACCAGCGTCCTGCTCACCGACCCGGACGGCCGGGTCCTGCTGCTGCGCCGCGCGCCCGGCACCCTGCAGGCCGGGCTGTGGGAGCTGCCCGGCGGCGGCACCGAACCGGGCGAGGACCTCGTCACGGCCGGGCTGCGCGAACTGGGCGAGGAGGCCGGTCTCACCGGCGTCCGGGTCACCGCCCACCTCGGGCACCGGGACTATCCCAACTCCCGCGGCAACCGCACCCGCGCGTACGTGATCGCCGCCCAGCTCGGCCACTCCCGGGAGGTGCGGCTGTCGCCCGAGCACGACACCCACCGCTGGGCCCCGCCCGCCGACCTGCCGGAGCCGGTCGCCGCCCACGAAGCGGACCTGATCCGCCGCCACACCGCGCCGCCGCCCGCCCTGCCCGGCCACCTGCCGCTGCCCGCCTACCTCCCCACCATCCCCGCCGCCCCGATGTGGGGCAGCGTCTTCTTCACCACCGAGGACGGCAAGGCCGTGCTGCTGCGCGCCACCGACCCGGCCAAGGGCCTCCAATGGGCAGGCGGTGACGTCGAGTTCACCGACCCCAGCCCCCTGCACACCGCGGTGCGCGAGTGCTTCGAGGAGACCGGCATCCTGCTGGAACCCGACCCGGAGCGGCTACCGCTGCTGGCCACCGTGTTCGAACAGCCCCGGAACGGCTGGCCCGCCAAGATCGGATTCGCCTTCCACGGCGGCCGGCTGTCCGCCGGACAGCTGGCCGCGATCCGCCTCGATCCGGCCGAGCACACCGAGGTCGTCCTGCTGACCCGCGCCGAACTGACCGCCCGGAGCGACCCCCGCCGCGCACAGCTCACCCTCGCCGTCCTGGACGCGGCCCGCACCGGCGTACCGGCCTACCTCGTCCGCTGAAACCGTTCAACCCGCTGAACCCGCGCCGCGGTGTCGCGTTCCGGCACCGCGGGGAGCACCCCGGCCGCCCCGCCGAGCGCAGTCGCCGTTGCCCGGCACGGCCGCGGCCGACCCCGACCGGCCCGACCGGCCGACAGCAGGCGGCCGTCACGGCGTGCCCGAGCCCGCCGCCTTCGACTCGCCCGCCGAGGGCGCGGACACACCGGGGACTCCGGCCGAACTCGCGGGCCCCGACGAGCCTCCGGACCCCGCACCGGAGCCCGAGCCGCCGGGCGAGGCCGGCCCGGACGAGCCGGAGTGACCGGGCGAGCCCGAACCGCCGGAGGACGGGGCCGACGACGCCCCGGACGACGGGGCCGAGGAGCCGCCGGACGGCGTGCCCGTCCCGGAGTGGCTGCCGGACGGGCCCGAACCGGACGCACTGGGCGAGGCCGAGCCGTCGGTTCCGCCCGTTCCGCCCACGGGGCGCTCGAACTGGCCGCCCGTCGCCTGGTCCACCAGCACGATCCGGTTCACCGGTGCCGCCGCGGGCTGCACCGTCACCACCCCGTCCGGGTGGAACGCGGACCAGGCCGTCCCGGTGTACGTGCCGCCGGTGCCGCTCGGCGGCGTCAGCGGGTTGCCGCAGGCGCAGCGCACCCGCGGCACGCCCTGGCTGTCGACCAGCACGGCCGTCCCGGACTGCAGGACGGCCTGGTAGGGGGTGGCCTGCCCGTTCTGGTAGCCGTGGTTGGTGACCCGGGTGTCCTGGCGCAGCACCACGGGCGTCAGGCCGTTCAGGTATCCGTTGATCTGCGAGCCGTCGATGCCCTCGACCCCGGCCCAGGCGCGGGCCTTGTCGGTGTTGGCGGCGAGGTAGGAGGAGAGCTTCGGGACGTCGCAACTGGCCGTTTCGCGGGTCCCGCCGTACAGGCCGGGCTGCCCGCCGTTCACGGTGCCGCCGGACGCGCTCGGGCTTCCGGCACCGGACGGGGCCGAGGCACTGCCGGAGGCCGCCGACCCGCCGGCCGGGGTGGAGCCGCTGGGCGAGGTCGAGGCCGGCGTACCGCCGTTGGCGACCGAGTCGGTGAAGGGCTCCTGTCCGGTCGCGGACACCGGCTGCATCTCGACGGCCTGCGCGCTGCCGCCACCGCCCGAGCCCCCGGTGGCGACCACGCCCAGTGCGATGCCGAGCCCGGCGACGAGGACCGCCCCGGCGAGCACCGGCCCCTTCCGCCACCACGGCCGCCCGCCGCCCCCGCCGGACGACCCCGCTCCCCCGGCTGCCGGCCGTGCCCCGCTCGGCGGCCCGCTCCCCCCGACGCCCGCCCCGCCGACCGGCGCCCCGCCGCTGCCGGGCGGCGGCGCCACGCCGCTGCCCGAGGCGTTCGACGGGCGCAGGCCGCCCGCCGACAGCGGCCCGGACGGCGGGCCCGCCGGCCCCGACGGCCCCGGACGGAGGTTCCGCCGCACCACCGACACCCGCTTCCGCTGCTCCTAGCCCCG